>JALHFC010000350.1 GCA_022839445.1 Pelotomaculum sp.
TGGGACTCACCCCAGGGGGAATCTGCCTGGGTAATGGTTAAGCCGGTATCGGTTGTGCCAAATTTTTCACGGGCGATGGAGTCTACTTCTCTTTTGGCCCCAGCGACAATATCCTGGACTGCCTGGTCAACGGCCGGCGCCGCAGCCTTGTAACCATATGGGAAAACTGTGCTGTCCGTATCGCAGGCAATGTAGCGCGTGTTAAAGTCGAGCGCGCCGTCCGCCGACATGGTAATCCGCATGTCAATAAAACCTTTGCCGTGCGTTTCTGCAACGGCTACCGGCGTATTGTTCGTTGCGGTGGTATTTACCAAATCGTGTGTATGTCCGCCTAAAACAGCGTCTACAACACCTCCGGGTCCCCCTAGCTGGTCGGCGACATCAAAAACAACTCCCGTTTTGCCGTCGAGGTTGTCCCCTTCATGGAGCAAGGCAATTACAATCCGGCATCCATTCGCCCTGGCATCTTCGGCTGCTTCTCTTACATTGTCAATGATACTTCCTACTTCATAGTCTTTGACATAATCCGCCCTGACCAGGTCCGGCAATTCCTCCGTAATTGCGCCGACAACTGCTATCTTGACACCGTCCTTTTCAAATATTTTATACGGGTCAAAGGTTGGAACAAATATGCGGATAATCGGCCACAACGTTTCTGGTTACGGTATCTAGACCCCAGTCAAATTCATGATTGCCCAATGTGGAAACCGCCACGCCGATACTGTTAAAAGCGCTCATTACAGGGGCGCCTCGGAGCATATTGGACAAAATCGAGCCTAGATAGTTATCGCCGCCTGATACGATCAGGGTCCGGTGCGGGTTACCGTTAACGATGTCTTTAATGTTTTTGGCCATAACCGCAGCGACCGGGTCACCGTTGGCGTCTTCCAGCATGCCGTAAAAGTTTGTGATTTCAATGATGTTAAAAACTTTGTCGCCGGCAGCAGAAGCATTGACGCCGGATATGGCCAGGGCAAAAATAAGCGCTGATAAAGTGATAACCGTTAACAATCTTGGAAACCTCTTAGGAATAAACATTTAGCAAACCTCCTTTTTTTACTTCGTTGTCGCGAATCAAGAGGGCATACCTTATGGTTCCATTGCAATCTAAAAATCGCTTTTTACCCCAAATGAATCAACAGGTATGTCCCCGCAATTCCTTGT
>JALHFC010000351.1 GCA_022839445.1 Pelotomaculum sp.
GTGCTTTGACTGTTTGTAAGCACACGGTTTCAGGTACTATTTCACTCCCCTCCCGGGGTGCTTTTCACCTTTCCCTCACGGTACTTGTTCACTATCGGTCGCATAGGGTATTTAGCCTTGGGAGGTGGTCCTCCCGGATTCCCACGGGATTCCACGTGCCCCGTGGTACTTGGGATGCTCCCGGCTGGTCTCAACTTTTTGCCTACAGGGTTGTTACCTTCTGTGACGAGCCTTTCCAGGCTGCTTCGGCTAGGTCTAATGCCAGCTCTGATGGGAGTCCCGCAACCCCCAGCGCTCAACCTATCACTTGTGTCTCTTTTAAATGATAGGTTGAACGCTGGGTTTGGGCTCGCCCCTTTTCGCTCGCCGCTACTGGGGGGTTCGATGTTTCTTTCTCTTCCTCCGGCTACTAAGATGTTTCAGTTCGCCGGGTTGCCTCTGCACACCTATGTGTTCAGTGTGCAGTGACCCAATGTATGGGCCGGGTTGCCCCATTCGGATATCTACGGATCGAAGCCTGTTTGCGGCTCCCCGTAGCTTTTCGCAGCTTGCCACGTCCTTCTTCGGCCCTATGCGCCAAGGCATCCGCCGTGTGCTCTTTCTTGCTTGACCTAATTTGCGCTTCTTTGATTGGCTTGCCTGGCCTTTAAAAGCCTTGCTTGCCTCTCTAGGATGCTCTTTTACTTGTTCTCCTACGTTGTGCAGTTTTCAAAGAACGTATATCTCGGTTGCCGGTTGTTTGTAGCCTGTTGTCGGATTGTTGTAGAAATTCACTTTCGTGAATTCCTTTAATCCAACTACTGACTACTGACTACCCACAACCCACTACTAAATTGGTGGAGATGAGCGGATTCGAACCGCTGACCCCCTGCTTGCAAGGCAGGTGCTCTCCCACTGAGCTACACCCCCATCTGAGATGTGGGAGGTGAGAGGTTGGAGGTGAGATTTTTGTTGGAATTGGCTCCGCCAATTCCTTCTATTCTCACTTCTCACTTCTCGCTTCTCACTTCTAAACTGGTGGGACTAGGTGGACTCGAACCACCGACCTCACGCTTATCAGGCGTGCGCTCTAGCCGGCTGAGCTATAGTCCCTCAAGTCTCTCAAAACTAAACAGTGTAAGCTCGGTTGCCGGTTGTTTGTAGCCGGTTGTCGGATTGCTTGTTGGAATTCGCCAAGGGCGAATTCCCCCTATCC
>JALHFC010000352.1:0-412 GCA_022839445.1 Pelotomaculum sp.
CTGCTGTGTCGCTGTTGTTGCCGGCAAGGTCATCCAGGTACCGGCATATTTCTTTTTTCCCGGGCAGGTTTATTTCTATGCCGTCGCTGATCTGATCGATCCCGTCGCGCAACGCGTCTATGGCGATCAGCAGAAAGGATACTGCTACGGGGTCGCAGGTCTTTTCATCTTCTTTGATTTTGTCGAGCAGTGTTTCGGCGTGGTGGCTTAAGTCTTCTAGTTCGGTGTAGCTGAAAAAACCAGCGTTTCCTTTGAAGCTGTGCAGGGCGCGAAAGGCATGGCCGGCGTATTCTTTGTCTTGGGGCGCTTTTTCTAGGGCTAGTAGCGTGCTTTCGGCTTCGTCTAATAGCTCGCGGCTTTCTTCTACAAAGCGCCCGATCATTTCGGGGGTGATGGTTAGGTCCATTTCTTC
>JALHFC010000352.1:530-1680 GCA_022839445.1 Pelotomaculum sp.
AAAATCGCTGGTACGGATCAGCAGGTCGACGTGTTCCGGGTTTACGGTAGCTTTCCGGTTGCGAAATATATCCAGAAGGGTTTCAGCTTCGTGTGTCACACTGGTAATTGTCTGCAGATCAAGGAAGGACGCCGAACCCTTCAAGGAATGGAAAAGACGGAAGATGGCGTTTAGGATATCTTCGTCGACTTCCCCGGCCGCAAGCGCTTTTTCTTCCATTTCTATAATTTTTGGCTCGACATCGTCTAAAAGCTCCCGGCTGTCAATGATAAACAACTTGACCATCTCTAATTTTTCTTCTAAGTCGCCGTCAAACATAGCATTCACCTTTTTATTTAGTTTTCTAACCATTCTTCTAAATCACCGTCAAACTTAACTAACGCTCCGTTAAATCACCTGTTTTTCAATAACCCAAGCAATTCCTCGTAAACCTGCTTGAGCCGCGCATATTCCAAAGCTAGGCGGGCGTGATCCGTTTTGACCTTTTCCTGCCCTCTGATCTCACCCTCAATTTTCTCCAGGGTATCCATCAGGTCGTCTATGTTTATCGGCTTGCCGTGCCGAAAAAAGCATACGCCCTGTTATTCACAGCGGCGATGGCTGTTTCCACGTCACCGAAACCGGTAACGATAATTACCCTGGCCACCGGGTCTAGTGAGCGGATTTCCTTCAATACTTGTATGCCGTTCATACCGGGCATCTTCATGTCGGTAATAACAACATCATATTGATTTTGCCGGTAAGATTTTATCGCTTCCACTGGAACAGTAAACTTTTGGCATGTGTGTCCGGCCGGTTCAAGGGCGGTGCTCAGGCCGTCCAAACAATCGGCATCGTCATCAATCAATAATAGCTTCAAAATAATCACTCAACCTTCAAAAATATTGCAATACCCCGGTACTACCGCTACTGCCTGGCCAGTGCTTTTTCAATCGCCTTGACAATTTGATCCGCCTTAAAAGGCTTGACAATAAAGCCTTTCGCGCCCGCCTGGATGGCGCTTAAAACCATGCTGTGCTGGCCCATAGCGCTACACATAATGACATTCGCATTCGGATCAATTGCGCGAATGGCCTGGACGCCTTCGATCCCACCCATCTCTGGCATAGTGATGTCCATGGTCACAAGGTCGGGCTGGCATGTCTGGTAA
>JALHFC010000353.1 GCA_022839445.1 Pelotomaculum sp.
TTGTTTTAAAAAGAAACGGTAACGGTAACTGGAAATAACGTTCCATAAGGCAGATAGGGGGTAGGGGGTTAAACTATGCTATAAAACCCCCTGCCGCCCCTTTTCTAACGCCTTAAAACGAACGGTAGGAATGGTAATTATGTAATTATGTAGTAGTTTGCAAAAGGAGGTAGTATTGTGTGTAATAAATCTGAATATTTAAGATTGCGGGACGCATATTTGCTGGCTACAAAGAGTTTTAAAGATCCAAACAGGCGGGTTGTTTGGATCTGCCGCTTGGCCTAGCTTGCACGGGAAAAACGGCTGGAGGAAGCTGAAATTATCAAGCGAGCATGTTTTCATGCGTGTCTGGAAGCGTTAAAACAGCAGAAAAAGAAAGGAAGTGTGAGTTAAAAAAACTTAAAACGCGATTAACATTATCTTTCCAGAACAATTTTCCAATCAAATTTTACTGTTAAAATATTCTTTTGTAACTTTTAACTGTTTGCGCAATATATTCTCCCATAAGTGAGCTTTGATTTGTCCAGAATCCCTTGAAACCTTTGTTCTTTTCAATGTGCCATCTGGCATAAGTTTACGGTAGTAATCATGGTCTGTTTTTTTGTATAAGACCCAATCGTCATTTTCGCAGAATCTTTTTAATTCTTTCCAGCTAGGCACTGATTGCCGATTGGGGGAATTAAAATAAAGCTGAAACTCACAAAAATACTCTTGGGCATATTCAATTAGTTCTTGTGCCAACGCTTTCCTGGCTGACAATTCATCTACTTCATTTACAACCAAATCAAAATCATCCAGTGTAGCTGTAACAGTTCCATCGTCTTCTTTTGAATAAATTATTTTAAAGTGAAAACTATTAAGCAGTACCTTAGCCTGTTTTATAGATAAGGATATTAAAAAATCCCTGTTGCGTTTTACAATTTTAGGTTTTTCATATATCACGGTATCAATAAACCTACCCCAATTCTTGCGAACATCTGTAGCGTTTAATACTCCTTTCATAAACATACACCCCCTCACCACCCATTATATATTATGCACATAGTGTACGCAATCTGCTTTTAAAATATGCCGGCCGAAAAGATACGAGT
>JALHFC010000119.1 GCA_022839445.1 Pelotomaculum sp.
CCACCGTAACTAAATTTAGCCTCCCCTTCAACAAAAACAGTAATTTTAGTTTTTTTGACGGCATATGGTTTATAGCCGGGAACGGGAATATTTTCCGGTATATTCAACAACCGGCATACCACCTTATGATCTATCACCCAAAACCAACTCCTTTTTTAGATATTACATGGAAGCAAGGTGACGGTTAATGTGAAAGTACGGAAACAAATGGATACTATCATCCGTTCTACTGTGCAAAGCATTTTCATGGTTGTTCTTTTGCTTCCTCCCTTTTCTTTTGGAGCCAACAATATTATTTTAATTATACCCTATCCAATAATGTGCAGCACACTATTTTGACCTTTTTAAGCAATTTATTTTGCACTGATAGCATACGGCCAGCTTGTATCCTTCAAGCTGTGTTAGAAAAAAACTGTATTGTTGTATTTGCCCATTCCGTTCCACAGTTATGCCCTCTGACATGTGAATACAAAAGTCATCTAAAGCCAAGCGAAAGCCAAGTCCTGTTGCTTTCATGTAGCTTTCCTTTAAAACCCATAAATCATAAAAGGAACCTAAGCGTTCTTGCTCAGGCTTACCCATAATATATTCATATTTCCTACAAGCACTGATTTTAACGCACCGGCAATTACGGTTCATCGGCAGGGGAAAATGACATGCCGACAGGTATTGTATATGCGGTAGTACCAGGATTGGTAAGCTCTGTAGTAAGTATCTACGCCTGGGCATTGGAAACCTTAAAAGTCCTCATAAACCGCTCGCCTCCTTAAGGAAATAAAGTTTAATAGCTTCTAGAATTCGCTTTTCCAATTCTTTTAGGTTATCTGCCTGAGTGTGGCAGCCGGGGAGAGATGGTACGGAGGCAATATACTTGCCATCTTCGTCTTGTTCAATGATGACCAAATAGCGGTGATCTGTCATTATTATCAAATCCTGTTTATAATATTAAACACTATTCGGCATTATTTTTCCCCAGGGCGGTTTAAAATTAGGATTGCTTAGTTTATTTTTCAGACCTTCGACTATCTATTTTTTATCTTGTTACTTAAAAAACCCGCAAGACTTATGTCTTTGCGGGTTTTAAACACTTTTAACGCAGCTAAATCTTTAGGTTATTTTACGCTGGTGCGCCTGATGGCGTCTTCTCGCACTACGCGACCGTTATGCGAGAAAATAAGATCGTTTACGTTCGGGAGTTGCGCCAGTGGGACAACTTTGCAATTCATTTTGCGTAAAGCCAAAAGGCGCAAAGTTTCTTTATCGAGTATTATTGTTCTTTCACTGCTAGCGGTCTTAGTCTGTTTTAGCGTCCGGTAACGCCCGTCTGCCGCCCCCCTGGATGGTTAGAATCCCCTTTTTGAAGTCAATATCCTGCCATCTCAAACCCAACGCTTCACCCAACCGCATACCGGTTAATGCCAGTATCCTGATCACTAGGTAATACTTGTACGGTTTGGCCGCCTCCAATAATGCCGTTATTTCTTCCAGCGACAATACCCTTCTCTTTTTCCTTGGCACTCTTGGCGCTCTCAACCCAACGGTAGGATCGTATCCGAGCAGACCCCAGGCCATGGCTTGACGCAGCGCAGTTTTTAACGTTCCGTAAATTCCACGGATCGTGCGAGCTGTCAGTCCTTCAAAGGTCAACCCTTGCTGCAAATCCATAGTGCTGATATTATACATTGGTAGTTTCCCTACAACTGAATAATTCTTTTTACGTGCCACTTATAGGTTTCGTAAGTCCTGTCTGATACGGTTCCCTGGATGTCTTTTAGCCACTTTTCAAGATATTCGCCCAAGTTTAGCGTAAGGTGCTTTGGGCCGGTGCGTCTCTTTAGTTCAACTTCCAGCTCGGCAGCTCTGATTTTTGCTTTTGTACGCTCACCATGAAATGTCTCGTTGTGATCTATCCTCTTGCCGTTTTCGTCCCGGCCCAAATACACTGAAATGGTGTACTGGTTTGGACCCCTCCTTCTAATTTTCGCTATAATTTTTCTCCTCCCTCATAGGGGAGCCAGGCAAAGATTAGTTCTCTGCCTGGCTCATTGTTTCCTCCCCTTCTAACAATTTTGCTATAGCGTTTTTTGGTATGCGTATTCTCCGCTCTGACAACCTGATCGCTTTAGGCGGCCTGTATACACTAGCTCATACACGAACCCCTTCTTAACGCGTAAAATTTTTGCTACTTCCGGAACGGTGTAAAATCTTTCTTCCAAAGGGCGATCCTTAGTTAATGCGTCCATAGGCACATCACCTCCACATTTTTTAGATTTAGTTATTTTATGCTTTTCTCAAAAAAAGAAAAAACCGGGCATTTGCCAGTTGTGAAGCCTCCCCATCCTGAATTTAGTATTGGGGGTCTACGGCTTTTATTTTAAATTTGCGAATTGCAAAAATTTTTACTGTGTGATAAACTATTTTTTGAGGTGGAAAAAGCTGTATGCGCCAAGGAACAAAAGAATGGTTAAAACAAGCGCAAGAAAAACCCGTTGTTGAAAGAATAGTCTATGACTTTCTTAAAGCCATAGACTCCCAAGGCATTATCGTAGACAGGGCATTCCTTTTCGGGTCAAACGCCAGAGGTGAAGCCCGTGAAGAAAGTGACATAGACATTATCGTAATATCCAAGGATTTTTCCCAAATGCCTTATTGGCGCCGCTGGGAGATATCAGGTAAAGCTGCCGCACAACCCATGGAACCTGTGGAAGCTTTAGCCTACGCTCCCGAAGAGATTGAAGACTATAATCTGCGGGAAGGCAACTTTATCCGTCATATCCTGTCACAACCGGAAACAATTGAATATCAAGTAGGACAAGCGACTTGAGATATCTAAAGAAAGAAAAAACGAGAGGTCTTAGACGACCCGCCCGTTAAAAGCAGCTTACTTATTATCCAAAACCCCAATTGGTAGTTGGCTATCGAATCGCAACAACAGCACCTTCAGCAAGCTGGTGATGATCCATACCCGACTCGTTAAAAAAATAATATCCCTCCGTAGAATTGTGCTCCACCCGGCTAAAATTCCAGCCAGCGTCGCCGCCGCTTTACACAAACAATTCTATATGCCGACCGCAGGTTAGCTCATGGCTTCCTGCCATGAAACGTCCGGTATTTCTGCTTAACTCCAGGGCGTATTCCTGGCGCGGCTTGTCTATATACTCCAGCCAGTCCCATAATTCACCCACAGGCAAATAATCATCCTCGCACAGCAGCCTCATTGTCCATAGCATTTCCGCACTTTTCACATCGTTTTTACCGCCTACCAGGTTGTAATATTTCGGTATTTCCTCCATGCACCGCTTGGCATCCCACAAAAGATTATGCAGCTTGTCTACCTCTTGTTTATACCTAGCTTTCATTAGCTTGCACTTCCTTTCTTTTTCTTACCTTTTGATACCTTTTCTGCAGTTTCACCCTCCGAAGAATTCTTCGTAGGGTTCCTCATTCTTTCTTCAGCTTTTATCCTCTCAACCTGTTCCAGGCGTCTCGCCCACTCGACCCTTTCAGAAAAAGTAATATTCGCATCCCATCTTTGACAGAACCTAAAACCCGCCTTTTTACTCGGGCTAAAGCCCGGTAACTTGCGGCGGGTTTTAGGTTCTGTCACTCGTATCTTTTCGGCCGGCATATTTTAAAAGCAGATTGCGTACACTATGTGCATAATATATAATGGGTGGTGAGGGGGTGTATGTTTATGAAAGGAG
>JALHFC010000354.1 GCA_022839445.1 Pelotomaculum sp.
CTTTGTTTTGTATTGGCGCAAACTGTGCGTTTCCTTGGCTTAGTATAGAAATATGAAAACGCCTGTGGCCGTATAATCTAAAGGCAGGTTGTTACCGGTTTTAAACACCACCTTGTATTGAGGCGCAGGTTTATCAGTTCGGCTTACAGCAGCAACTATATTCATACCTGGGTTACGTGGAAGCTCGCTTTGGGGAGGTCAATAATAATAATTTATAATGCAAAGGTTGCTCATAATGTATTTCTATAAACATAATGAAGGATATTTATAGTTCTACCTGGAATAATGGATGTAAATTGTATACCGCATACGCAAGTCGTTCGCTAACGATAACGTTATGCCTTTAGCCGGATTTACTAAAACGGTTACTGTAAAAATTATATTAAAAAGACAAATTAGTTTTAAACGTAAAAATTATATTAAAAAGACAAATTAGTTTTAAACAACGGTGAAGGGGATGTAGTCTTATGAGCGTTATAGAAGTTGATTGCCGGGGTTTGGCCTGCCCGCAGCCGGTTATTGAAGCAAAAAAAGCCCTGGAATCAGGGCAGGGGAAAACAATCATAATTGCGGTTGACAATGAGGCGGCCAGGGAAAATGTCTCGCGCTTTGCCGCCAATGCCGGCCGCGCGGTTGATGTAGAGAAAAAAGAAGGGTGCTATTATCTCACAATAACCAGGTCTTCCGGGGAGGTACCGGCTGAAGGAACCGTTGCGAAAGATGTGTTCCAATGTGGAGCGGCTGCCGGAATTGTGTATTTTATCACAACCAGCGGCATCGGCCAGGGGCCGCCGGACCTTGGCGAGACGTTAATGAAAAGTTTTATGGTAACCCTGACGGATCACCAACCCCCGCCGGCGGCGCTGCTTTTCCTGAACAGCGGTGTGCACCTGGCCGTGGAAGGCTCCCCGGTTCTAGGCCAGCTGCAAAAACTGTCCGGGGCGGGCACGGAAATCCTGGTTTGCGGTTCCTGCCTGAATTACTACAAGCTAAAGGAAAAGCTGGCGGTAGGTGTAGTTTCAAATATGTATGAAATAAACAGCCAC
>JALHFC010000120.1 GCA_022839445.1 Pelotomaculum sp.
GCTATTAACCAAAACCCCGATATGCAGTTGGTTGCCGTGTTTACCAGGAGAAATACCGAAGATGTTTCTTTCAAAGATGCCAATGCCAAAGTATTACATATATCTTCTGCCGGACAGTACAAAAATGATATTGATGTGATGATCCTCTGCGGCGGTTCAGCTACCGACCTGCCGGAACAAGGACCTTTTTTTGCGGCCAGTTTTAACACTGTGGATAGTTTTGACAACCATAATAAAATACCGGAGTATTTTGCGTCCATGGAAAAATCGGCCAAAGCAAACGGCAAAACGAGCGCTATTAGTGTCGGGTGGGACCCGGGGCTGTTTTCTATGAACCGGCTCCTGGCGGAGGCGGTGCTGCCGGAAGGAAAGAGCTACACTTTCTGGGGCAAGGGTGTAAGCCAGGGTCATTCCGACGCCATCCGGAGGGTAAAGGGAGTCAAGGGCGCTATTCAATACACCGTCCCTATTTCCAAAGCCGTCGCCAGGGTTAGAAGCGGGGAAAATCCTGAGCTGCCGCCCCGTGAAAGGCACCTGCGGGAATGCTATGTTGTGGCTGAAGAAGGCGCTGATAAAGATAGGATTGCCCGCCAAATCAAGGACATGCCCAATTATTTTTCGGACTACGAAACAACAGTTAGCTTTATTACTGAAGAGGAGCTGAAATTAAATCACTCTGCAATGCCCCACGGGGGTTTTGTCATCCGCAGCGGAAAAACAGGAGAAGGAAAAGAGAACAAGCAAATCATTGAGTTTTCAATCAGGCTGGACAGTAACCCGGAGTTTACCGCCGGTGTTTTGGTGGCCTACGCGCGGGCGGTTTATCGTTTGAACAGGGAAGGAAACACCGGGGCTAAAACAGTTTTCGACATACCCCTTGCCTACCTTTCCCCTACACCGGCCGCAGACCTAAGGAAATTGTTTTTGTAGAAACAATACAGCGTGAGCAAACGTTACGCTAGGGGGTAGGCCTTTGTCCTCAGTATTATTTAAAAATGCGTTAATCGTAACAATGAATCAGGACCGTGATGTTTTACAGGGTGATCTACTGGTGCAAGACAGTTTCATCAAGTATATCGGCGCCGCCGGTTTGTCCGCTGATCGGGTCATTGACGCCGGCGGTCAGGTGGTGATCCCCGGCTTGATTCAGGCCCATGTCCATCTGTGCCAGACTTTATTCAGGGGACAGGCTGACGATTTGGAACTGCTGGACTGGCTTAATTTACGGATTTTACCCTTGGAAGCGGCCCATGACTATGAATCGCTTTACTGCTCCGCCCTACTTGGGATTGGTGAATTATTCCAGGGGGGCACAACTTCTATTATCAGCATGGAAACTATAAGACACACGGAGGCGGTGTTCCAGGCCATAACAGAGTCAGGTATCCGGGCTGTTAGCGGCAAGTGCATGATGGACAGGGGCGCCGGCATCCCCGGTAATATGATTGAGAAAACAAGCGAGTCCTTGCAGGAAAGTGTTAATTTGCTGGAAAAATGGCACGGTACGGCCGGCGGGCGCCTGCATTACGCCTTTTGTCCCCGTTTTGCCGTTTCCTGTAGTGAGGAATTACTGGTCCAGGTCAGAGATTTGGCCCGTCGCTACCGGGTGAAGGTGCACACGCACGCATCGGAAAACCTTAAGGAAATTGCGCTAATCCAGGCCGAGCGAAAAATGCGCAACGTCGCATATTTGGATCATTTGGGCCTAACCGGCGCCGGTCTGGTCCTTGTCCACTGTGTCTGGCTGGACCGGGAAGAAATGGAGATGCTTCGCCGCAGCGGAACAAATGTTGTCCATTGTCCGAGTTCCAACCTCAAGCTGGGCTCGGGCATTGCTCTTATTCCCGAGATGTTGGACCGGGGTATCCAGGTGTCCATCGGAGCCGATGGAGCCCCATGCAACAACAACCTGGACGCTTTTACAGAAATGCGATTGGCGGCTCTAATCCAAAAACCCCAGCATGGTGCCACTGCCATGCCGGCCGGGAAAGTCTTTGCCCTGGCAACGACGGGAGGCGCCAGAGCTATGGGTTTGGAAAAAGAGACCGGTTCTTTGGAGGTTGGGAAAAAGGCGGATATAGTTATGATTAATTTAAACAGCTTACACTCCCTACCCGCAGTGGGGACGGATATATACAGCCGGCTGGTTTACCAGGCCAAGTCTTCCGATGTGACTCTAACTATGGTCGACGGCCGGATTGTTTACGAAAACGGCCGCCTAACCACAATAGACGAGGAAATGCTTGCCCGTGAGTCCGCCCGGGCGATTAAACGTGTGCGCGAGCGGGCCGGTATAGGTTAGTGTGTGAGTGTGTGAGGGTACGACCCCCTCCCAAAAACTGGCAGGGCGCCAGGCCGGCCGGTTATTGTCGAGCACCCGGCACAAGTCATTTGCAATAAGTTATTGCCGAGGTAGGCAAAATAATGTAAAATTTAAAAAACACAGGAGGTGCGCCATGTATAAAAGAATTTTTTCCGTATTTCTAGTTACCTTTCTTTTCTTCGGGCTAGTCAGTGGGTCTTTTGCTAAAGAAGGGGTAAAGGACGTATCCATTGTAGTTGACGGAAAACAAATTTCGCCCGATGTTCCGCCCCAGATAGTAAATGACAGAACAATAGTCCCTATCCGTTTTGTGGCCGAAGCGCTAGGAGCTCAGGTTGGTTGGGACAACGACACCCGTACAGTTAGCATCAAAAAGACGGGGGTAGACATTAAACTTGTTATTGACGGCGAAGCATCAAATAATGGAGTGCCGGTACAACTCGACGTGCCCGCCATCCTCATTAATGACAGAACCATGGTACCCTTGCGGTTTGTGTCGGAGTGTCTGGGATGCCAGGTGAATTGGGACCCCGAAACCCGGACGGTAGAGATCATTTCCCTACAAGAACAAGGCCCCGTTGCCCCCGGGGATGAGGATACCCCTGAAAGCGCCGACACCGAAAATACAGACGCTGATACCAATAACGCCGACACAAGCACGGAAGTGGATAACCCGCCCGATGTAACGCTAAAGGACTCAGACGTAACCACAAAAGACGGCATTTCCGGCATTAACTTCGGGGTTAAAGTAGTCTTCCCGGATGGTGTGACAAATGTTAAGGTTACCAAAGTAGACGACATTGTCATAAATCCCGCCAAGATTTTGCCTAGCGGCACCTTTGCTAGCGTGCCCGGCGCCTACAAAGCAGGAGGAAATGTTATCGAATTTAGCTATGATGTAAACGGGACTACCAAGGCTGTAACACTAACAAAGTAATTGCTGCTTACGGCATGACGGCTAGTCCTAAACGGAACAGACCGCCTTTTGTAGGCGGTCTGTTGTGTGGGGGTACGACTCCTCGGTTCGACCCCCTAATATTAGAGCCTGTATCCCAAAATCGACTTACTTCGTAGAGTTTCAATCACGAGGCTTCCAGTTATACATTTCACGAAGGACCGACGGCCTTGAGCCTAACCGTGGTTTAATATCGTTGTACTTATACTCGGGGATACCCGGAAGGGCTGTTCGCCCTTCCAGGAATCCCCTTATGGGAATTTTCGGAGATTTATCGAAGGAAATTCCCCCCATTCCTCTAAGATGTGTTCTTCATTTTCACTTACCAGCACATCAAGTTTATTTAATTCACGAGTACTAAAACCAAAGCTTTCAGCTAATTTTACAGGCTTTACC
>JALHFC010000355.1 GCA_022839445.1 Pelotomaculum sp.
AACGGCGATTATAAAGAAGGTCAAAAGATATCGGGACGCTCCACCCTGGCGGGTCTTTACAATGTTTCACCGGAGACAGTAAGGCGCTCTCTTTCCATTTTGCAGGAGGCCGGCGTAGTCAGGGTGGTGCCCGGGATAGGCATGTTTGTGGATTCGGTTGAAGCGGCGCAGGGTTACCTGGCCGAGTCCGGCCAGTATAAAGTAATTAAAGAAATGCAGGAACGCCTGGCCCAGTTTATTGCGAAAAGGAATAAGCTCAACGTAGATATTGAGAATCTTACCAATGAATTATTAGATTATGTTTTAAGTGTGCTCGCATCCAGGCATAACTACCATAAGCATGGTTAGTTACCGTAAAAGACCGGAGCTAAAATAGGATTATACTATTGACATCCGGCAGAGCCGGCCATATAATGATTTATAAAATTAATAGGGAAACCTTCAGGGATGGGTGTGATTCCCTACCGGCGGTATGGCCTGATGAGCCGAGCCCGCGAGCCCTTTCGGGGTTGATCCGGTTAAAAGCCGGGGCCGACAGTTAAAGTCTGAGAAGGTCGAGCTGCTGGCTTTTAATTATATTTTAAAGGCCGGATGTGTTTTTATATTCGAACAGCAAGCCCTGAGGTAAAACCCCAGGGCATTTTTGATTTAAAAACATCATTAAAGCTGTATTTATGAGAAACCGGTGGCAGGGTATAGCGTTATCACCGATCACTTTTGTGGGTCATCGCCCTTCCCCCCGCACGGCGCCATGTCCTTGCGGGGTGTGTGTGGTATTGCCTGTAGGTGTGCGGCATGCCGTGCCCCTATAGGTGTGCTACGCCGGCGGTGCTGTGGCTGGTTTCGGATTGAACCGGTGATTAAATTGGTTGTGGGTTGAGGTCCACTATTTACTGGGAGGGAAGGAAGGGGGCGAGGGAGCTATCTCCTTGCTTTCCCGTTGCTCTAGGAAAAGGAGGGAAAGGAAGCAAGAGAACCGTCCCCTTGCTTCTATCTTGGATAATGGATAGGTTTTACATGAGAATGGCTTTGGAGCTTGCAGCCAAAGCACGGGGCCGGACCAGCCCGAACCCAATGGTAGGGGCAGTGGTGGTTAA
>JALHFC010000121.1 GCA_022839445.1 Pelotomaculum sp.
TCAAACACAGCACGTTTTGCCGCTTTCTTTAAATCCATGCTGGAACGCGGCGTTTATATCGCCCCCTCCCAGTTTGAGGCGGCATTCGTTTCTTTGGCTCACGGCGAAAATGAAATCGAATATACGATCGAAGCGGCAAGATATTCATTCCGGGAGGCTTTAGAAATTTAAGGCGGCAGGCTATTTATGTACTACTGGTATATTGAGGTTATCTATAAAAATAAGCCTTGAATAATTATGCAATAAGGCTATAATGAATATTAGTATTGGATATAGATTAGATACAAGGATATGTTATGTATAAATAAAAAATATTTATTTAAGTATATTGACCTCCAGGAAGGATATAAGCTCTTTGCAGCGAATTTTTTTGTATAAACAGTTACCGGAGGAGGTGAGTTACCAAACAGACCCAGCATAATAGTTGCGAAAAGGTTTTAACCGTGAGGATTTTGAAGGTACTAAAGCGAGGGAGGTAAAGAATTGTGGCATGTGGATGCAATTGCGGAGAAGATGAACTGACCAAACAACTTGATATCATCATCGAACCATACAAAGGCAAGCCCAGCGGGCTCATTCAAGTGCTGACCAAAGCGCAAGAACTGATCGGATATTTACCGAAGTGGGCGCAGGTCAGAATAGCGGAAGGGTTGGGGGTATCTCTTCAGGAAGTTTACGGGGTCGTCACTTTTTACGCTTTCTTCTCACTGATTCCAAGAGGCAGACATAAGATCAGTGTGTGCGCGGGGACGGCCTGTTATGTTAAAGGGACCAAAACCGTTCTAAAAACGCTCAGGGAAGCGATTGATATTAAACCCGGTCAGACCACACCTGACAGCCGGTTCACGTTGGAAATCGTTCGTTGCATTGGCGCGTGCGGCTTGGCGCCGGCGATGATTATTGACGGTAAAGATGTCCATGGCCGTCTGGAACCGGAGCAGATTCCCGAAATTCTTGAAAAGTACGCATAGTACCAATCGCAATTCGCAGGTATCCCTCGCCTTACCGTAATCATATTTTTCTTTATAATAGGGAACTTTAGCCTTTATTATTTAAGCTCGGTTACGGTCAGGGCGATATTTTAGAAATGGCTGGAGGACTTAAACGGAGGTGTAATAAAGTGAAGTCTTTGGACGAACTGGCAAAGATTAAAGAAAGCATGCAGGAAGTCCTTAAAGTCCGTGAAGGTGTGCCGTCGGCGGAATATAAAGCGCACATTATGGTGTGCGGCGGTCAGGGCTGCATATCTTCAAATTGCAAAGATGTTGTAGATGCCCTGAAAGAATCTCTTAAAAAGAACGGGATTGAAAAAGATGTCAAGCTTATATTGACGGGCTGCATGGGCCCGTGCGATATGGGTCCGGTTATGATTGTATATCCCGACGCCACTTTCTACCGCAGGGTAAAGCCGAAGGACGCCGAGGCGATTGTGGAGGAGCATATCATGAAGGGCAACCCGGTAACCCGCTTGCTTTACAGGGCGCCGGGGGCCAAGGAGCCGACACAAAGCGTTCATGATATTGATTTGTTTAAAAAGCAGCTGAAGATTGTTCTTCGCAACACCATATATATAGATCCGCTTTCGATAGAAGAATATATCGGTAGGGACGGTTATGCCGCGCTTGGCAAAGCGCTTACCCAAATGAAGCCGGAGGAAGTTGTCGAAACCGTTAAAAAAGCCGGGTTGCGCGGTCGTGGCGGCGCTGGTTTCTCCACCGGTATGAAGTGGGGATTCACGGCTTCTGCCAAAGGGTCCCCCAAATACGTTGTATGCAACGGTGACGAGGGTGACCCGGGCGCATTCATGGACAGGTCCATCCTGGAAGGCGACCCCCACAGCGTTGTTGAAGGTATGACCATCTGCGGTTACGCTATCGGCGCGGAGCAGGGTTATGTCTATGTGCGGGCGGAGTACCCGCTGGCCATTGAAAGGTTGAGCCGCGCCATTGAAAAAGCCCGTGAGTTCGGCATGCTCGGCAAGAATATTTTTGATGCCGGCTTTAACTTTGACATTGAAATTAGAATCGGCGCCGGCGCCTTTGTTTGTGGTGAGGAAACCGCCCTGCTGACCTCCATTGAAGGTAAGCGCGGCGAACCGAGACCCAGGCCGCCGTTCCCGGCCCAGTCCGGCGTTTTTGGCAAGCCCACCGTTATCAACAACGTTGAAACATGGGCCAGTATCTCTCCTATTATCTTAAAAGGCGCCGACTGGTTTGCCTCCATCGGTACGGAGAAGTGCAAAGGAACCAAGGTGTTTGCCCTGGCCGGCAGGATCAACAATACCGGCATCGTGGAAGTGCCAATGGGCACAACATTGCGTGAAATTGTATATGAAATCGGCGGCGGCATCCCGCGCAAGAAACAGTTCAAGGCCGTCCAGACCGGCGGCCCGTCCGGCGGCTGCATACCGGCCGAGCACCTCGATACTCCTGTTGACTATGAATCCCTCGGGGCATTGGGAGCAATTATGGGCTCCGGCGGGATGATTGTAATGGATGAAGACACCTGCATGGTGGATATAGCCAAATTCTTCCTCGACTTTGTCGTGGACGAGTCCTGCGGCAAATGTTCACCTTGCCGGATCGGTACCAAGCGGATGTATGAAATCCTTGAACGTATCACCACCGGCGAAGGCAAAGAAGGCGATATTGAACTTCTGGAAGAGCTGGCCACCACCATTAAGGCCACAGCCTTGTGCGGCCTGGGTCAGACCGCTCCTAACCCCGTCTTGAGCACAATCCGGTATTTCCGGAACGAATACGAGGAGCATATTAAAGACAAGAAGTGTGCTGCCAATGTTTGCGAGTTTAAGGAATAAAAGCCGCTCCCGCAGCTTTTGGAAAAAGGAATGTAGAAAAATACGGGAGTTTGGAGGGAAAATGATAAATGATAAACCTGACAATTGATAACCAGAGTTTAGCGGTTGAAGAAGGCTCAACCATACTTGAAGCCGCTAAAAAGATAGGAGTCAAAATTCCGACTCTGTGCTATTTGAAAGATATCAACGTTATCGGGGCCTGCCGGATCTGCATGGTGGAAGTGCAAGGGGCAAGGACCTTCGTACCGGCTTGCGTCGCTCCGGTTGCGGAAGGTATGGTTGTTCGCACTAACACTCCGGCTGTGATCAAGGCACGCAAGCTGGTTCTTGAATTAATCCTTTCGGACCACCCCATGGAATGCCTCACCTGCGTCCGCAACCAGAACTGCGAACTGCAGAAACTGGCGGAAGAGTTCGGCATTAAGGAAGTGCGTTTTGAAGGGGCAAAAACGGAATACCCCATTGACGACTCCAGCCCCGCCATTCAAAGGGATCCGCGCAAGTGCGTCCTCTGCCGCCGCTGCATATCGGTTTGCACCAACATCCAAACAGTGCAGGCGCTCACAGCAGAGGAGAGAGGATTTGACACGCTGATCGCGCCGGCATACAACGAGAAGCTGGCGAACATGGAGTGCGTGCAGTGCGGCCAGTGCTCCCTGGTTTGCCCGACCGGGGCAATCCAGGAAGTTGACGATACCGATAAAGTATGGGCCGCCCTGGCTGATCCTAAAAAACACGTTTTGGTCCAGACTGCTCCGGCGACCAGGGTACAAGTCGGTGAAACCATCGGGTCGGAGCCGGGCAGCATCGTAACCGGTCAGATGGTTGCCGGACTGCGCCG
>JALHFC010000122.1 GCA_022839445.1 Pelotomaculum sp.
ATGGTTTCCCCCACCAATGCGCCGCCCCCTTCAATGTCGAGAACAAAACCGTTGACCCGGGCGATGCCGTCGTGAAAATTAGTTACATGGGGCTCATCCACCCTTACCTCCAGCACTTCACCCGGTTTAACCGGCAGGGTTTGGGCCTGGATCTCCTCGTTTTTATGCAGCGGGCGAATGGTGATCGATTCAATATGTTGGCTGGCCGAACCACGGATGTAGAGGCTTTTGCCTGTTTTATTCTCCAGGTCACGCAAACTTGCCCCCCCACTGCCGATCAGCCGGGCCGCTACCGCCGGGTTGGCCTCTACCAGAATGGTCTGGGCGGTAGTCTGGCGGGACGCGTTATAAATCTGGTTCTTAAAGTGGATGCCCAGCGTTTCCTCAGACAGCACCTTTCCTTTGCCCTCACAGTAAGGGCAAGGTTTCTGGAGCACCTCAGACAAGCTGGGACGCACTTTTTTACGGGTCATCTCCAAAAGCCCAAGCTGGGTTAAACCGAGGATGTTGGTCTTCGTTTTATCTTTTCTTATTTCTTCCTCCAAAATGCCAAGCACCTTGTTCCGGTGTGATTCCTGTAACATGTCTATGAAATCAACAATCACGATCCCGCCTATTTTCCGGAGACGCAACTGGCGGGCTATCTCGACTGCAGCTTCCAGGTTGGTCTTTAGGACCGTATCTTCCAAATTTGTAGTCCCGACATATTTTCCGGTGTTAACATCTATGGCTGTCAGCGCTTCGGCCTGATCAATGATCAGGTAACCGCCGCATTTTAACCATACTTTTTGCTTTAGCGCCTTCTCTATTTCCTGATCAATGCCGTACTCGGCAAATATGTTCTCGCGCTCGTCCAAAAACACTTTCAGCCTCAGGCGCGGGCCGGCAATTTCCACAAGATCCAGCACCTTTTCATACTCGTAGCGGGAATCCAGAATGAGGCGGTCAACATCTTCGGTAAAAACATCCCGCAGGATCCGCTGGACCAACTCCAGATCACGGTGCACCACGTTCGGGACCGCTCCGTGAGCAAACCGGCTCAATATTTTCTTCCATAGTTTCGTCAACAGCGCAATATCCTGGCGCAGTTCATCCTCTTCCACGCCCTCCGCCACCGTGCGCACAATCAGTCCCATACCCTCCGGCTTAACCCTTGAGGCCAGGTCTTTTAAACGCTCCCTTTCTTTCTCGCACTCGATCCGGCGCGATATGCCGATGTAGTCCACAGCCGGCATTAAGACCAGGTAACGCCCGGGCAGGGTAATATGGGTAGTGACCCGCGGGCCTTTTGTGCCAATCGGTTCCTTTACGATTTGCACCATTATGTCCTGCCCTTGTTTTAAAATATCACCGATATCCGAACCCAAAGCTGATCCTGCCAGTCCATTTCCTTCTTGCGGGCTGGCCGGAAAAGCGTCTTCAACATACAAAAAGGCGTTTTTCTCCAACCCGATATTAACAAAAGCCGCCTGCATACCGGGCAACACATTTTCCACCCGGCCTTTAAAAATATTACCCACCAGGCGCTGGTTAATAGACCTTTCTATATATAACTCAACAAGGACTTTGTTTTCCATAACGGCAACTCTAGTTTCCTCATCGCCAATGTTTACAACTATTTCTTTTAACATAGAATCTTTCCTCTCAAAAGCATACCGTTTCCTCATTTAATGCCTGATAAAAACCCATACCATCATCACTAGATCCGGCAAAACGCTACGCACATACTTTTGCTTATACTTCCCACAATGTTTTTTTGCCTTTTTTTCCTGCAGCGAAAATACCGGTCCTGCTAAGCAAAAACCTTCCCTGTAACGGTAGCCGGCTACTATTTACAAAGGCATCAAGAAACTCATCAAACCTAACATTACCTTTGCTTCCTGTTTTTAACTCCGCCTCAATTATTATTATACCATTATTTAAACTGCCTGACACTGCAAAAACACCAGGCTTTATGTCTAATTTTTGTTTTTCACCCGCCTTGCCCTGCCGCCAGACCAGGATCTGGGGCTGGGAAAGGAAGCCGGCAATGGCCTCCTCTAGTTCTAAAGAACTGACCGGGTGGCTTAGTTTGGCGCAAGCCCGGTAAGTCGCGCGGTCTACTTTGGACATCAAAGCAGGTCGCGAATCCGACACACTCCTTATTTCATGCAGGCGCAAGCCCTCGGGTAAAACCACAGATAAGGCGCCTATCACTTCCCGTGCGGGAACATCCCTTGCCAGTTCCAACTCGGCAAACTCCGCTTCCCCGGCAATGCCCACTCCTAGCGGGGCGGCAAATGCCAGTTTGGGGTGGGGGTTAAAACCCTGAGTCAGTGCCAGGGGCAACCCTGCCCTTCTAGCCGCCCGCTCAAACGTCCTCAGTAGATCCAGGTGGGAAATATACCGGGCCGGCCCTTCCTTGGCGTACATCATCCTATACCTGGGCATCTTCGCTCACCTCCGCATAACGCGGCTCTACTTCAAGCGCCAGGCACAATCCGCAGCCGGGGCAAATGCTTTCGCGGCAGTCACCGGTAGCCAGCCCGGCCATAGCCCGCTTATGCTCAAGGACGAGGTACTGTTTGGATACCCCGGGATCGATGTGATCCCAAGGCAAGGGGTCTTCGTAGGAGTAGCGCCGCCGGGCATACTGCACCGGATCAAGACCGGCCAACCGGAAGGCCTCCTGCCAACGGCCGGGATCGAAGTGCTCCGACCAGCCGTCAAATTTACACCCCAGCTCAAAAGCCTTGATCAATACCGTACCAAGCCGCCGGTCACCCCTGGCAAAAACCGCTTCCACAAAACCAAGCTCGGCGTCGTGGCAATCTAACTTCAGACCCCGGTCACGTAATTTATCAGACAAATATTTTTGTTTCTGCTCTAAAGCCTCCAGTGTGTCCTGGGGCTCCCACTGGAAGGGTGTATGCGCCTTGGGAACAAAGGAAGACACGCTGGTGGTCGCCCTCAGGCGCCCGCGGGGGACACCCATTTTCCGCCCCAGGGCCAGGACCTCCCTAGCCAAACGGGCGATCCCGTCCAGGTCTTCGGCAGTTTCTGTCGGCAGCCCAATCATGAAATAAAGTTTTAGCGCCTGCCAACCTTCCCTGAAAGCCGCCCCCGCCGTTTCCATCAAGTCGTCCTCCGTTACCCCTTTGTTAATTACGTCCCTTAAACGCTGGGTACCCGCCTCGGGGGCGAACGTGAGGCTGGAGCGGCGCACCCGCTGGACCTCTTTGGCTAACTCCACTGAAAATTGATCCGCACGCAAAGACGGTAGCGAAACGCCTATTCCCCGGCCCGCGTGCTCATCTATAAGAGCCTTGATCACCCGGCGTACCGGGGTATAGTCGCTTGTGCTAAGAGAGGTTAGCGACACCTCGTCATAACCTGTGCTCTCCACTAGCCGGGCTACTTGGCGCAGCACCGTCTGCGGCTTTTTTTCCCGTACCGGGCGGTAAATCATCCCCGCCTGGCAGAAACGGCAACCCCTGGTACAACCCCGCATGACCTCGATCATCATTCGGTCATGGACCACTTCGGTAGAAGGGACTACCGGGTTGGTTGGAAACAGCGCCCTATCCATGTCCTTAACAACCCTTTTAACAACTCTTTCCGGCACACCTTCACTGACCGGCGCGACTTTTAAAAACGCCCCGTCCTCCCCGTAGA
>JALHFC010000356.1 GCA_022839445.1 Pelotomaculum sp.
GCTGAACTTAACGTCCTGCGGCCGCCAGGGGTAGAAGTGGGTATCGAAACCTTTCACGGTGTAACCGGCATCCGTGCCCGCCAGGACAATATCCGGCCCACTGACGATAAGCCCCGCAGGCTGTCCGGGCGGGGCCGTATTAAATATCCCCAACCCATCCGGCACCGGCCTTTGCCATCCTTCCTTGGGCTGGACAATGGCAGACAACTCAGAGTCGCCGAGGTGTTTTGCCATCATTGTGGTAGAACCGCCGCCGTCGAGGTTCACAGCTTCGTCAACACCCATGGCGACCAGCAACTCCGCCAGCTCAGTTTGCTCTACCCCGGTGCTGTTATCACTTTTTTCAACAGCAAACAAGTACAGGGTCCTTCCCCCACCGGCAGAAGCCACTGCCGTGCGGGAGGTTTTCCCTCTCAGGTTTTCCTGAAACGGAGCTACTTTGCCGCCCTGGACCAAAAAGCTGTTGCTGCCAGCGGATAGCCTTATGTTCTCAAAAGCCGGAGTAGTTTCATATTTTACAGTAACCCGCGCGCCCTCAGGCAGATTTTTACCGTTTAGTTACGGTATCATTAACAACCAGGGCTTCCATCGCCCCGGGCAAGTCGTCGCAACCGCCCCGGCTGAGCGGCCCCCAGTTGCGGTCATACAGGGCAAGACGGTTGATGTCGGATATCCACCCGTCTTCCAGGACATAACGCGGCTTGTTCACGCCAAAAAGAGGGAAAACCGCTCCGTTTCCGGCCACAACACTCCCGCTGAACTTAAAAAAGTCCATTATGGGCCGGTTGTCCATATCCAGGGCAAAAACAGGCATATCGCCACGCATAATCGGGCTGGAAACCAGCTTGCCGTTTTGCGCCAGCATTCCCAGCGGCTTTCCTTGATCGGTTATAAAAAAGCCACCGTTTACCGCAGCCACTGCCCCTGTGCGTTCAGCCATTTTACCAACCGGTTGGGTATTTTCCATAGTCCCGTCCGAGCCGATCAGGCTCATCAGCTTAACATAGGGATTGTCCAGGTCAACACTTAATAGGGACGCCCGCACCGGGCGGCCATTAACATTTAGCGCATATGACGTGAGAGTCACCCCCTCGCTGATTGTTTCAGCGTACCGCTCCTGCACACTATAAAATGAAC
>JALHFC010000357.1:0-636 GCA_022839445.1 Pelotomaculum sp.
TACTTCCCCCGCGCGATCCTGCCCACCGCCTCCGTCATGGCCAGGCTGGTAGACTTCGCCTTCTCCCTGGTAGTCTTGGGCGTATTTATGGCCATATACAAGATCGTGCCCGGAAAAGCGCTGTTATGGCTGCCCGTCATCTTATTTTTTGAAATGGTCTTCACCCTCGGTATGGCCTACATAGTATCCGCCCTAAACGTGCTCTACCGGGACGTCAGCCAGATCCTGGGCCTTTTGCTCATGCTCTGGATGTACATTTCACCCATTTTCTACACCCTGGAGCAAGTGCCCGCCAGGCTCAGGGATTACTTTATGTTCAACCCCATCGGCGAGTTGGTCTACATGGCGAGCGGCGCCGTGCTCGCCAACCGCCCGGTGTCGCTGCCGGACCTCGCCGCCGCCGCCACTTTTTCGGTAGGCGTGTTCCTGCTGGGGCTGTACCTATTCCGCCGTATGGAGCCGGCATTTGCGGAGGTCATGTAATTGCCCGTTATAGAAGTAAACGACTTGTGGAAAAAATTCAAGCTGCGCTCCGATAGGGCCGACAGCTTCGCCAAAATGTTTAACGTTATGCTCCGCCGGCCCGGCGGGGAAAACAGCGATTTCTGGGCGCTCCAGGAAATCAGCTTCACCGTT
>JALHFC010000357.1:703-1115 GCA_022839445.1 Pelotomaculum sp.
ACTGCTCACCGGCACCTTGCGCCCCACCAAAGGAGAAATCACCGTGCGCGGCCGGCGCTCGTCCCTGATCGAGCTGGGCGCGGGGTTCCACCCGGACTTTTCCGGCCGGGACAACGTCTGCCTAAACGGCATGATCCTAGGCATGTCCCGGGCGCAGGTAAAAGAAAAATTCGACGAAATAGTAGCCTTTGCCGAAATCGAGCAGTTTATCGACGTCCCCGTCAAATATTACTCCTCCGGCATGCAGGCCCGCCTCGGCTTTGCCTCCGCCACCGCAGTAGAGCCCGACATCCTGATCGTAGACGAAGTGCTCTCCGTCGGGGACGCCGCCTTCCAGCAAAAATGCCTGAAACGCATCCGCCATATGCAGGACAAAGGAGTAAGCATCGTGCTGGTCTCCCACGGCATGGGC
>JALHFC010000123.1 GCA_022839445.1 Pelotomaculum sp.
AAAACCCGCGGAGGCATTGCGCCTGCGCGGGTTTTTTCATTATTGTACAGGAAATTGCACCGTGATGCGAAGGTGGTTTAACCTCTGTTCACGATGATAGAGTCATGTCTTGATACAGGTTTCGCTGAATATATACAAATAAAGATTACCGTAAAACAGGAGGTGTCGTATTTGTATACAGTCTTTATAGCGGCGGATATGGAAGGTATTACCGGGTATGTCAACTGGCCCGAAAAGCCACCGGAAGACAGCTGGTTTAGAGAGCAAATGACAGCCGAGGTCAACGCGGCTATTGAGGGGTCGCTTGCCGGAGGCGCAGGTGATGTTATTGTATCTGATATCCACTGGCGGAAACAAAATATTATCCCCGACAAAATGTCGGGAAACGCCCGGTTAATTCGCGGATCAAAAAGAAGGCTGATGTGGATGGATATGGTTGAACGCTGTAACATGGTTATTCTAATTGGATTTCATGCCGGCAGCGGCTCCGCCGGCGCTGTTTTGCCCCACACCATCGATACCAGGATAGTCCGTTTAACCATAAACGACATGGTTGCCGGTGAGGCCATGCTCAGTGCGCTTGCCGCCGGATATTATGAAGTTCCCGTCGGCATGGTCACAGGAGACAGGGCATGTATAAATGAGACAAGGTTATTTTTGCCCGATGTGAAAACGGTAGTGGTAAAGGAGGCCATAGGTAACTGCGCGGCTCTTGGCATCCACCCCGTGCTAGCCGTCGAAAAAATCAGGGTGGCGGCGATGGAAGCTACGAAAAGAGGGCTTGAAGGAGGGTTCAAGCCTTTTCAAACGCGCGAACCGGTGGACATAGTGATGGAGTTTTCCTGGCCGGTTTACGCTGAAGCGTTAAGCCTTGTTCCCGGAGTGACTCGGACAGGGGGGAGGATGGTTTCCTACAGGGGGGGATGGCTGGATGCGGTTGGGATTATATCGCTATTTATCAACTGGGTAGAAAATATGCCCGGCTTGTAAAATAAGCCGGGCATATTTTAGATCCTTATTTGTTCCAAGCGTTTTACCCTATCCTGAATAGGAGGGTGGGTGCTAAATAGCCGGGCCATAGTTTGCCCGGAAAGGGGGTTTACGATAAACAAGTGTGACGTTGCAGGGTTTACTTGCATCGGGATTTGCCTGGCGCCGCTTTCCAATCTTAGAAGGGCGCTTGCCAGTCCCTTCGGGTTACCGGTTATCCGCGCCGCAGTGGCATCCGCTTCATATTCGCGAGAGCGGGATATAGCCATCTGGATCAACATTGCAGCAAGAGGGGCCAGGATGATCATCAGCAAAGAAGCCGCCACCCCAATTAATCCGCCTCCTTCATCATCATCCCTCATGCCACCGAAGATCAAGCCCCACTGCATGATGTGCGCGATCATTGTAATGGCGCCGGCTAAAGACGCAGCAATCGTGCCGATCAAGACGTCCCGGTTTTTAATGTGAGAGAACTCGTGGGCCAGCACACCTTCCAACTCCGTGCGGTTTAGCAAGCGCAGCAGTCCTTCTGTAACGGCGACGGCTGCATGGGAAGGGTTGCGTCCGGTAGCAAAGGCGTTTGGTTGCGCCGAAGGAGTAATATAAACTTTCGGCATCGGCATACCGGTACGGTTAGACAGACCTCTCACGATAGCGTACAACTCCGGAGCTTCACTTTCCGAAACAGGGCGGGAACGTGTCATCTTAATTGCTAGCGAATCACTGAAAAAGTAACTAAAAAAGTTCATGCCCATAGCGATTATAAAAAACAACATCGCCCCTGAGCTGCCGTTGATAGCGTTCCCGATCAACACCAGCAAAACCGTCAGGGCACTCATAAAAAGCACAACTTTTAAATTGTTCACTCAAAAAAGCCTCCTTTTGATTCAATTGGGTACGGTTAATGCGAAAGTGACAACGCCCATTTTCCTATATTTTATGTGTTAGGTCCTGCTATGGTTGGTTGAGCCTCCGTTACATAGACACTAAAATATTATACAATACTAATTAACTATATTCAAATGTAAATGGCCAAAGAATACCGTGTTTATTGCTTAAAGTTGTTGATTTTGTTTGTGAATCGCTGATATAATTATTGAGATTTTGGTTCTTTGTCGAAAGGGGTATGGACATGCTTGATGTAGGGAAACAGTTGGAGATCATAAGGCGGGGTGTCGTGGAGATTGTTCCGGAAAACGAACTGGTGGAAAAGCTTAAAAAATCCATAGATAACGATAAGCCGCTGACAATTAAACTAGGGCTCGATCCTACCGCTCCGGATATTCACCTGGGACATACCGTGGTGTTACAGAAATTGAGGCAGTTTCAGGATCTAGGACACCAGGTTATTATAATTCTTGGGGACTTTACCGCCAGGATTGGCGATCCCACCGGCAGGTCCGAGACACGCAAGCAGTTAACAAAAGAGCAGGTACTGTCTAATGCCCGCACTTACGAAAGTCAAATTTTTAAGATCTTGGATCGAGAAAAGACCAGGGTGGTTTTTAATAGCGAGTGGCTGGCGCCACTGGGTTTTGCCCAAGTCATAGAGCTTGCGGCCAAATATACGGTGGCCCGGATGCTGGAGCGGGACGACTTTGCCAAGCGATTTAAGGAGTGCCTTCCGATCAGTGTCCATGAATTGCTCTACCCGTTGATGCAGGGTTACGACTCGGTAGCCCTGGGCGCCGACGTGGAGTTGGGAGGGACCGATCAGAAATTCAACCTTTTAATGGGCCGCACCTTGCAAAAAGAATACGGACAGGAACCCCAGGTAGCTATAATGGTGCCTATTCTGGAAGGGTTGGACGGGGTCTTGAAAATGAGCAAGAGCCTCGGCAATTACATAGGCATCAGTGAAACACCCAGGGAAATGTATGGAAAAACAATGTCATTGACCGATGAACTGATGCTTCGTTATTTTGAGCTGGTGACCGCAGTGCCTATGGAAGATATCAAAGAAATTGATACTGGTCTGGAAAACGGGGAACTGCACCCCAGGGATGTCAAGATGAGGCTGGCGCGGGAAATCGTCGCTCAATACCATGGACATGATGCTGCAACCGCTGCTGAAGAAGAGTTTAAAAGGATCTTTCAGCAGAAAGACCTTCCGGACGATGTGCCCGGTTTCAATGTTACCAACGATATGCTTGAAAATGGAGCGATTTGGTTGCCAAAACTAATTGCAATGGCAAAATTAGCGGGTAGTACAAGCGAGGCCAGGCGCTTGATTCAGCAGGGCGGCGTAAAGGTCGACGGGGAAAAAATAAATGACCCTAACTGCAATATCAAACCGGCCTCGAATATGATCATTCAGGTGGGAAAACGCAAGTTTATTAGAATTACTGTTTGATTCACTGTGCTGCTTACCTGTTCACTTCCTCACTGATCCACTTTTTTATTTCAGCCCGGCTGGGGATCCTACCGGCAAATTTCACCTTGCCGTTGATAACCAGTCCGGGCACTGCATTTGTGCCGCTGATCCTTTTGATCCCGGCAGCGTCAGTTATTTTCTCTACGGCGGCCATTGCATCCAGCTCCACCAGTACGTCGTAAACATACATTTCTATTTTTTTGCAAATGACATAGTAAAAATAGTAACTAGAATTTTTTTATGTAAAACGGGATTGATATTATTTTTTCATGAAATCATTTAAAATTATTGAACATAGATTAGTAACGGGCGGTTTTCGTCCTAAACCAGGGCGGGACAATATGAAAGACGACCTTCCCCAGGGGCAGGTGACGGACTTGTTTAAAAGAAGACGAAGGTATGTGCCGGTTTTTGGTTTTATAATTTTTTTGGCTGTCGCCGGCGCGGTTATATTTTTGGATGTGTCGCTAAGAAGCGCTTTTTTCGATATAGCCGAAGTCAGGGCGATCCAGCTTGCAACTGAAACGGTGCAAACAACATTGCAACAGAAGGTAGCTGATGAAAGTCTACGTTACCAGGATTTTATATACATACACAAAGATAACCAAGGGCATGTTGCCATGATGCAGGCCAATACTGTGAAAATAAATAAGGTTGCCGCCAATACCACCCTAGCTGTGCAAAAAACCTTGGAAGAATTGAAGTGGCAATCTTTTAGCATACCATTCGGTCAGGTGTTTGGGGTACCGTATTTATCTAGTTTTGGCCCGGGGATAAGGTATTACATTCTTCCAGTAGGGACGGTAAGGGTCAATGTGGCCGACAAATTTGAATCAGCAGGTATTAACCAGACCAGGCATGCCATTTATTTAAATTTCGAAACCAGTGTACGCATTGTTATCCCAACCAAAAGCGGTGAAGCCGTTGTTGCCACACAAGTGCCGCTGGCCGAAAGTATAATTGTAGGCAATGTTCCCAGCACATTTGTGACTGTGCAGGGAGGGATTTTCGGAAATGAGCCTTTTAAATAGTAGCGCAAAACCGTCGTGTTTCTTACGGATAAGAAAAAGATTGGTTGGAATACACCTTAAATTTTTCTCTCCATTTGTCTTGACAAATAGCGCCACAATGTGATAAATTAATAAAT
Organism: Pelotomaculum sp.; assembly: GCA_022839445.1. Lineage (GTDB taxonomy): Bacteria > Bacillota > Desulfotomaculia > Desulfotomaculales > Pelotomaculaceae > JALHFC01. The sequence continues at coordinate 4,512 of JALHFC010000123.1, forward strand.
GTCGCAACACGGACAAATAGCGGCAAATAAACCGCAAATTACCGGTTGACCAAGGTGGCGGAAAAGATTAAGATAATAAATACCGCCGCAAAAACGGCAAAAAAAAGTATTGACCAGCACATATCAATGTGCTAATATAGTAAACGTCGTGCAACAACAAGCGGTCTTTGAAAACTAAACAGTGTATGGATGGAGCGGAAGTCAGAAGTCAGAGGTCAGAAGTCAGATTAAGACAGAATTCGCGAAGCGAATTCCAA
>JALHFC010000358.1 GCA_022839445.1 Pelotomaculum sp.
TATTAATATTTCTCCTTCTGGCATGCGGATGTTGGGACCGGCGGGAGATCAACGATTTAGGGCTGGCTATCGCCGGCGCCTATGACCTGGCTGAAAAAGAAGGGGAGGAGCCTGATATCCGGCTCACCCTGCAGATCGCCAATTCGGCCGCCATCTTTCCCAGCCCGGGTGGAGCGGGCGGAACAGGCGGAAAAGATTCAGTCAAAGCCTTCTGGACAATATCTGAAGATGGGAGGACTGTGCGGGCGGCGTCTATGAAAATGAACCACAAGATCCCGCGGCATTTGTTTTTCGGCCATGCACGGGTCTATGTTTTCGGAGAAAATGTGGCCCGTAACGGATTAGTGCCGCTAATAGGCGACCGCTTGATGCGCAGCTACGAAACCAGGGAAAATGTTTATGTAACCGTGGCCAAGGGCGAGGGAAAGGCGGTTTTGGAGCAGGAAACACCGGTATTCCGGGCATCAGGGCTGGCGCTGAATGATGCTTTCAGCCTAAAAGGCGGGACACAGGCTATCCTGGCGATGACGATGAATGATTTTATATACCGGCTGAATTCCAAAACAATCTGCGCGGTTGCTCCCGCAGTGGAAGTTTCGCCGCAAACCAGCTTAACTTCCGAGGAGAAAAGCCTATAGTTATTTCAGGCGTAGGTGTTTTTGACCGGTACGGCAGGCTTGTCGATTACTTCAACGAACGGGAGACCATGGGGTTGATGTGGGTTATAAACAAGGTAAAAAGCCGCGAAATAACTGTGAGCTGCCCCGTAGCAGGACCTGATGAGCCGATCAGCGTAGGCGTTTTCAAAAGCAAAAGCAGGATCGTTGTAAACATGGGAGAGGACGGGTTGCCTGGTTTTGAGATTAAGGTTAAAACATTATGTGACATATGGGAACATTTCGGGAGTCATGCAGGTATGCTTAGTTTAAAACACATTGATGATATTGAAAAGGAGGTCAACGGTCAAATAACAGCTGAAATTGACACTACAGTCAGGAAAGCACAATTGCTAAACGTAGATGTATTCGGCTTCGGCGAAGAAGTCAGAAGGCAGCGCTATAAAGAATGGCGCCGGATAAAAGAACAGTGGCAGGAAATCTTTCCTGAAG
>JALHFC010000359.1 GCA_022839445.1 Pelotomaculum sp.
CCCGGCAAGAGGCGGCAGGTCAACCCGTTTTCAAATCTGATTTCCCCGTTGGACTTGGCAGTTTCGCGCACCGTGCCGAGAACCACCCGCCGCTTCACAGCCAGGTATTGCGCCTCCCTGCTTGACGGCGCAATATGCAGGCGCACGGGCATTCCCGGCAGCGCTTCCTCCAGCGCGTCCAGCGCGCCGGTGCCGAAGGGTATGTCCTCTATGTCGGCGGCGGCGTAGCTGTCCTCATAAGAATAAGCCGCGCTGCGGGAAATGGTGAAAGCCCCCTGACCACCGGCCAGATACATTTTTTTTTGCCCACCTTCCAGGCGCACGGCGGAAACAACCCCCTCGTGCTCAGTAAAAGCAGCGCGGGCTTGTCTTATCTTCTGGTCGACCGGGTTCACAACCGCGCTAATTTCCACGCCGGCCGGTAACTCGTCCAGCCCGGCGGGCGCCCCGTTCAACAACAAATCTACGCCTTTTGCAGCCACATAACCTCCCAGCCTGTAGTCAGGGTTTATTACCGTAAACACGGTACCGTCTACAGTGCTCCCCTGTAAAAACGTGACCGGTATCGGCAGGGGAAACACTGTCATTGATCAAATTACTCACGGACACACCGGCTGGATTGAAGGAAAAGCCGTCACTTAGCGTAACCTGCTTTTCCCTGGCGCTTACCACCACGCTTTCCACCGGCGCCTGGCCGCAAACCAGGGCATAGTCCTGCGATACGGCGGCGCCTCCGATCACCGCAGCACGACGCACAGCGGCGCCGGTTACACTTACTGTATAATCACCCGGCACGGGATTCGGCAAGTAGACCTGTTCGATATTATTTGTCCTGTCCTGAGTATTCCCGCCAAGAAAATGGTTGCCGTGATACAACCTGCCGTCTGGTGTCCGGACAGCCAGATCCAAGTCATTTACCAGCGTCCGCGTGCCGCCTGGTTCGGCAGGCGGGTCGGACCAGGCCAAGGTTGCCTTAAACGGCGCCGACGTGCCCGTAACC
>JALHFC010000360.1:0-423 GCA_022839445.1 Pelotomaculum sp.
CCAGGAAACTTCGACATACTCGTCGTCCTTTTTGAGCATAGGCTTCACCGGCTCGTCGGAATTAAGCAACTCCAACCCCAGTCGCCCTTTAAGGCAAAGGGGACGTCCCTCACCGGGAGCTTTAGCCGAGATGCCCAATACCTTGTTCCCTTTATAGTTGATCTCAAACTCGCAGCCGGCATCACAAAATGTGCAGGTAACCGGCTCCTTCCTGATTTCATATGTCCGGCCTTTCCCTGCCAAAGAGGTGTAACCCAGCGCGCCGACAGGGCATACCGCTATACAACGGGCACACGACACGCAGGCGGACTCACCCAGGGGAGCGTCCATAGCCGGCGCAACCTTGGTGTTGAAACCGCGGAAGGCAAAGTCAATCACTGCCCGATCCTGCACCTGGGCGCATGTGCGAACACACTTGCCGCA
>JALHFC010000360.1:441-1072 GCA_022839445.1 Pelotomaculum sp.
CGGCAGTCGCCGTTCTTGTCACAGGTAAGGCAATCCAGCGGGTGGTTGGCCAGGAGCAGCTCGAGAATGGTTTTACGGGCCTCTACAACAGCAGGGGATTCCGTTTCCACAACCATGCCGTTCGCTGCTTCGGCGCTACAGGACGCAACCAGCGCGCGCGCCCCCTTGACTTCCACTACACAAATGCGGCAGGCGCCGAAATTCGGGCTCGACGGATCATGGCAGAGGGTGGGGATAAAATACCCTGCTCCCGTTGCTGCATCTAGTATAGTCGTTCCGGCAGGTACAGTTACCTGCACACCATTAATGGTTAGTGTTACACTTGCCAAATCCCAAAACCCCTCCTTTACGCCTTGACAATCGCATCGAACTTACACCTGGTAGCACAGGCGCCGCACTTGATGCAGGTCTCTATATCGATCTTATGAGGCTGTTTCTTCTCACCGGTGATGGCTCCTGACGGGCAAGCCCTGACGCAGGCGCCGCATCCGGTGCACTTCTCTTCGTCTATAACGTAAACCAGCAGCGCGGTGCATACTTTGGCCGGGCAACGCTTGTCGACAATGTGCGCTTCGTATTCGTTCCGGAAGTAGCGCAGTGTGGTCAAGATCGGGTTGGGACAGGTCTGTCC
>JALHFC010000010.1:0-5885 GCA_022839445.1 Pelotomaculum sp.
TAATATTATTATCATTATTTACAGTTGATTTCGGGCAATTTAGATAAAACAAAATAAATGAGGTGATTTTCTGGCTGAAAGTGCGAGTGGACAAAAATCTGTAAATAACTTTTGGCTTACCGTAGCTGCCTTATCGGGGGTGCCATTTATTATGGTCTTGGGCAATTCCATGCTCATTCCAGTTTTGCCTGATATCAAAAATGCGTTAAACTTAACCCCGATCCAGGTAAGTTTAATTATTACTTTGTTTTCGTTGCCCGCTGGAATTATTATACCTTTAGCCGGCTTTTTATCGGACAGGTTTAACAGGAAATCTATAATCATACCGGCCTTAATAATTTATGGAGCCGGCGGCGCTATTGCCGCAATTGCCGCCGTTTTTCTAAAACAACATACATACACTGCTATACTTGCCGGCAGGGTCTTGCAGGGGTTGGGGGCAGCCGGGACTGCTCCCATTGCTATGGCCTTGTGTGGCGACCTGTTTCAAGGAAAAGACCGTAGCCGTTCTTTAGGTACGATTGAATCTTCCAATGGCCTGGGCAAAGTAGTTAGCCCAATCCTTGGTTCCGCTGTCGGTCTTATCGCCTGGTACGCAACATTTATCTTTTTTCCGTTAATTGTTATTCCGGTCGCAATCAGTATGTGGCTGTTGGTAAAAGAACCCGAAGTGGGACGCTCAAAACAGCAGCTACCCGAATATGTTAAATCATTTATAAATGTTTTAAAAAGCAAGACCGGCTTGTTATTGTCCTCATATGCTGCCGGTGCTATTGCCTTAATGGTCCTGTTTGGGATTTTATTCTACCTTTCAGAATTCCTTGAGCAACAATTCGGTCTAGATGGTATTCAAAAAGGATTGGTCCTTGCTATTCCCGTTTTATTCATGAGCGCAACATCATTTATAACGGGTTTTGTTATAAAAAAGAAAAATAATTTAATGAAAATGTTAATAGTAACAGGATTAACTATTATGGCGGCTTCTTTGGCATTTTTGCCGTTTGCTGCGGGGGTTATAATGTATTTTGCCGCTATTTCTATCGTTGGCGCCGCTACAGGTATGGTACTCCCCTGCCTCAACACGTTAATTACCGGCGCTGCTTCAGTAAAAGAGCGTGGCCTGGTGACTTCATTTTATGGAAGCGTCAGGTTTTTAGGCGTAGCCATAGGACCCCCTCTTTATGGTTATCTGATGGTTAGGGGGACCGGGCTGATGTTCTGGATTTCGGCTGGACTGGCCCTGCTTGGGGCTGCTTTTGTTTTAATATTTGCCAATACCGGTGGCGAAAGAGCAGGAGGTTTTGTTATTCAAACAAGCCCCGCCAAAAAACCAAAATAGAAGGCAAAAAAGGGCAGGTTTCCCTGTCAGGCAGAAGTTATTTAATATTTCTTAGCTTTCCTTTTTGTTCGCCTAATAATTGCTCATATTGAGCAGTAAGGCTACCTATAGCTTTTAACCATTCTTCCCGAAATCCTGGTTGCTTTTCCGGATCTATTTTTATTTTTGCTCCCACCCTTTTCCCCAGCGACTGCAGGGAGGAACTGAGCTTTGCCGTATACATATCTTTGAACCTGCTATATGCTTGCTCTACCGAGCTTTCATAGTATCGAAAAAGATGCTCTATCTGCCCCAATATTTCACTTGCCGCCTGTTTATTCTTTTTTATTTGCAGGATGCCTTCCATTGCTTTTTTGTTGGTTTCGTATGTTGCCTTATCTAACGGCAGCAATATATTGCTAAGGATAGTTTCTTGAGCGCCTTCTAATATATATCCTCTCATATTTTCAGAATACTTGTTTGCTTCTGAAAATATATCATAATCTTTTTCCCTAAGGTATTTTGCAGCAATAGCTTTCCCTATGGGGATATGTTCCATTCTATCTATTTCCCCCCTAGGCACTTCTTTCCTTTGCTTAAAACGTTCCATAGCCATTTCATAAGCAGACCGGATTTTGTCCATTCTTATAACCTCCCTAGTCTTTGGCTACACCACACTACATTATCAACATTGCCAACATAATTATTATATCTTTCCAAGCTTTTCTAGTCAAATACCCGCGTATAAAAACTAAAACCCGCACCACCAGGCGGGTTTATAGCGCTGCATCTTGTTCATATCTTATATTGTCGCCATCATTATGATGGACTACCTGCCGGGCATAAAGGCTTTTAAAGAAAAGGACTCCCAACAACAAAATGACCGCGATCATGATGATAGCGCCCCCGGCTGCCAGGTTTAGGTAAAATGAGACAAAAAGCCCTGATATTGCTGAAAAAACGCCGATCAAAATAGAGATATATAGGGCACCCTTGAAACTTCTCGCCATTTGAAGGGCAGTAGCTACAGGAATGATCATCAGTGATGATACCAAAAGGACACCGATGATACGCATGGTAACGGCTATTGTCAGTGATGTCAGTATCGTAAAAGATATATTGATAGCCGAAACAGCTACACCGCTAGCCCTGGCTGCCTCCTCATCAAAAGAAATATAATAAAGTTCCTTAAAGATAAGGAATATAAAAGCAAGGACTACTGCACCAATACCTGCTACAATCCAGAAATCAGACCCCCCTGTTGTAACAATACTGCCGAATAGGTAGCTAAATACATTAGTATTGAAACCACGGCCGGCGCTAAATAAAATAGCGGCAACCGCAAGCCCCGCCGAAAGCATAATGGCAATAGACAGTTCAGAGTAGGTCTTATATTTTTCGCGTAACTTTTCAATAATAATAGCGCTGGCAACGGAAAATACAGAAGCTGCGAGTACAGGGTGGGTGCCTGTTAATAGACCGGCAGCCACCCCGGCTAAGGATATGTGGGATAGGGCGTCGGCAATGAGCGACATCCTGCGCAGGACAACAAATAAGCCGGTTAACGGGCAAATAACACCGGCAATAATACCAATCAAAAACGCTTTATTCATATACGCATATTGAAATATCTCCAATTGTTAACACCCGCTTCAAGCCGTCCACAATCGTCTTTGGCACTCTAATAACAGGTCCGGTTGCCCCGCGTCATGGCAACTGCAGGTACAACATAGCCTACGGTCCAAGCACACCTGCCTTGTGATCACGGATGATACTTCATTTAGTTCATGAGATACTATGATTGTGGTTAAGCCCTTTTCAAAAATTAGCCGTTTAAGCAAATCATAAAACTGATTTTGAGCGTTTTGATCTAAACCATTTGTCGGTTCGTCAAGCAATAGCAGATCAGGCGCCCTCACTAGCGCCCTGGCTATAAAAACCCGCTGTTGTTGACCACCGGATAGGGAGCTTAAAAGCCTGCTCCTGTGCTCCCCCATACCTACCTCATCCAGCGCCTTCAATGCAAGACAGCGGTCTTCCCTGTTTTGCGGCCTAAATATACTGTGCCCTGTAATCAGTCCGGCAGTAACTACTTCCTCCACAGTTGTAGGAAAACCGGCGTTAAACAAAGTAGCCTTTTGTGAAACATAACCGATTCTGCCTAGATCTCTAAATTTGTTGAGATCGATCCCGAAAAGAGAAATTTCTCCCCTGTACGGTTTTAACTGGCCCAGGATTAATTTTAGGAGAGTGCTTTTCCCCGATCCATTCGGCCCGGTAACGCCGATGGATTCCCCTGCCCGCACCCGGAGTGAAATATTATCGAGCACAGGATGACATCCATAGCTGAACGTAACATCTTTGAAATCTACAAGCGTTTTAAAGTTCATATTTTACCCCCAGTGCTAGTTGAAGGTTATTTAAATTATCCCTCATGACAGAAAGATAACTTTTTCCGGCGTCAATTTCATCCCTGGCAAGACCACCCAGTGGGTTTAAAACCAGAACCTCCGCTCCCACTTCAGAGGCAATAACTTCCGACACCTTTGGGTTTACCATAGATTCAAAGAAAATATATTTGATATCTCTTCCCCGTGCTATTTTTACAATCTCAGCCATCCTGGCCGGTGTGGGCTCCACTTCAGGGGAAATTCCCCTGAGTGGAATTTGTTCCAAACCATAGCGCCGGGCAAGGTAGCCAAATGCGTCATGAGAAGTAATAAAAGACTTCACGGGGGTATTTCTTAGTGATAATATGTAATCTTGATGGAGGTTGGCCAGTTTCGCGTTGTATCCGGCGGCATTGGCTTCATAATACTCCCTGTTGCCGGGATCGGCCTTACACATTCCTTCTTTTATGTTGTTTACCATCTGCTTGGCGTTAACGGGATCAAGCCAGATATGGGGGTCAACCATTTCTATCCCTGTTTTTAATGGATTGTGGGCGCTGTCACCGTGATCCATATAAAAAAGATCGATCCCCTTGCTGGTATCTACCACAACAAGGTCAGGGTTATTGATATTGTTTAAGGCTTTTTCCACCCAAGACTCCAGGCCGGCGCCACAATAAATAAAGACATTCCCCTCACCCAATTTAGCTAAATCCCGGGGCGCGGGCTCCCATTCGTGGGGCTCTACCCCCGGCGGCACGAGATATTGCACCTCCGCCGCGTCGCCACCTACATTTATTGCAAAGTCGTATAAGGGAAAGATTGTCGTGTAAACTATCAGTTTCCCCGGGTCCTTATCCCCTTGCCGGCTTTCCCTTTCTCGGTTGGTACAACCAGAACAAACTGTTATAATTAATAGAAAGAGAACGGCAACTATATAACTAACCTTTTTCATGTTTGCCTCCAGTATAAATATTAAATAATTAAACAGTTTTTTGGCATGCCGGGCAATAGCCGTATATTTCAAAAGCGTGCCCCATAACTTTATAACCCTTTTCTTTTGCTAGTTCTAGATCCCGTTCAAGCAGGGGGCATTGTTCCAAGCAAACAGATTCGCCGCAACCAAGGCAAACTAGATGATGGTGGTGGCTTTTTACAATTTCAAACCTACTTTTTTCATTGTTCTTTAGATTAATTTGAATTAGACAACCCATTTCCACGAGAAGGTTTAAATTGCGGTAAACTGTATCCAGGCTTACCCCAGGATGTGAGACCCGCGCTTTTTCCAACACTTCCGTTGCCGTAGGGGGTCCGTCCGACAAGAGCAAAGCATTGATAATAGCCCGGCGTTGCGGCGTTACCTTGTAACCTTTATTTTTAAATTGTTTAATAACATCTAAAACCCTCATTTAATCCCCCAAATAAGAATGTTCCTATTTAGAATATTAACTCCTTATTAAAATTATGTCAAGGAAAAACCGGTTTTTTAAACCGGCGTGTCAAGCATTTTTGTTTAGGTTGTTATTTAATAAATTGGTATAACAGTCCAGCAATTTGTTCGCGCAACTGACCGAGGAAAGTAATTTTGAGTTAACCCTGGCCATTTCGCTCATTTCATGATATATATCATTATTTTTTAATAATTTACAAACAGTTTCGGCAAATTGCCCGGAATCAAGTTTTGTGAGATAACCGTCAACACCATCATTAACCATTTCCGAAACACCAAATGCGTCCACCGCCACTACAGGAAGCCCTGCTGCTTTAGCCTCCGCTATTACAATTCCCTGGGTTTCGCTTACGGACGAAAATACAAACAAGTCTGAACCGGCATAACAATTTATTACGTCGCCAAACGGTAACGTCCCGGTGAATATCACTTTTCCGCCTATATAGCCAACACTGGCCTTATTTTTTAGTTCTTCCTCCTCGGGTCCGCCACCGACAAGGACCAGCGTTGAGTTTTGCATTTCCCTATTTATAATTTTAAAGCTCTCAATTAGAAAGCCTATGTTTTTTTCTTGACCCAACCTACCTACAAAAAGAAGGACTTTATCATCTGCCGGGACATTGAATTTTTTACGCAACCAACCGTGGTCACCGCCCCGGTATTCGTCCACCTTTATTCCGGTAGGTACCCTTCTAATTGATGTGCTTACACCAATTTCATGCAGGTA
>JALHFC010000010.1:5941-39019 GCA_022839445.1 Pelotomaculum sp.
ACCTCGCCCCCAGGCGCCCCAACAGAAAAGGAGAGTGAACATGTATTAGATCCAGATTAAGCTGTTTAATAGTTGGCCTAAGATGTAGAGATATAGGAACAGCAAGGGTAAATTCGGGATTAGTAGGAGAAGGTATAGACGTAAAACGAAACACCTTGCTTTCTTTACTGCAATTTTTATAACTGGGCGCAAAGATAAAAGCCTCATGGCCCAGCTTAGAAAGCTCTTCGGTGAAAGTTTGAATAGAGCGTACAACACCGCTTGTATAAGGTAAATAGCTGTCTGTGAAAATACCGATTTTCACTTTTAACCTCCAATAGTTACCTTTATTAATTATTTTATCACAATCACTAAAGATACAGCAAGTTTGTCCTTAATGGTTAGATTTTGGTTTTATGGGCAAATTGTTCTTATGCCTGATATTTTCCATCCCTTTTTCGTGTAAACAAGCGAATATTCCATCTTGCTTAAATATGTAATACCCGTGATCTCGTCGGTTTCTAAAATATCTGCTTGGGCGTTAGCCTTGTTACCGAAAATATGTGTTATTGCACAATTATCTGTTGTCACTAAGTATTCCCAATCCGTGGGCACTTTAACAAAATTCCAGGTAGATTCAATTAGTCCTTGGAGGGCAGGCCAGGTATAATACGCCCCTAATAACTGTTCCAAATCCTTTTGCGTTGTGGCCCGCAGCCATGTTGTATCTTCCACGGCGCCTTTAATAACATTCCTGATTTCATCGGCGCTGTTTTTATTCGTTAAATTACATTCCCCAAACTGGATTTGCATAAAAATACAAAGAAAGACAATGACACCGGCGCAAAGGGTTCTAGACAATTTGTGACGCCTCGCTTTCAAAGACTAATTGTCTTATAATACGATGCGCCACAAGAAAAATCCTCCCATGTTATGGTAAACCTGTAAATAAATTTAATCCCTTAGTGTCGCTACTAGTCTCTTTGGGTTTAATAACAGGTCCAGCCCGCTATTTATGTTGGCAACAACCACATCTGCAACGTTGAAGGCTTTCACCGATGCTCCTTCATGTCCAATTACAGCTATGCCCAAAGCGGCGCTTGCCAGCATTAAGCGATCGTTTGTTCCATTGCCTACAGCCACCGACTCACTTGCGCCAAGGTTTTCAATAAAGCGCAACTTTTCCGTTGCGCCCGGTGTTCCCGATATAATTGCCACTTTACCGTTTATAGAGGAACATGCCGTATGGACAGAACCAAATGTGTCCGCCGTAAGAATATATATATCCAGTGTAGTTGACAGCCCGTTCAACCTTGCTTCCACACCCGGCAAAATTAATCCGTCAAGAGCAATGGTACCGTTAAAGTCCAGAACGATATTTTTTAATATGAGCTTGCCCTTTCCCGGTATGTCTAGATTGATCATTTCTTATTCCTTCCTTAGTTACTACTAAGACATCTCACAACATGAAAGTATCAATTAACCACCCAGACAAATGCCGATCTGCCTGGTAATACGGACTATATCCCCGTCGACGGGCACCATCCGTAGCTCTCCTACCGCCTCACCGAGAGGAACCGACTCAATGTTGGGTGTACGCAGACACACCATTTTGCCGAAACCGCCCTCCATAACCAGGTTTACCGCGCCGGCGCCGTACCTGGTCGCCAGGATCCGGTCAAATGCCGTTGGAGTGCCGCCTCTTTGTAAGTGTCCCAGTACTGTAACCCGCGATTCCATCCCTGTTTCCTCTTCGATCTGTTTGGCAACTATATTCCCAATGCCTCCTAGCCGGATGGATTCAAAGTTATCCTCCAACCTTCGCCCAACAACCATTTCCCCACCTATTGGTTTCGCGCCTTCAGCCGCAACAACAATACTAAACAATTTTCCATGATCACGCCTGTCGTTGATCTTTGCAATAATTTTATCCATCGAATAAGGTATCTCCGGAATAAGTATTACGTCGGCGCCGCCGGCAAGGCCTGCTTCCAGGGCAATCCATCCCGCGTAGCGACCCATCACCTCAAGGACCATTACCCGGTGGTGTGACTCTGCAGTTGTGTGCAGTTTATCAATAGCCTCGGTCGCTGTATTCAAGGCCGTGTCAAAACCGAAGGTCTGATCGGTAGCCGACAAATCGTTCCGACTACCGGCAGTCCCTTATTTTCAAAGATCTCCTTGCCGATATTGAGGCTACCGTCCCCACCGATAACGATAAGAGCATCAATCCCATGAATATTGGTGTTTTCAACAACCCTGTCGGAGACGTCCCTGAAAACTCTTTCTCCTTTTATCAGCATTGGGTAATGGAACGGGTTGTCCCTGTTGGTCGTACCGAGGATTGTCCCACCACGGGGCAAAATTCCAACCACATCATTTAAAGTTAATTCGCGCGCCTTGTTTTGGATCAGTCCGCCAAAACCATTTTCAAAGCCGACAACAGAAAGCCGGTATTCCTTAATGGCTGTCTTCACTACCGCACGAATGACGGCATTTAGGCCGGGACAATCTTTTTCATAAATAGAAATACTACCGGTTTTATGCCGGCAGTATTTTCAATGTTTTAATCTATTCTATTTACCGGCTTTTTCCGCCAGTTCGTTTAGAGTCTGCTTCAACTTGTTTAATGATTCACCGTAACCTGCCCAATCTCCTGACTTCAGCTTGTTTTGAGCTTCTTCAAAAAGCTGGTTGGCGTTTTTGGCAAGATCAGCCATACTTAATAAAGGCGCTATTGGGGAGCCGGGCTCAATTGCAGGTGGTTTCAAACCTGTATCCGGCCCAAATATTTTTTCCAGAGCTTTTTCAAGTGTCTGTTCCATTACCACCATTTCCCCGTGGGCTACGATAACCCTGCGCAGTTCCGGCATCCTGCTCTGCTCGGCCTGCATATAAAGAGGCTCGACATAAAGAATAGCGTCTTTAATCGGTATCACTAAAAGGTTGCCCCGGTTGACCCGCGAACCCCTCTGATCCCACAGGGAAATCTGCTGCGATATGGTTGTGTCCTGGTTTAGTCGAGCTTCAATCTGCATCGGCCCGTAGATAATTTCCTGTTTGGGGAAATTATAAGATAAAAGCTTGCCGTAATTTTCCCCATCCGATCTGGCCGCCATCCAGGCAATCATATTTCTCTTGTTTTGCGGGGTAAAAGGTATAATCAGCACAAATTCGGGATTATCTGTTCCCGGCATTTTTATTACAGTATAATATGGTTCCATGGGTTTTTCTTCATTGCCGTAAAGTTCGGTAGGCAGATTCCATTTATCCTCTTTATTGTAAAACACCTGAGGATCTTCCATGTGGTAAATGGCGTACATGCTTGCCTGTGTTTTGAATAGATCAACAGGATAGCGGATGTGCCGCTTCAAATCCTCCGGCATATTCTCCATTGGCTGGAACATGACGGGAAATATCTTACTATACGTTAATACCAACGGATCTTCCAGGTCGCTTATATAAAAATCAACTTGTCCGGTGTAGGCGTCCACCACTACTTTGACTGAGTTTCGAATATAGTTGTTTATTTTATCAAAAGGCTCGGAATAAGGAAACTTGTCGGTCGTGGTATAGGCGTCCCAGATCCAGAAAAGCCTGCCCTCACTCAATACAATATAGGGGTCCTGGTCGAACTGGAGAAAAGGAGCGATTTTGGGCACACGTTGTTTAATGTTGCGGTAATACAATACCCGGCTGTTATTATCTATATCCCCGGATAGAAGTATCTTGTAGTCACCCAAGGAAACAGCGAACATGAGGCGGCGAAAAATGTTCGCTATCTGAACGCCGCTGTTTCCCTCATAGGTGGAATAAACGTTTTCATCCCCTTTGGGGTAGTCAAATTCCTGGGTTTTGTTATTCACTATTACATACTGGTCATTACTTTCGCCAAAATATATCTCCGGGCGGCTGACCATTAAATCTGTAGCGCTCACCGGAGGAATATCTTTAAGGAAAAAGACGGGTAGACCCTCTCCGGTCAACTCATTGACAGGACTCATGGCGATGCCGTAGCCGTGGGTAAATTTAAGCCTTTGGTTAACCCATGTCTTAGCCTGGGGCGTGAGGTGATCATGGTTCATTTCTCTGGCCGCCACCATCACCTGACGATAATGGCCGTCTACGACATAACGGTCCACATCGATATCCTTGAATTCGTAATACAGTCTCATTTCCTGTAACTGGCTGTAAGTTTGCTTCAGCGGTTCCCAATCCCAAAGCCGGATATTGCTGATTGTATCCTGATTGGCGCGGATGTCTTCCGCTGCCAATATACGCCCGGCCGGGAAGTTTTCCCTCATTATGTTATCAAGTTTATAAGCCATCCTGGTAAATTGAATATTTCTTTCCAGGTAAGGTCTTTCCATTGCTATTTCATTAGGTGTAACAATAAATTTCTGCACCATGGCCGGGTAAATGCCGCCAAGCAAAACCGAGGCCACTAAAAGTACACCGATGCTGTATATAATGAGCCTGAAACGGCGCATAAACAGGTTTATTATAATGGCCAGTGCGCATACTAGAGCAATGGCAGTCAAGATATTAAAAGCCACGATCGTAGCATGAGTGGCCGTATACCCGGGACCCCATACGGCGCCGTGGTGGGTAAAAAGCAAATTGTACCGTTCCAACTGGTAACCCACTGCTTTTATAATAAAGAAAAGGGCTGCCAGGACAGAAAGGTGATAACGGGCTGAGATACTCTTAAAAAGCATGCCCGGGTTACCCTGGGCGATATTAGCCGCCAGGTAGACCATCGCCACCCAGAAAGCAATAATTAAAATGGCAAGGTTTGCAACTTTGTAAAGAAAAAGATAAAAGGGAAGCTTAAAAACATAAAAACCCGCATCTAAATTGAAAACCGGATCGATTATACCAAAAGAGGTGGGATTGAAAAATTTTTGTAGAATTACCCAGTCCCCTGCAACAGTAAAATTAAACAGGAAAGCCATGAACAGGCTCAAAGCTGTAAATAATAACAGCAAAAGTCGCGGTGTGATTAAATGGAGCAAAGGCGAACTTTGAATTGTGATCAAATTGTCTTCTTTTACAATATTGGCTTTTTGTGTAGAACTTAGTAGTGGTCCTCTGGTTAACATGAGATTAGCAAACAGCAGTACGAAAAGTGTCAGACCGACAGCAAATCGTAAGCCTGCATCAGATAAAACAATTGTCATAAATATGCTCTGATAATTTAGGGAGTGGAACCACAGCCAATCGGTATATAGCCTCGCCCCGGCTACTATAACGGCAAATAATACAACGACTGCTATTATTATTAATGCAGAAATAACCTGTTGAAATTTGTTTTGCAAATAATTACCCCTCTCCTGATTGGCTACTGCCAACGTATTTTTACATTGGCTTAGGTATCTTCTGAGATTCGTCCGCTTCGTATTTAAGTTTCGCCTGGCACCTTAAACAGACAACCATAGGTTTCTTTTTCGGCATATCGTCATCGTCTTCATTCAGTGGATCAGGACTTGCAATTTCTTCATCAAACAACTTTCCACATAACATGCATCTTATTTTCATAATTAATACCCCCGCGATATTATTAGTTAAAAGACATATTTAACTTCGATACCGCCAGGGCTAATTCCTGCCCAATATAAAAAATAAGTCATTTATTCGGGGTTTGGCAGGGCATTGTTAATAATATTACTAGTTTAACCATTAGTGTTAAATTATAGCTTATCATACGGTAAAAACCCTTGCATTTTCAAAGCAGGTCATTAATAATCTCTATCTTTCAATTCCTTCATTATGGATATCCCGGAACTTGTACCAAGGCGGCTGGCGCCGGCCTTTATCAGCGACAGGGCAGCGGACAAATCGCGGATTCCGCCGGCAGCTTTGACCCCAATGCCCGGGTTTACCGTTTGTCTTAAAAGCATAACATCTGAAACAGTTGCGCCGCCCCTGCCATAACCTGTAGAGGTTTTAACAAAGTCCGCTCCCGAAGCAACGGATAGGCAGCAGGCTTCAATTTTTTCTTTTTCACTTAAAAAGCACGTTTCCAGTATTGCCTTGATCACAACTCCTTTATTTTCCCGCCTTGCTGCCTGCACTACCCCTTCCAGATCCCGTTTAACTTGATTTATCAGACCGCCCTTCAACCATCCAATATTAATTACTACATCGATTTCTGATGCGCCCGCCCGTACTGCAGCCACCGCCTCGCTTGCCTTTATGGCCGGTTCGTTTGCCCCCAGGGGGAAGCCAATTACTGTACAGACGCCGGTGGTAGTCCCGGCTAACTCCTTGCGGGCAATACGGACATAACACGGGTTCACACAAACAGCAGCAAATTTAAAATCTTTCGCTTGCCTGCACAGTTCATTAATATCACCCAATACCGCTGTAGGTTTTAAAAGGGTATGGTCGATCAAGCCGGCCAGTTCCAATTCTGAGATATGCATATATTTTCCTACCGGTTATCTAAAGCAAGCTTTAAAATTTTATCTACAAGTTCCGGGAAATCAATCCCCGCCTCTTTCGCGGCGTCCGGGAAAAGGCTGGTAGCAGTCATGCCCGGTATTGTGTTGACCTCAAGGACAAAAGGGTTACCGTCAATGTCAACCATAAAGTCCACTCTGGCCAACCCCCGGCACCCAAGCGCCTTATACGTCCGGACAGCCAGGTCCTTGATGATATCTTGCCGCTCCTCCGGAATGCGTGGGGGAATGATATGATCGCTTAATCCAGGAGTGTACTTGGCCTCATAGTCATAAACCCCGGTTGCAGAAACGATTTCAATTAAAGGCAGGGCCACCGGTTCATCGTTGCCCAGTACGGAAGCGGTTAGTTCCACCCCTTTGATAAACTGTTCCACTAAAGCCACCGGATCATACTGGAAAGCCAGTTCGAACGCCGGGGCCAGCTCCTCCTTTTTGTGGACAAAAGATATCCCGATGGTTGAACCCTGTGTCGGCGCTTTAACGACTAGGGGTAGCCCCATCTCATTATACACACGTTCGGATATATTTTCCAGCCCTTCGCTTGTAGCTTCTTTTTGACTTACAATCATAAATTGCGGAGTTGGCAGACCCTCGAAAATAATCATCTTTTTTGTTGCAACTTTGTCCATAGCCAGGGCGCTAGCTAGTACACCCGAACCGGTATATGGTATACCGAGTGTTTCCAGCATCCCCTGGATGGCGCCGTCCTCCCCGTATTTGCCGTGCAATGCCAGGAAGGCAATTTCAACACTTTCCTCCTTAATTCTTTCAACAACATCAAGGCCGACGTCTATTTTCACAACAGGATAACCTTTGCTTTGGAGAGCCTTATAAATAGCGTCGCCGGTCCTAAGGGAAACATTTCTTTCCGGAGACCGGCCGCCCATTAAAACACCAATCCTAGGCGCCATTTTTTTACCTCCTCACTATTATAAATTGCTTCTATTATATTCGTTCCAATTTAAGAAATTCCTTTGCCGGCACTGGATTTCTCTTGACTTTAGACAATGTATTTTT
Source organism: Pelotomaculum sp. (assembly GCA_022839445.1). GTDB lineage: Bacteria > Bacillota > Desulfotomaculia > Desulfotomaculales > Pelotomaculaceae > JALHFC01. Next base: position 13,402 of record JALHFC010000010.1, read on the forward strand.
ATATAATATGTTTGCAGGATAGATAGCACAGGGGAGTAGCTCAATGGTAGAGTAGCGGTCTCCAAAACCGTTGGTTGCAGGTTCGAGCCCTGTCTCCCCTGCCAGAAAAGCCAAGTACCGCAAGGATTTGCGGTACTTTAATGTTTCTATCGTCCTATAAAATATTAAGGTACAGTTATCGGACAAACTCCCGACTTGGCTTCATTTACAAGACCGTTTGTTTTTGCAAAACCCATTTCATAAGCATTCAGGTTCATTCTCAGCGCTTTTTGCGGTACGACTTCCGTAATGACCTTTTTAAATATTTCATTTGCTATAGGCAGGTATCCGGAACCGGCCAGCGCTCCGACCATAACAATATTTTGCACAACGGGATCACCTGCCTGCAAGGCCAGATCAGTGCTCTCAATAATTAGCGCCTGAGCGGATATTTCTTTAAATATTTTAAGCAGGGCGCCAATTTCCGGATAATTATACTTACCCATTTGAACGTCCACCGGATAAACGGGGCGGGGGTTGACGATGATTTTTACACGCGGGCTGCCCAACTCAAGCGCTGCCCGTGCCGCTTCCACCGGTTCGAAAGCAACGATTATATCGGCGCAACCTTTTGGAATGATCGGGCCGTAAAGGGATTTACGGGATATACGAATATGAGAGGACACAGAACCACCGCGCTGGGACATGCCGTACGATTCGCCCACAGTAACTTTTAAACCCACTGCGGAGGCGGCTTTTGCCAATATTTCTGAAACAAGAATGTTACCCTGACCGCCTACACCGGTAATTGCAAGGTTTAAAGGATCTTTCAACTATTCCACCTCCTCGACAACAATAGCCCCGGCCGGGCACAATGAGGCGCACACTCCGCACCCGGCGCAAACCGCTTCATCTATATTAGCTTTTCCGGTTTTATGATCCCATATGTTTCCCGGACAGCCCCAGACTGAGACGCAGAACCGTCCGCAACCGCAAGCGTCGCCGCGGCAGAGCGATTGATCTACATAAACACGCCTTTTTCGCCGCTGCTTGCGCGCTGCTACCAGCGCGCACTCCCGGCGGAAAATCAAGACTTTAATACCGGGTTCTCTAACCATTGCACAAATAGTTTCCGCTGCTAAGAAATTATCATAAGGATCAACTATTTTGCACGGTATGCCGAGCCCTCTGACGATATCTTCAATCTTAATTGCATTAACCGGTCTTCCATAGACGCTTATTCCCGAGCCTGGGTGAGGCTGGTGACCGGTCATGGCCGTAACACTGTTATCAAGAACGACGCACAAGTAATCGGACCCGCTATACTGCCCGTTAATAAGGCCGGGGATTACGGCGTGATAAAATGTTGAGTCGCCTACAATTGTCACCGTTGGCCTTTTCAGCCCAAATCTGCCCAGCTTGCTCAGACCGCTGGCAATGCCGGGCCCGGCGCCCATACAGTGCAGGGTGTCGAAAAGATTGAAGCCGGTATCCCATGCCCCCAGGCAGTAACAACCAATGTCACCGGCTACGATGCTGTTCCTGCCGTCCACGGCAATGGCGGTTTTTACCGCCCAAAAAGACGCCCGGTGGGGGCATCCCGGACACATGGCGTACTCACGCGGCGGGACCAAGGCCGACAGCTCTGCCGTTTTTTCCGGTGTGTAACCGGGCGCCTCGTAATGTATACCATATACTTTGGCAAGAGCTTTGATCATAATGTCAACATTCATTTCACCACAAGCAGGACCGCGCACGCCTGCGACATCACCGGACAGTTTTCCGTAAAAGCAAATCTTCCCCAGGTTGTTCCGGGCATACAGGAGCACAATGCCTTCCTCAATGAAAGAACGAACTTCCTCGGCGAAAATAGCATTTTTTAGACCACGGAGATGGGATAAAATAAATTTTTCAGGCAACGGAAAAGTAGTTCCTACCTTTACCAGCTTGATTTCATCATTCAGGCCGAGAGTTTCGATTGCTTCCCTGGCATACAGCAAGCTTGTACCGCTGCAAAATACGGCGGTGTCTGCCTTGTCCGGGCCTTCAGAGTAGTTGAATCCGCAATCCTCAAATATACCGGCGGCTTTGATCAATCTGTCCCTGGCCTTCATGTGGAAAATGGTCTTGGTCAGGAAACGATCACCGGCGGGTAGGCTTGCCGTTTTATCCTCCCGTACCGATTTCCCGAGTTCCACCAGGCCGCGCGAGTGCGATATCCTGGTCACGGAACGTAAAATAACCGGTCCTTTTATTTGCTCTGAAAAGTTGAAAGCTGCGATGGCCATTGCCCTGGCTTCTTCTACAGTCGACGGCTCGAGCACAGGTACCATTGCTGCTTTTGCAAGATAGCGCGAATCATATTCCTTCACGCTGGAGTGGCCCTGGGGATCATCCGCCACCGTTACCACCAGTCCTCCTTTGCAGCCGCCCAGATTCATGCTGGTGAGAAAGTCCAGCGCCACGTTCAGGCCGTCTGCCTTCATCACGCATATAGCCCTAAGACCGGCGAAAGATGCGGCTGTTGCTCCTTCCAGGGACACAATCTCATTTACCGACCATTCTGCGTAAAGTTCGGAGTCAGGAACTTTAGACAAAGTTTGAACAATTTCCGATGAAGGTGAACCAGGGTAGGACGAGGCATAGCGAACACCGGCTTCCAACGCGCCGCGCGCGATTGCCTCGTTTCCGTTAAGCAGGACCCGGTCACCCGGCCTGCCCTCGATAACGTCCTGCCATCCCATTTTATGCATCTCCTCCTGCTGTCAAAAAATAATCTTTTTCCCGGGGCGGCACATCCAGATACATTGACTCGGGACACTCCAACACACGTTTTTTTCTGTTAAAAACCGCTTCCCTTAAAACATTTAAAAGATCAGGCGGGTAAGCTTTAGTTTCGATATCCCCGGTGAACCGCGCCTTTTCAACCATGTCCATACCCTTTGCCGTGCGTACAATCAGAGTGTTCCAGCCGGGGTCATGCTCCGTCGATCCGACTGAAACGTCGGCCAGTTCCGATAGCGGGTCGTAGCATGATAGACATGATAGACGGATAAACCGGCGCACATCTTCGAAGGGAATCATTACATCTCCGCCGGCGCCCTGAAAAAGAATATCTTTTGGAATATCCATACGTTCATACCTGTCCAGGTGATTTTCTTTTAAAAACGAGTAAAACTCCGGTAATAAAGATCCCATGCAAAAAAGGCCTATTACAAGTGAGATTTTTCCCCCGCTTATTTCGGAAGCTTTTTGTATCTTACGGCAAGCCGTAATCTGGCAGGGCCGTCCCACAACGCCAATCTTTTGGTAGCCCTCCTTAACGGCCTCCTGAAACAGGCCCAAGGTTGGTGAAGAGGTATATTTTGAACCTGCGCATTGAAGCGCATCACTCACTGACGACACCAAGGTAGGTATTGCCTTGGTGAAGTTACCGCCGGTCATTAAAGCGCCGTCAATAATTCCCTGTTTCAAGGCAAAGGTAACCAAGGCAGTGACTACCCCTCCGTACTGGCCGCGCGACCGGAGATGTTCCGACCCGGCGCGGGCGAAGCATATTGCTTTGTATGCGCCAAATACCGGATCGTGTTCCGAAGCGCCAAATACTTCTTGTCTCAGAACATGATATTGTGTGGGACTGCGCGGGCAAACCCGGTAACATACACCTTCGCATACTTTACAGTCGTGAATGACGCCAACCCGTTCGCCAAAAGTCTTAATATAAGGGCAAAAACCTACACAGGCCCCGCAGACACTGCAAAAACCGGGATCTATCACCTCTTCTTTTAACCTTGCTCCATACCCCTGTTCACTGTTGTTCATATCTCTCACCCTTTCCAATATCGATAAAATGCAATTAATTAATAAAATAATTTTATAAGTGTTTGAATATTTATATAATGATGAATTTTCCTACAAAAAAAAGGCGGGATGTACATCCCGCCTTTCTCTATTTATCAGATTCAGACTCTGCTTTCATTTTTTTTATAATATCTTCCGTCAAGCGCGCCGGTACTTCTTCATAACTGCTAAATTCCATGGTAAATGAACCCCGACCCTGCGTCATTGATTTTAGATCGATAGCGTAACGGTACATCTCAGATAGTGGAACGTTGGCCCTAATCATGATTTGCCTACCACTAGCTTCCGTGCCCAGCACACGGCCCCGCTTAGTGTTGAAATCGCTAATTATATCTCCCATAAAGTTCTCAGGCACCTGCACTTCTACACTCATGATCGGTTCTAAAAGGACCGGCTTGGCCTGCACGGCGCCTTTTTTGAAAGCCAGTGAGGCGGCAATCTTAAAAGCCAGTTCCGAGGAGTCTACTGTATGGTATGAGCCGTCGTACAATGTCGCTTTAATGCCGGTGGTGGGGTAACCGGCCAGGACCCCTTCCACCAGTGCCTCCCTAAGTCCTTTTTCTACCGCCGGAAAATATTGCCTGGGAACTGAACCGCCAAATATATCTTCTTCAAAGACAAAATCTTCTTCCGGGTTAGGCTCAAAGCGTATCCAGACATGGCCGTACTGGCCGCGACCGCCGGACTGTTTCTTATGCTTTCCTTCCACTTCCACCTTTGATCTTATTGTTTCCCTGTATGGCACCCTGGGATCATTCATGACAACATCCACGCCATACTTGCGCTTGAGCTTTTCCACCATAATATTGATGTGAAGCTCACCCATTCCGGTTAGAAGGGTTTGCTTGGTTTCCGTATTCTTTTCCACCCGTAAAGAGGGGTCCTCTTCCAAAGTTTTAGATATTGCGTCCCCCAACTTGTCTTCGTCGTTCTTGCTCTTTGGATTTATGGCCACGGTTAGGGTTGGAACGGGGAAATCAATGCCTTCCAACACCACCGGTTTGTCTTTTTCGCAAAGGGTATCGCACGTGCCGGTGTCTTGAAGTTTCACAACCACCGCAAGATCACCGCACGGCGCCACGCCGGCCTGGGTAGTGCTTTTACCGCGGACGAAAAGGACATTGCCAATTCTTTCAGCCTTTTCTTTTTTGCTGTTGTATACGGTAGAGTCGCTCTTTAATGCGCCGCTATAGACACGCAGAAAATTCATTTTACCGACATACGGGTCGGCAATGGTTTTAAACACCAGGGCAGAAAGAGGGCCATTATCTTCTTTGGGCGCGGGGAGATAAGCCGCTACTATGTCCATCAATTGAGCAACACCTATGTTCTTGGTGGCGGAACCGGCTAAGACCGGTATCACTTTACGCAGCGCAATGCTTTTTTTAAGCCCGTCTTTTATCTCGTCCGGGGTAAGTTCTTCCCCCTCCAGGTATTTCATGGTCAAATCATCGTCGCCTTCAGCAGCCGCTTCCAGCAACTGCTCACGGCACTGCTCAATTTCATCGTTTAAGTCATCAGGTAACTTACCTTCCTCACCTTTCCCCGTACCTGTATAGGCTTTTTCGTTAATGGTATCTACAACACCGTTAAAAGTGCTGAAGGCGCCAATGGGTATTTGGAAAGGAACAAAGTTTCCTTTAAATTTTGTCTTTAGTTCATCAAGCACTTTTTCGAAGTTGGCATTTTCCCGATCCATCTTATTGATAAAAATTATCCTGGGCATATCGTACTCATCGGCTATATCCCAAATAACCTCGTGCTGGACTTCCACACCGTCAACGGCAGACACGACAAATAGGGCAGCATCGGCTACTCTGAGCGCGCCCTTAACCTCTCCAATAAAATCGGAAAAGCCGGGTGTGTCCAGCAGGTTGATCTTAGCACCATTCCATTCGCATGGGACCAAACTGGTATGAATGGTTATTTGCCTGGCAGTTTCTTCCGGGTGATAATCCGAAGTAGTGGTGCCGTCTTCAATCCTGCCTAGTCGGGATAACACTCCGGTGTTAAAAAGCATGGCTTCAACCAGGGAAGTCTTTCCGGCGCCACCATGCGCAACCACGCCGAGATTTCGGATTTGCCCGGTTTCATAATTCTTCAAATTTATGCCTCCTTTGTAAATAATGGTTCCCTAAACAATAATATTGTATACCGTAATGGCTAAAGCTGGGTAAAATCAAAAAGAAACCCCTGAGAGTTCCTAAGACTTTTTAAATAAACTCCTCAAGTTGACGGGCTTTAAAAAAACTGTATCTTTTTAAGGTTTATGTTCTACAAAGCCATTTTAAATTCCTTGTTTTTATGAAAATAAGAATATATTTTTCTGCGGCGTGCATTTTCTGATCGGGCTATAAAGTGTCATCCAAACCGGATCCATCCTTGCGCAATTTGGTTGCTTTATAAAAATCTTAATTTCTCTTGCAGTGTTTGCATAACATTATAGTCTGTAAGGTTATATTGCACCGGTGTTATAGAAATATAGCCTTCCTTAACGGCCCAGACATCCGTTTCGGGATCGTCTTTGTCCATGTCAAAAGGTTCACCCGCCATCCAAAAATAAACCCTGCCCCTGGGATCTACTCTTTTATCAAAAATATTTACATAGCGCCTGTCACCAAGCCTCGTCGTCTTGATGCCTTTCGGCAAACCAGGGGGAACATTAATATTTAAAAGGGTCCGCGCCGGCAGTTCTTTTCCAAAAGACAAAACAATTTTATTGATTAATTCCCCGGCAAAAGAAAAGTCCCGGTATTCATAACTGGCCAAAGAAATAGCTACGGAAGGGATGCCGTTGATAATTCCTTCAACCGCTGCGGAGACCGTGCCGGAATACAAGACATCAGTACCTAGGTTCGGCCCCTGATTAATCCCTGAAACAACTATGTCCGGGGGAGCGGGCAGCAAAGCCTCCAGTCCCAGTTTAACACAATCCGCAGGTGTGCCGTCTACAGCCCATCCTGCTATTTTAGATCCCGGATATGCCCATTGTGTTACCCTAAGCGGCCTGTGCATGGTAATTTTATGCCCCGTAGCGCTCCTTTCCCGGTCCGGCGCCACTACGAACAACTCGTTTTCTTCCTTTAAAGCAGCTACTAGTTCATTAATACCTTTCGCTTGAATACCGTCATCGTTACTGATTAGAATACGCATACAAGCATCTCCATTTATGTTTCATAAATCGTTATAGCCATGGTTCCTTTTTGGGCGTCTTTTGTCAAGCCCAAAATTATTTTTTTGTCTTTTAACATTTTATTTAAGAAATCTACTACCTTGTACATCTCATCATACGACTTAAATGTTTTTACCGCAATAAGTTGAAGTTCCTTTTCTCCCATACCCGCTCCTTCCCAAAAAAGGTACAACTGTTTGTATGTAACAGTTATTTTATAGGTTCAGCTTTTAATCAGGGAAAAAGCCTCTGCCCGTGTCGCTTCATTGCTCTGAAAAAGGCCTCTAACAGCTGAAGTCACTGTTTTTGAACCAGGCTTTCTGACCCCGCGAAAAGTCATACACATATGTTCGGCTTCGATTACCACAAGCGCGCCAATTGCGTTTAACCTGCCCATGATTGAGTCGGCTACCTGTGTAGTTAAGCGCTCCTGCAATTGCGGCCGTTTTGCAAAACCATCCACCAACCTGGCCAGCTTTGACAACCCTGTAACGCATCCCTTTCGCGGGATGTAAGCCACGTGGGCTTTCCCATAAAACGGGAGTAAATGGTGCTCACAGATCGAATACAACGGCATGTCCTTAACAATAACCATCTCGTTATGCTGCTCAGAAAATATCTTTTGCAAGTGCATTTCCGGGTCTTCATGCAATCCGCAAAAGATCTCCGCATACATGCGGGCAACCCTGGCCGGTGTTTCTATTAAACCTTCCCGGTCAGGATCTTCACCAATAGCTTCAAGGATTAACCTAACTGCTTTTTCAATTTTAGGCCCGTCAAACACTGCTCTCTCTCCTTTCCTAAATTTAAGGAAAGCCTAATATTTTGTGCGCCTGGGGTATAATACGGACATCTGCCAGTCTTTTTAAGGCCTGCTCCTGAAGATCCAGTATATGACCAGGCGTTTTGCCCATAACTCCCCCGGTCTTGTTTACCGGTTGAATTACAAGGACGGTATCTGCTTTGACGCCGGTAATAATATCAATGGCCTTGTCTATTTCAGCAAACGTGGAATTTTCACCTGCCACCACCTTTACAAAGGTCGTTTTAGATGCCGCGATCTCCAGGAAGCGCCTGTGCTTTTCCCAGTAAGGAGGCAAGCCGGTGGTGCTTGGCAATTTAATATCCATGGCCACGATATCTATGAGGTCAATCACTTCAGCCAGCGCATCCGGCAAAGTACCGTTTGTCTCAAGGTATATCCCCTTCCTGGTTCCTTTTATAAGCGGGACTAGTTCCCTGATTAGAGAAGGATAAAGTAGCGGTTCGCCGCCGGTTAGACTCACCGAGTGGTGCCGGGCAAGATCGAAACCTGCAACAATTGTAGCAATATCGCCGGGTTTCAAGGGGTTTGGCAAAAGCCGGTATTGTTTGCGGTTGGGACTATTTTCAATGCGGCAATATGCAGGCGTATTTTTTGAAAATGTGTCACAGTAAGAACACCTGAGATTACATCCGTATAGCCTGATAAATATTTGCCGGCAGCCCAATAGCGGCCCTTCACCTTGCACTGATGAAAAAACCTCGCTGATGTGGACCATTTTATTTTACTCCCCGCACCTTGCAGCGCGCCATTCGTATTTCTTCGAACTCCTTTGCATACAAGCTGGATACCATCCTACCCAACTGCGCCACTTCCACGTCATCCAGGCCAAATTCTTTTAGCCCTACCGCCGGTACCGGCACATCTTTGCACGACACGTTAAGACCGGTATGGATCATGGTTGAAACCGGTGTAAGCGTGGCGATGGATACGGACAGTTTTCTTTCACCCAAAAAAAGATCGTCGCCGCAGCGGCACAAAATAACCCCCGCGCTACTTTGCTGGATTGCATCCTTGATCATAGCTATTAAAAGACGCTGCCTGACAACTGTCTTTTCTAGATCCAAATCGAAATGCTCAATAATAAAATGAAGCATGTCGGTGCTAAATATCGGCGCATTTCTCCTAACGTCTTCCAGATCCACCATTTCGGTCAATAAAACCCTGCAAGGACCGCGGAAGGATATTATACTGTCCCCTTGCAACCCGTAGTTACGAAAAGCCCAAAGCGAAGCTAGCTGCGTCCCGTCATAAGTTATTGTTTGATCTATAAAGTGTTCAATCATAGGCGTCCCCCAGGTTATTATTGTTCAACCCGCGACAACTCCAGCCCGGCGGACTTGGCTGCCCGTGTAAACCGCAAGCAGCTATCACAACGCCCGCACATATTTTTGCCCCCTCTATAGCAACTCCAAAGATAATAAAAAGGCAAACCATTTTTTATTCCCAGCCTGACGATTTCTTCTTTATTTAAACGTTGCGTGTAACTAATTACCTTGACCTTATTTAAGGTAGAATGACTTAAGGCGCTGTTAGCAGCCCGAACAAATTCCGGGCTGTTGTCGGGAAAAACAACCGCCTCTTCACGGTTAAAACCGGTGATCACCAGGTTACAGCGATATGCTTCGGCAAAAGCCGCCGCAATGTTTATAAATAATCCGTTGCGGTTTGGAACCCATAAAGATGAAGCAGCGGATGAGCCCGATCTCCCGCACTTATTCGGCGTGTGCAAAGCTTGCTCTGAGGTAATAGCATTGTCTGTTATTTCTTTTAAAAAAGGCAATAGAATTATTCTGTGTCGCACTTTATAATATTTAGCCAAAGCGGTTGCAGCCATTATTTCATTTTTGGCCGCCAGTTGCCCGTAATCAAAAGTAAGGCATAAGGCCACTTCAGTTTCTTTCATGGCATGGGTTAAAGAAACGGCGGAATCTAACCCTCCGGATAAAAGCACAATACTTTTCAATTGGTTTCCCCCACCCCCATGTATGTAGCTGAAGCATCAGGAGACTCCCAGACACGCACTGATGTAATCTCAATACCGCGCTCGCGGTATGCCAGTTTTGGCTTGAGCTGTTCATAAATATACCTGGCCAGGTTCTCCGCTGTTGGGTTAACCGCCTTAAAAGGCTCAATATCGTTCAGGTTCCGGTGATCCAGCGCCCCTATTATATTTTTTATACTTGATTTAATATCGTTAAAGTCTACCAGTATTCCCCTATGGTCGAGATCGCGTCCTTGAACTGCAACCTCAACTTTCCATGTGTGGCCATGCAACCGGGCGCACGGGCCGCTATAATCATTTAAAAAATGTGCCGCCGCAAAGCGTGTCCTAACTTTTAGCTCATACATCACACCGGACCTCCCTTGCCCATCATGTAAAATTGCAATACCGTTACTCGTGCCAGCCATTATTGTCACAATACATTCTCTTGCTTTAATTTTCCCCCGGTATAAAATGCTATACTTTATAAATAAAGTCAAATAACAACCCGCACTCTATAAAAGTCATATACACAAATCAACTACATAAAGATAATTATAATTAATTTTAGGAGGTGATGCAATGCGTAAGGAATACTTAACGGACATGATCAAGGCGAGCGCGGTTTTAAAGGGCATTTTAACAGCGGTCGCCGTCTCCTTGATTTTAAGCGCAATAATCGGCGTTGTTTACCATTTTTCAAGCATTACGGTGGCAGCCATTCCCTGGCTCACTGTGGTAATCCTGGCCGTCGGCGCATTTGGCGGCGCCCTTATAACGGGCAAAGACGTTGGCAACAAGGGACTTTATTATGGTTTAGCAACAGGTCTGGTATTCTTTCTGGTCATTTTACTGGCGGCGAAACTGTTTATGCCGGGGCAGTCGGCGCTTGGAATTGTTTATAAGCTGTTGATCACTGCCGCTGCCGGTACTGTTGGCGGCATTATCGGTGTCGGTCTTTCTTAAAGCCTGCCAAGGTAAGCCAATAGAAATTTAAACACCGGATTTTACCGGTGTTTATTATTATTTGTAAAACACTACACATGAAATAAAAGCCGGGGAAACAAACACATTGCCGTATCTAGTACTCTTGCGGCATATTTTTTAGCTGAGCCAGGGAGAAGACCGGCCCGTCAACACAAACAAACTTGGAGCCGATGTTGCAGCGACCGCACTTGCCCAAGCAACACTTCATCCTCATTTCCAAAGTGGTTATGATCTGCTCATCCTTAAAGCCAAGTTTCTCCATAACCGGCAAGGCGAACTTGATCATAATCGGCGGCCCGGCGATGATGGCGAATTTGTTTTCCGGGGAAGGCGCCACCTCTTCTACATAGCCCGGAACGTGGCCCACACGTCCTTTCCAATTCTCATCACCACGGTCAACAGTGGTATATATCGCTGTATTGGACAAGCCCGGCCAGCGCTCAAACAAGTCGCTCTTGAAGCAGAGGTCGTCATAACTACGCGACCCGTAAAGGATTTCTACCTTGCCGTAATCACTCCGGTACTGGTCTGAAAGAGCATAGTCGATGAGGGAACGGATGGGCGCCAGGGCGAAACCGCCGCCCACGAAAAACAGGTCCTTGCCCTTCATGATATCAAAGGGGAACCAGTTGCCGTAAGGTCCTCTGACACCGAACTTCTGGCCCACTTCCATCTGGTGCAGGACATCAGTCAGCCTGCCCACTCTTTTAACGGTAAATTCAAGAAATTTACCCCTGGTCGGCGCGGAAGTGATGGATATTGTTGACTCGCCCTCGCCAAATACTGAGAGCATGCATACCTGGCCGGGCTTGTTGCCGAAGTTCTCCATTATTTCCGGGTCGTCAAACACCACGGTAAAAGTTTTTACATCGCTAGTCTCATCGACGATTTTGGTAATGGTCACGGGATATGGCGTCAGAGCAGTAGGATTAGGCATTCTGCGCCACCTCCTTCAAGTCATTAATAATTTTAGTGATGTCGATATTAACCGGACACTTTCTGATACAGCGGCCACATCCTACACAGCCGACCATGTTATAGCGGTCCAGGTGGTATTTGAGCTTGTGCATGAAGCGGTTGCGCACCCGCTCCTTCCTGGTCGGTCGCGGGTTGTGCCCACCGGCCATAAGCGTGTATTCCGGGTACATACAGGAATCCCAGCAGCGGAAACGGGCGCCGTTGAAATCACCGATGGTGTGATCGAAAATGTCAAAGCAGTGGCAGGTCGGGCATACATATGTGCATGTCCCGCAGCCGATGCATTTCTTGTAATCGTCCCCATTCCAGAAAGGCAGCTCAAAATTGTCATCCAGCAGTTCCTTAACGCCTGTTAGGTCTACCTTCCTGACAAATTCGCCGGCTAGCTTCTTGGCGATTTCTTCTTTACCCTTAGCTAGCTGGTCCGCACCCTGGCTGCTGAAGATCTGGCTATATTTGTCCGCAAGCACCTTGCCTTTTTCCGTATTAACCTCGACATAATACTTGTCACCAATTTCTGTAAACAACAGATCTGAACCTGTCCCGTCGCACGGCCCCCCGTCGAAAGCATAGCAGAAACAGGTGCTGAGCACCTTAGAACAGCTCAAACCAATGATTACTGTGTTTTCCCGCTTGCTGGAATAATATTCGTCACCGAATTTTTCCCCCTCAAAAACGGGATCAAGTGTCGTTATTGCCCTGGCGTCACAGGGCCGCGCTCCGAAGAGAACGGTTTTCTTTTCGTCCCCGGGTTTTACGATCTCCAGAGAATCCCCTGTATATGTGTAATTGAATGTCTTTTCATTTTGCGGCAGAAAACACCCTTTGGGAGATACGTCTGAATTGGTATATTCCAGGAACACATCCTTGGCGCCTGATACCTTTCTGAAAAATGTTAGTGTTTCTTCCTGGACCGGCGCGACCAAGTCATATTCCTGCGCTAATTTGTCCAGTAATTCAGACAGTTGTCCTTTTTTAACAATTCTTGCTTCCAAACTCAGCACCTCCTTTTACATAAACTCCTCAGGATCTTCAGGCTTGAATTCCCCCAGCGGCGATAATTGGTTCAGCTTGCGCAGCGGGATGTCCATCGGGCAAACCCGGTCGCATTCCCCACAGTCAACGCAACGCCCGGCCACGTGAAAAGCCCTGGTAATATGGAATACCGTATTCTCGGAGAGGTTGGTCCTCTTTGAGACCCACATGGGCAGCATCTGGTCAAACACACAAACCTGACAAGTGCAGACGCTGCACACGTTACGGCAGGCATAACAGCGTAGGCAGCGGCTAAACTGCTTGTCCCAGTAAGCGCTTTTTTCCTCAGTGCTCATCTGTTCCAGTTCCGATACTTCCGCGAACCTTTCCTCATAGTTCTTTACCGGTAGTTCCTTGCCAACGGTAATATCTGAAATCACCGGGTTCGGATTTTCACAGACCAGGCATCTGTGTAACATGTAGTCTTTTTTGTTAAAGCTATAATCGCCCGCGTCGGTCTTGACAGAGAAACTTTCCCCATTGTCGGCTGTTTCCTTCAAGCCGGCGCCCGGCTTGACTTCAGCCGCGACCTTCTGCCATTCAAGCTGGCCTGCGCAGGGAACTCCGATTATCACTACTTTGTCTCTGCTGATCTGGTTGTCGTCCAGCAGCCTGATTACAGACCTGGAATCACAACCTTTAACCACAACGGCCACATTGCCCGGCGCATTTTTATAATCTATCAGGTATTTAGCAAGGTTGTTGGCGCAGAACGGTCCCCAGGTCAGTGCGGATACGCCTTCGGGGCTGTCGATAAAGACAGGCGTAGTCCGGGCTAACTCCGTTCCCTGGCCAAAACCAATTACTAAGTCAACTTTTTTCTCCTCCAGGAGCTTTTTGGCCTGCTCCCTCAGTTGCTGTATAACGCCCATCATAAGATATCATCCCTCATCTTTTTATTAGGACCCAGGGATTTGATTGCTTCTGTTATTTCCTTGATTGTAGTTGTAAACTTAGCCCCTTCGGAACCTGATATCCAGCGCGCCTGAAGGCGGCCGGGCTCGAAACCGACATACTCCAGTAAACGTTTTAAGAGCAGGTAGCGCCTGCGAGTAAAATAATTGCCACTAGAATAGTAGCAGTCTCCCGGGTGTCACCCTGAGACCAGTACACCGTCGGCGCCTTTTTGGAAAGCCCTTAAAACAAACGCCGGATTAACGCGACTGGAACAGGGAACGCGGATGACCCTTACATTGGCGGGATATTTCATCCGGCTGACCCCGGCCAGGTCGGCGCCCGCATAACTGCACCAGTTGCAGTTAAAACCAACTATGTTCGGGTAAAACTCTTTGTTTTCAGTACCTATCGACACAGGGCATCCACCTCCGCAAGCAATTGTTGGTTAGTGTATCCCTTCAGGTTCGCGGCGCCGGCCCGGCAGGCCACTGTACAGCAACCGCATCCCTGACAAAGACCGGTGTTAACGCTGGCTACCATCCGCTCTACCGGTTTACCGCCAACCCGCTCTGTAATGATCTTTTCCGAAATCGCCTTGTAAGGACATACTTCTTTGCAAACAAGACAACCGGAACACATTTTTTCATCTACCTGGCTGATCATCGGGTCTGTCGCCAACTGGTCGTTATTCAGCAAGGCAACCACTTTGACAGCCGCGCCGCTGGCCTGGGACACCGTATCAGGTATATCTCTCGGACCCTGGCAGGCGCCCGCCAAAAACACACCGCCGGTCATCGTCTCAACAGGCCTTAATTTGGGGTGAGCTTCCGAAAAGAAACCATCCTTGTCTGTCTGGCAACCGACAAGCTGGGCAACTACATTTGAGCCTTCGCTCGGAATCATAGCCGTAGCCAGCACGACCAGGTCCGCCTCCACCGTAACCTGCCTTCCCAGCAAGGTGTCGGTTCCCATAACTATCAGCTTATCGCCTTCCTCATATATTTTGGAAACCCTACCTCTGATATACTGCGCGCCTTCCTCAACTGTGCGCCGGTAAAATTCATCGTAGGCTTTGCCCGGCGTGCGCACGTCCATATAAAAAACATACGCGCTGGAGCCCTCTATTTTATCCAGCACCTGGTGCGCGTGCTTGGCCGTGTACATACAACAGGCGCGGGAACAGTATTCCTTGCCTTTGGCCTCGTCCCTGGAGCCTACGCACTTGATGAACACCACTGATTTGGGTTCTTTGCCGTCCGAGAGACGTATAATCTTACCCCCTGTTAGGCCGGAAGCATTTGACATGCGTTCAAATTGTAGTCCGGATATGACATCTTTAAAGCGTCCATAACCGTACTCGCCGTATGCTTCCTCCCAGTTGAAGAGGTCGAAGCCGGTAGCCATCACTATAGCCCCTACTTTTTCCTGGAATAATTCTTCTTTTTGCTCGAAATCTACAGCTCCGGTCGGACAGACCTTCTTACAAACCCCGCATTTTCCTGTTTTAAAATAGCGGCAGTTTTCGGCATCTATCACCGGCTTGTTGGGAACTGCCTGAGGAAAGTCGATATAAATGCATTTCCGTTTGCCGACCCCAAGGTCGTATTCGCTCGGCACCTTAGTCGGGCATTTTTCCCAGCAAGTACCGCAACCGGTACATTTAACATGGTCGACGTAGCGTGGCTTCTGCCTAATGGTAACTTCAAAATTGCCGATGTAACCGCTTACATCTGTAACTTCACAATAGGTCATTAACTTAATGTTAGGATGCTGCGCCGCAGCAACCATCTTTGGCGTGCTAATTCAGGCGGAGCAGTCAAGGGTGGGAAAGGTCTTGTCCAGCATGGCCATTTTCCCGCCTATGGTTGGCTCCCTTTCTACCAGGATTACCTGGTGACCTGCATCGGCAATATCTATGGCAACCTGCATGCCGGCGATCCCGCCGCCGATAACAAGCGCCTTTTTAGTGACCGGGATATACGATTCAAACAAAGGCTCTACCTTGGAAACCTTTGCCAGAGCTCTTTTGATCAGGGCAACCGCTTTCCTGGTAGCGCCTTCCTTATCATCAGAGTGAACCCAGGTGCACTGTTCACGGATATTTGCCATCTCAAACATGAACGGGTTTAATCCGGCCTTGGCTATTGTTTTACGGAAGGTCGGTTCATGCAGTCTCGGTGTACACGAGGCCACTACCACCCTGTCCAAGTTGTGCTCCTTGATAGCTTTAACTATAGTATCCTGGCCCGGCTCCGAACACATATATTTGTAGTCGGTGGCATAAACGACTCCTGGGAAGTTACCCGCTTCCTGGACAACTTTAGGGACATCAATAACTCCCCCGATATTGGAGCCGCACCAGCAAACGAAAAGACCAATCCTCTTTGCCATATTTCATCGCTCCCGTAAGGAATTAATTAACCAACCAAACTTAATACTTTCTGGGTATCGGTAAAGTGCGTTTTAAACCCTAGCTCATCCGGACTTATACCCATCGCCAAACCCAAGAGTTCGGTAAAATAAAATACCGGTATATCGTAGTTAGTTCCCAGTTGTTTATTCACACTCTTCTGGTGCCAGTCAAGGTTTAAATGGCAGAACGGGCAAGCCACAATTATGCAGTCCGCGCCTTTCTCTACCGCAGCTTTAAGGATCCTGTTTATCATTTTTACCGCGATTCCCAAATTAGAAACACCCAGGGACGCCCCGCAGCACTCGGTCTTATGAGCCCAGTCCAGCGCCTCGGCCCCGGCTAGCTTCATCATATTATCCATAAACATGGGGTTCTCTGGATCATCAAAGCCGGTTATTTTGGGCGGCCTAACCAGCAGGCAACCGTAATATGAGGCAATTTTTAGGCTACTGAGCGGCTTAACAACCTGGGCTTTGATTTGCTCCGGATCAATTGATCCTATTGCATCAACAATAGATTTAACCTCAAGGGTCCCCTTGTACTCTTTCCCCGTAATCTTGTTTACTTTATCTCTTGTTTCTTGACTCTCTTTCATTTTTTTATTGGCGTTCGCCAACTGCTGGTAACAAGCCGCGCACCCCGTCGTAACTTCTCCTATGCCCATACCCTCGGCTATGGCCAAGTTGCGCGCCGGCAGGGCTATGTTTAGCAGGTGGCTTTTACCGTGTGAAGCCGTAGCCCCGCAGCAACTCCAGTCCGGTATCGTGACCAGATCCATGCCGAGCCTTTTTGCTACCGCTTGGGTCGAAGATTCGTACTCCTTGCCGGTAGCATGATAGCTACATCCTGGAAAGTAAGCGTATCTCATTTCACACCACCTTCCATTTTGCGTGCTTCGGCAAATATACGGGCAACTTCTGCCGCACCCTGTACTTTAGTCGGCGTAAGCCGGAGTTTGCCTTTCTGGAACATGGGCAGTCCCATGTCCGCACCGTTAAACAGCTTTCCACTTTTTAAATTGTTTTGAAGGACCAACCCGACTTCGAAGGTCCGCCCATACTTTTCAACCGTGCCAAGCAGCGCGTCGTACATAACCTCCACGTATTTGGCTTTCCCAGCAGGCGCTGTGCCGCTTTTCCAGGCCATGATCCGGAGGGCTTCCATAACATTGGCTACTTCCACATTGCACGGGCAACGGGTTGAACAGGTAGAGCAGGAAGAGCAGATCCAGATCGTATTGCTCTTAAGCAATTCATCTTTCATCCCGAGCTGGACCATGCGAATAACCTGGTTCGGCTTATAGTCCATGGCAAACGCTACCGGGCAACCGGCGGTGCACTTGCCGCACTGGTAACATTTCTGCACGGGTTGTCCGCTCTCAATGCCGATTTTTTTAGTAAAATCCGCATTTTCATTAATTGACTGATTCAGATTAATAAGCTCCATTTAGACCCCTCTTTACAGAAAAATCTTTACCCATTGGGCTGTACTTCCCCTACCAGCCTTTAGGCACACACAACACGACAAAAAGCGTCTTTTTTTACGTTATGACCTCACCTGCCCATTCAATCTATTATTATATACTAAGGCCATCCAACGACTATGACAGCCATAAATAAATACAAAACACTAACTTGCATGTACGATGTTATTATAGAGCTTTTAAGCTACCCTTGTCCAGCCATAGTGTTATCAGCTATACAAGTGTGGATATTTTTATATTACATGGGACATTATGGCATACATGAGGCAAATTTAACATTGTCTCAATTATACTGCCCATTTCTATAAAAGTAAATTGTTTTTGCCATACAATATTTCAGCATTTTGACTGAATATTAACAAAAAGCAGGCCTTTGGGCCTGCCCGAAATATTACTTCCATATTTTCAACAACCATGTCCTGATGAAAGATGGTAGCCTAATAAAATATATGCGCAAATCAAATCACACTCCTTTATCATGTTAACTGTTAATATATTATTTTAAATGCCGTTTAAATGTGCTAGTTTATTTAATTTAACTTCCTTCCATGTATTAACAAATAACATGCTTTCTGTGTTTTTTTCCATCCATTCCGTTATTTTCCTTGAAACTAAATCTGTCCCACCCCTGAAGTGAGTGTTTACAGGCAACGAAATTAAAAAGTGCCTTCCATAACTTTTGTCAAGAATCCGGCTATCTAAAACGATAACGCAACCACGGTCGCTACTGCTGCGGATAAGCCTGCCGAAACCCTGTTTGAAACGAATCACAGCTTGCGGTATACTTAATGCCTTAAAACCATCCCGATTTTTGCCGGCTAAATCTTTCAGCCTGGCTTCAATGACGGGGACAGAGGGGGACATAAATGGCAGCTTGACCATAATTACACAGGTCAGCGCCTCACCCGGCACATCCACCCCTTCCCAGAAACTGGACGCGCCAAAAAGAGCTGTTTTGCCGCCGGCTTTAAATTCCTCCAGGATCTTTGACCTGCTCCCGTCTATACCATGCCCAAGAAGGCATATATCCTGCGCTTCCAGCTTTGGTTTCAGGCGCCTGTAGGTTTCCCTCAGAGTCCTGTGCGATGTGAACAAGACCAGCGTCCTCCCGCCTGTTGCTTCAATCAGTTTAAAAAGTGCGTTTTCCAGCCTTTCTATATAAATGTCTTCCGGCACCGTACCCTGGACAGGAAGGTCCCGGTTAACGCAAAGTAGGGCTTGGCTGTTGTAGGCAAAAGGGGAGTCAAATTGAGATTGCATCAGCATCTCAATTTGTAAATAATTTAAACCGTTACGCTCAATAAAATGTTCAAAACTCCCGTTAACTGTTAGGGTAGCCGATGTGAAAATAATAATATTCTTATTAACGAGAAATTTTTCATGCAGTAGCGCCCCAACATCGATGGGAGAGGCTGTCAGGGTGCAGTTTCTGACTTGCCCCCGTGTGTATAGTTCCAGTTCCGCCCAATATACGTAGTTATCATCCTCTTTCTCTAAAATAAAACGAAAATCGCCGGCAAGGACGGCGCCGGATTGGCCGATTTGGGCAATATCCCGTGACGGGCCTGCCCAGGCCTCCTCAGAAATAGCCCATAGCTCCATGAGACCGGCGCAGTATTTGATCTCATCCGTTAACTTGCGCATTAGCTCAAGGCACTTTTCGCCGCTAATTAACAATTCACCGTAAAGATCGTCGCTACATGGCAATCTGAAAGACAACCGGCTATATTCGACGTCACCGCCCGATAGTTTATTTGCCACAATATCATGCATCAGTTTAAAAAACAAGCGTGCTGCTTCCGTCACCTCAAGTTTTGTCGCCTGGGCATCCCTGATTGCCTGAAACCACTTGGGGCCGTCGCGTGGCGGGGCTTTTTCCATAAGCTTATTTAGCGCCTTGCCGGCCGCACTCAACCAGCGGTTAACAGACCTTTGAGAAAACTGCTTCCCCAGGTGGGCTGTCGCCGACTCTTCCAAATGATGCGCCTCGTCGATGATTAAGGGACCATAGGCTGGAAGTACCCGGTTTTCCATCCTGATGTCGGAAAAAAGCATGGAGTGGTTGGTAATGATCAGGTCAGCTTCCTCCGCTGTTTTCCTAGCCCTATTAACAAAACAATCCTTCTGGTAGTAGCAGCGGGATCCAAGGCAACCATCCGCCTCCCCGCAAATAGCAAACCAGTAATCTTCTTCACTGGAAAACACATTTATCTCACTTCTGTCCCCGGTTCCGGTAACAGACAGCCATGTCAGCACCTTTGCATAAAATGCAGCTTCCTCCGGCCAGTGGTGGTCGTCAAGGACTGCCAACCACCTGCGTAAACAAATGTAATTCTGCCTGCCCTTAGCCATGGCGGCGCGAAACGGCTTGTTAATTATTTTAGCCAGTAGCGGGATATCTTTGTGCCAAAGTTGTTCCTGAAGGTTTATCGTATGAGTAGCCACCAGCACCCTCTCGTTATTCAAACGGCTCCATAACACCGCGGGGATAAGATAGGCCATTGATTTGCCTACCCCGGTTCCCGCTTCCATCAAAAGATATTTTTTTTCATTAATAGCGCGGGTGACCTCGACTACCATGGCTTCCTGCTGGGGGCGGTATTCATAGGCGGGCAGAAACTTAGAAAGATTTCCTCCTTTTTTTAAAAGTAAAACGGCATCTTTTTCATTTAACGGGAGCCTTCTTTTTTCGGTACCGTGTTCACTACCTTGATCTTCTTGATCGTTTTTGCGACGCCAATATTTTAATGTGGATATTTTTCGGTCCGGAAACGCTTTTATTAGTTCTTTTAGCATTATACTCAAATAACCATGCCATTCAGAACGCGCTTCACGCAGAAGTTTATTTAAATATGTCAATACTTCAACATTCATTTCTCGGAACTTTTTAAGCAACACCAACAGCAGCTGGGCGGTTGCTGTTGCGTCATCAAGCGCCCGGTGCGCCGCCGCATTATTTATATTAAATGCGGCGCATAGCGCCCCAAGACGGTAAGTGGGCGCCCCCGGCGCCACCAGGCGGGCCAGTTCCAGTGTATCATAAACCCGGTTAGGAAAAGGCATACCCCGCACAGCCGCCAGAAAGCTTAAATCAAACTGGACGTTATGCCCCGCTACATCGCTGTCACCGATAAAATCTATAATTTCCTGCATCACGCAAGAAATCTCCGGGGCGCGGGCAAGGTCTTCGTCATCCAGGCCGGTCAGTCTTTTTATCCTAAGCGGCAGCGGTTGCCCGGGATGGACCAGGGTGTGATACTTTTCAGTTATCTCCCCTTGTTCAAGCCTTATCAGCCCCACTTCGATGATTTTATCAGAAGCGGGGTCCAAACCGGTGGTTTCAATGTCAATGATAACAAAGTTTCCATCCATAAAATAACCTCATTAAATATTTTTACCGGCAACGCTCTACTTAATTTCATACCTCATTGCTACTACCACTTTTTTTATTTTGCTCGGACTTTAACTGGTCGATCTCCTCTGTAAGCTTGCGATTTAAAGTTTCCACTTCCCGGTATTTTATCGCCTGCCGGATCATCTTGGTAAGGCTTAAGAAAAAAGCCGCTAGGGCGCCAACAACAAAGGAGCAAATAATAACCATTACCACCGATACTTGGGGGAGTGACCAAAACAAAAATTTTAAATTCACCGGGGAGGTATTCTCTACTGCAAAAATAGCTACAAACACAGCTATTACAAACACAAAAAATAAATATACATGCACCGGTAATCACTCCTTTTTTCTTAGGTTTCTAGAAAACACCGTTAAATCCTCCATTGAAAAACCTGTATCAGACAAAATAATAACACGGGCTTGCGCCAAACATAGTAAGGCCCCGGTTTTATAGCCGGGGCCTACACGATCAATATGATTTTTACCTTGTTGAAGCGGCTGCTAGGCTTGTCCTTTCACTGAACAGCTACCTCTTAAACCTTTTTAAAACTCCAGGCTTTCCCCGGGGGCCAGCACAGCTACCATGCTGTCCGTAGCATCTTCAACTTCAGATTTGAACTTCAGGGGGTCCTGCTCAATCAGGGGCCATGTGTTGTAGTGCATTGGAATAACTAATTTTGGCTTAAGCATCTTCACCGCTTCAACTGCGTCCTCCGGCCCCATAGTAAAGTTATCGCCAATAGGAAGAAGAGCCAGATCTATCGTATGGCGCCGGCCGATTAGCTCCATATCCCCAAACAATCCTGTGTCGCCGGCATGGTAAATATTTTTACCGTCAAGGCTGATCATAAAACCGCACGGGTTCCCCAGGTATTCCATTGGGCCGTCACCAAAACCCGACCCATGCCAGGCGGGAAGTAGTTTGATCTTTACGGCGCCGAAAGTGTGACTGCCGCCAATGTGCATAGCGTGTGCCTTGGCGCCGTTGCGCTCGCAATAACTGGCCAATTCAAACACGGAAACAATTGTGGCGTCTGATTGTTTAGCGATAGGTACTGCGTCGGCTATGTGGTCGAAGTGACCATGGCTAACCAGGACCAGGTCTCCCTTCACGTCCTTGGGATCGGTTTTAGCCACCGGATTTCCTGTTAAAAACGGGTCGATGATTATTTTGGCGCTGCCTTCAATGATAAACCCGGATTGACCTAAAAATGTTGCCTTCAATTTAGCCCAAGCTCCTTTCAATGGTTTTATAAGAATTATATCCAAAAAATTATTGTGTTTCAAAAACAAATTGCGCCTGTAAAGACGCAATATAAAATACTAATCATATTTTAAGTGTGCTAATCTCTTTTTATGCCAGAATCGTTTAATATCCAACTAAGTATTGATTCTGAAGCGGTATAAGGATCAACTTCCCGAATGGCAACCTTTTCGAGCAAATCGTTCACCCGGCCGGGTAGTTTTATTCTCTGTTGCACCATACGTTGCCACTGGTGGTTCACGATATCCAGCGTTTCATTTTTGGCCCGTTCTTGTCTTCTCTCTTTGAAGATGCCCTTTTCTGATAAGTAATCGCGGTGTTTAAGCACGGTACCCAACAGATCATCGATACCTTGACTTTTATTTATGGTCGATGTCTTTACTACCGGGGGGCGCCACTTAATATGATCATCCTGGAAGTTCAACATCATTTCAACTTCGGCCACTACCATATCGGAGCCGGGCATGTCGCATTTGTTGACGGCGAAAATGTCTGCAATCTCCATAATACCGGCCTTCATCGTTTGAATGCTGTCCCCCGCCCCGGGTGTCAGGACCACAATGGTTGTGTCGGCGGTATGCATGATATCAAGCTCCGCTTGCCCTACCCCCACTGTTTCAATGATAACCCAATCCATCCCGTAGGCATCCATTACCTTGGCTACTTCCTTCGTGTTCTTGGCCAATCCTCCCAAACTGCCTCTTGTGCCCATACTGCGGATAAAAACCCCGCTATCCAGGGCATGATCGTTCATGCGAATACGGTCTCCTAAAATAGCCCCGCCTGTAAACGGGCTGGTCGGGTCAACAGCAACGATTCCCACAGTTTCATTTCTTTTTCTGATAACTTCAACCAGGCGGTCGACCAAAGAGCTTTTTCCGGCTCCCGGAGAACCGGTAACTCCCAGTATGTAGCTCCGCCCCGTGCGCTGGTATAAATTTCGTAACAGTTCATCTTTTTCAGGCGCATCATTTTCTACCAGCGAAATTGTCCTTGCCAGCGCCCTTTGATCCCCCGACAAAAATCTTTCCAGCAAATCCCCCACAATTACACCCCCTGGTTAATTAATATTTATCCTATCTTAAAAAGGTCAGAAAAATAAAAATCTTTTCCTAAAATGATTTCTTCATAAAAACTTATTTTCCTTTAAATTAAAGCAATTTTGGTTTATTAATTATTATTAACTAACCTACGACATTATATTCCCATGTTTTAGTTTGAAACCCTTGGTGTTTTTTTGTTAATCCCTTTTTCTTGTGGCCTGTATTTTTTGTTTATTAACAATACCATTTGCAGGTCAAATTGACGCCTTTTGTTCCTCTAAATACTTCCCCGCAGCAACGGCGGCTATAGCTCCGTCTGCAACGGCAGTCACTACCTGCCGGAGGAATTTTTGCCGCACATCCCCGGCTGCATAGATACCCTTGCTAGAAGTCATCATGTTTTCGTCGGTAATAATAAAACCGTTTTGATCGAGATTAACAATGTCCTTTACTAGATCAGAGTTTGGCTTGTTGCCGACATAGATAAAGGCGCCTTCCACGCTCAACGGTTTTCTTTCGTTGCTGCGGACATTTTTGACGATGAGGGTGTTAACGGTATCCGTTCCCTGGATTTCTTCAACAACACTGCTCCAGACAAAATCAATTTTGGGATTCTCAAAAGCTTTTTTTTGAACAATCTTGGTAGCCCTCAGTTCGTCCCGCCTATGAATTATATAAACTTTATCTGCAAACCTAGTCAAAAAATTGGCTTCTTCAACTGCGGCGTCGCCCCCGCCAACCACTGCGACTGATTTGCCCCGGAAAAAAGCGCCGTCACAAGTAGCGCAGTATGAAACACCACGTCCTGTGAATTGGGCTTCACCTTTTACACCCAGTAACTGGTGACTCACACCGGTTGCAATAATAACAGCGCCGGCGTTTATATCACCGCTACTGGTTTTTACAATAATTCCTTTATCAGTAACACCGATGCTATCCACACTTTTTGACAATATTTCCAACCCAAAACGCCGGGCTTGTTTATCCATTTCTATCATTAGCTCAGGGCCGCCGATGCCCTCGCCAAAACCCGGATAGTTTTCGATAAAGTGTGTGCTCATCACAAGACCACCAGGCACTCCACGCTCCAAAAGAACTGTTTCCACCTCCGCCCTGGAAGCGTAAATCCCGGCGGAAAGCCCGGCAGGACCACCACCGATAATAACCAGTTCTTTCTTTTCCACCGATTAACCCCCCTATTAAAAACTACATTTTATTTCTAATAATTTTATCCGATTAGCGCTAATTTAGTCAACAATGCCAATAATATATAAAGCGTGGCGGTTTTTAGCGCTCTATTCCGTCCCGGGCAGGCGTTCCCTGATTATAGTAATGTTTAACTTCTACCATTTCAGTCACCAGGTCCGCCTCTTCAATTACCTCGGGAGGCGCATACCGGCCGGTAAATATTACCTCCACCCCGTCCGGTTTGGATTTTATTATTTCCAACATGTCCTCGGTAGAGATCAGGTTAAAATAATTGGCGGTGTTAATCTCATCGAAGATAACAATGTCATACTCGCCGGAAAACATGGCCTTTTTGGTCTTTTCTAAACCGGTACGCGCCATTTGGACATCCTCCTCATGAGGAGGATTTACCACATGGATAAAGGTGTCTTTACCATATTGCTCTATAGTTATATAGGGACTTACCATTTCCGCTGATTTTAGCTCCCCGTAATGCTGGCCTTTCATGAATTGCCCGACATAGGTCTTCAACCCCCGGCCCATGGCCCGAAAAGCCAGACCCAAGGCTGCTGTGGTCTTGCCCTTGCCGTTCCCCGTGTACACATGGACATATCCTTTTTTTATCAGCTCCTGGTTCATACCGTCACCCCCTAGCGCCATTTTAATGCATAATATCATAGTTAAAATATTTTGACTATAACAATCGGCCATTTTATACAAAAGAGAAAGGCGGCTAAATACGCCGCCTTTCTCATTATTCGAAAAACATATGCATTACTGTCCTGCGGTCTTATATTGTTACCTATACCCGACCGCTTATGGCAACCCTCATGAACCCCTCCTTTGTTCTCTTTTCTACTTAATCTATATGCCCGGAGTGGTTCAACTTTCCTGGTAATATTATGATTCACTATCCCGGCGGTTTTCTTAAGCTATTTTTTAACACTGACAAGAATATCCGCCATTACTTTGCCGACCTCCTGATCCCCATTGATATTTATTAGAATTCCCTGCTTCGAATAGTAGTCTATCAAGGGCTGTGTTTTAGCTTCGTATATATAAAGGCGGTTTTTCGCGGCCTTTTCGTTGTCATCACTGCGTTGGTACAACTCGCCGC
>JALHFC010000124.1 GCA_022839445.1 Pelotomaculum sp.
CATCTGCTGCGGGACCGGGATGCTGACGATGGAGCAGGCACGGGTGGCCGGCCGGGCGGGGAGGATAACGGGGCTGGATTTTTCGGAGAACATGATCGAGGTTGCCCGGCAAAATGTGCAGGGCTTTGAGTTAAAGGACAACATACGTTTTATTCAGGGAGACGCCATGAGGTTGCCTTTTGAGAATGACATGTTTGACTGCGCGACCGTGGGATGGGGATTGCGCAATGTCCCTGATATTTTCAAAGTGGTCCAGGAAATGACGCGTGTTGTTAAACCGGGGGGGAAAGTAATATCGCTGGACATGGCCCAGCCCGCAACGCCGGTTTTTAAGGAATTATACTGGGTGTGTTTTAACCGGATCATCCCTGCTATGGGTAGGCTGGCTCCGCCAAGGTCTTTGTGCACCAAAAGGAATTAGCCGCAATATTTGCTGAGGCCGGGCTGGTTGAAACTTGTTATCTAAACTTATGTGGTGGTGTAGTGGCAATAGTGGAGGGCAGGGTGACACAGGGGGACGGTTCTTTTGTGTCGCCCTGGGCGACACAAAAGAAGCAGGAAATCGAATATTGAATATCGAAGATATTTAACAAAAACGTTAGATATCAATTTCTTGAAACGTTAACTATCCTACTGACTTTATAGACGCGGAATCGTACGAAAAAGGTAAAGGTTATTACGATCGTAGCCGGGTTGAGTGGGCCAAGCTATTTGGGCCAAGGATTTTCTCTGTTGTCAATGACGGTAAAAGAAATACCGTGATCATTCATCTCGACGACTTTTCCCAAAGTACCTGCGCTTGTGTGAAAAGACAATTTTGTGAGCATATAGCCGCGGTTTTTCTTCATTATTACGAACCATGGCTAGCTTTAAAGAGAGGACTATCCAGCGCCGCTTATTTAACTGCAACTAAAAAAGCGTTTATCAACAGCCTATCGTATTTTGAGCGCGAATACAACAAGCTGGAAGATGCCATGAATAGGCGCTTCCAGCCGTATGCAGGGCGCATATTTGACGGGTACCTTTGTTTAAATATGCGATTTAAGGAATTTATTGACCCGGTGTCTGCCCATAGCGACAAATGGCCTATAACCAACAAAAACCTATACTGTTTCCATAGCATACTCTTTTTTATGACCAGGCTGGAAAAGAGTGTAGAAAATGTGGATTCATTTTTTTTGGGCGATTCTCAAACCGAAGGAATTGCAAGCAACTTTAACCAGGCCTTGGGTTTAGTAATGTTCGCCAAAAGGTGCGGAGAGTGCCGGCCGTTTTTCCATAAAGCTGCTGAACTAGTCCGTGAAAACTTTCTGCTGGAAAAGGACCAGTTGTTTGCCTGGATACACGTATACCGGGTTATTTGCGCCAACTTGTTGGACGGTCAGGGGTTGGAAAGCGAGACGGCTTGCCTGGAAGGATTAATGAAGGGCCTAAATGAAAATGAAAACCGGCAGGGGTATTATTTCGCGGCTCTGGGGCTGGCCGGCCTGAAAATGTTGGCTAATAGAAGCGACGACGCCCTGGCCATTTTGCAAGGGCTAGAGAAGAAAAACATCGAGGACATGTCCTTTTACCTGCGGCAACTTACCACGGCGAAAAAATGGCAAGAACTCCTGGTCTGGCTCCGCTGGCTGGACAAAGAAATAAAAAAGGCAACCCCTAGTTTACTTGAATGCGCTTGCAATTGCTGCATCCTGGCGACTAAAAATAGCCGGGCGGGGGAAGAGTTTATGGACCTCGTTAAGTCCTGGCTTCCCCGCAGCTATGATTTCTATGCCGGTTATCTCCTGGATACAGACCTATACAGGGAATGGGTTGAGCTAAATATGTATTGCCGGGGTTATGACTGGCAAAGCGTCAACAAAGGCGCCTTGCGCCGCCTGGAATCGCAAGACCCGTCAGCCCTGATACCGCTTTACCACCAATGGGCGGCGAGGCTTATCGAGAAGAAAAACCGGAAATCTTACCGCGAAGCAATCGAGCTGCTAAAGAAACTGCGCAGCCTCTACAACAAGCAGAAAATGCGCAAGGAATGGGAAACATTCATTTCCCGCTTAGCTTCATATTATTCACGCATGAGGGCGTTTCAGGAAGAATTGCAGAAAGGAAAGTTGATTTCATAATGGTAGGCGGCAGTATCAACGTTTTTTCTGAGTGGGTTCCAGGTAAAGGTTTCATGCTTTGGGGAGGCAAAAGAATAGATAGCGAAGATTTGAAATACCTGCTTTTTGCCTGGCACAAGCCTTCTTGCTACGGGACATTTATTGATGTCGTCAAGCATCAGGGGAGGCAGGTTGTTTTTCTCTCACCCCTAACTGCCCTGGGCTTCTTTGCCACGCAGACCTGGTCTAAAGGGGTAGATTGGCAGTGGAGCGACGAGATCGTAACCCTAATGGAAGTAGCCCCATGCCTTAAGACGGTCTTGGCCGGCGGGCACTGGAAGCCGGACTTTCAGGCGTGGCGGAAAGGCGGTAGAGGGTGGCTTGTAGAGTGGGACAGCAACCCGGATTTCAACGATATACCGGCAAAAGCGCCGTTTATTTATGAATGGGCCGGCCTGATTATTAATGAGCTGATTGAACAAAACCCGGAAACCGGCCAAGCTTGGGATAAAATCCTGTTGTCTTACCCCATGCTCGTTTCCGGTAAAGACCGGCGGCAGCCTTTAACATGCGATGAAGAAACCTGGCTGGAAATTACCGGCTGGAAGCAGGACCTCACCCCTTTCAGGACCTGCCTGGAACTGGCGGAGCCGCAAGGAAACAGCCCTGACTGGCGTCTTAATATTATCTTGCAGGATAAAAAGGATCGTAACATCGTAGCTACCTGGGCGCCCGGAGAGCTGGAACGTTCAGGTGAAGCGCCGCCGGATTGGCGGCAACATAGCGGCCGGATCGAAAAAGAGATAAAAAGATGGACAAGCGTCCTGCCGTGGCTGCAAGACACCGGAGAAGAACTGCCGGAGGGCATGGCCGGACTGCGCCGGGAACTCAATGAGGAAGAAGCCTGGGAGTTTCTCAATGACGGCGCCATCCAGTTGGCGGAGGCCGGGCATACCGTCTACCTGCCCAAGTGGTGGGAGGAAGTAAAAGAGCTCGTGCCGACACTAAAGATCAAGACCCGCTCCTCCGTGGGCGCCTGGAAAGAGAGCCGCCTGGGACTCAGCCAGATCGTACAGTTTGACTGGAACCTGGCTGTTGGCGACCTGGAACTGTCGGAAGAAGAGTTTGGGAAGATGGTTGCAGAAAAACGGCGCCTGATACAGGTGCAGGGCAAGTGGATCCGGCTTGATCCCTCCTTTGTAAAGAAGATCCAGCAATTTATCAGGAAAAAAGATAGCGTTTCGCTAGGAAAAATCCTTCACTTGAGCCTTCTTAGCCAGGACTCCCCATTTCTGGACAAAAAGGACGTCGAAGAAGCCTTGCGGATAGAGGTGGAACTTAGCGGGCAACTGGCGCAGATGGTAAAACACCTGGGCGGCTGCCTGGCCGACGACATGGGCCTAGGGAAAACAATACAGTGGATTGCCTACCTTTTAAATGTCAAAGAAGGTGAAAATCCAGTCCACCCGTCGCTTTTGATTTGCCCGACGTCGGTCTTGGGCAACTGGCAAAAGGAACTGGCCCGCTTTGCCCCGGGGCTTAAGGTACAGCTCCACTATGGCCCGCAGCGGCCAAAAGGTCCTGATTTCCCTCCATCCGTGCAGGGCGCCGACCTGGTGGTAACTTCATACAACCTGGCTCATATAGACGTCGAAGAATTGTCCACGGTGGAATGGGACTGCGTCTGTTTAGATGAAGCCCAGAACATCAAGAACGCCTACACGAAACAGGCTGCTGCGGTGCGCAGGTTCAAAAGCAGCCACCGCGTTACCATGACGGGGACCCCCATGGAAAACCGCCTCACCGAGCTTTGGTCGCTTTTCGATTTTATAAACCCTGGCTACCTAGGGAGCAGCGGGGAATTTAGCCGCAAGTTCGTCAACGTGATTGAGAAAAAAGGGGATGCGGAAGATATCGAGCGGGTGCAAAAGCTAATCCGGCCTTTCCTCCTGAGGCGGGTTAAAAGCGACCCGGCCATCGAGCTGGACCTGCCGGAAAAACAAGAACAAAAAGAATACGTCCCCCTCACAGTGGAACAAGCCTCCCTCTATGAAGGTGTGTTGCACGACCTGTTTGAAAAGCTGGAAGATTCAGATGGCATGGCCCGTCGCGGACTGATTCTGACAACCCTAATGAGGCTAAAACAGGTCTGTGGCCACCCGGCGCTGTTTTTGAAAGACGACCGGCCTGATAATATCAGCGGGCGCTCCAAAAAAGTAGAGCGTCTCTTGGAGATTGTAGCCGAGCTGCGCCGGCAAGGGGAGCGCTGTCTCATTTTTACGCAATTTATCAGGATGGGCCGGTTGTTGCAGGAGGTATTGATGAAAGAACTGGGGGAAAAGTCTTATTACTTGCACGGTAGCACTCCAAGGAAGGCCAGGGACGAGATGGTTGCCTGTTTTCAGGATACAGGCTCAAACAACGGGGATAGCTGCAACGTTTTTATCCTTTCCCTGAAAGCAGGCGGTCTGGGCCTGAACTTGACTGCCGCGAACCATGTCTTCCACTATGACCGCTGGTGGAACCCGGCTGTTGAGAACCAGGCTACCGACCGCTCCCACCGGATTGGGCAGACCCGCAACGTTATGGTCCACAAGTTTATTAGCCTGGGCACGATGGAGGAGCGTATCGACGAAGTATTGGAACGCAAGTCGGGTTTGAGCGAGCGGATTGTTGGCGGCAGTGAAGCCTGGATCACGGAAATCTCCACCGGTGAACTGCGGGAACTATTTGCCCTCCGCAAGGAATGGGTTGGTTTATAACCGGGGGCAGCGATCATTTGTAAAGGGGCTTTAAAATGGGACGGAAAAAAAAGAAAAAGATAACGCGCCGGGTTAAGGAACCTACCGGCGGCGCGCCGGAAAGCACTACGAATAAAACCGCTAAACCGGAGCCGCCGAACCTTGCCGGCATGTCCGGCGAGTGGCAGGAATTTTATAGGCAGGTAATTAACCAGCTAAGCTAGGGGGACACAGGGTGGGACACAAGGGGACGGTTCTTTTGTGTCGTCTTTGACGACACAAAAGAACCGTCCCCTTGTGTCCCACTCGTGTTGAAAAACAAAATAAAGGAGATGTGGAGTGCTTGAAAAGGTTAATAGCTTTTATTCTGGTGACTTTTTTATTCACCCTACTCTATGCGGCAAAGGTTCAGGCACAAGAAAGCCATGAATCAGATTTTATTTATTCGGTACGCGCCTACAATGGGGGCGGCTATGACAGCTTTCAGATTGCAGCTTTAAAGGACCTGGGGATCAATCATGCCCACGGTGTTGTATTCAGTTGGAGCCTTGTTGAACCACGCAGGGGCGATTTTAAATGGGAATTCTTTGACAATTTGTTTCAATTATACGAAGCGAATGAAGAAAAAATCATACCGGTATTGATGTTGGAAAAATGTGGGCTGGAATGGCTCCCGCGGGAAAGCCCGGAAGTATCAGAAAGATATGAGGAATATGCATACCAGGTTGTTAATAGATATCATCACAGCCCATCCTGGGCGGGAATGGTATCTGTTTTTGGCAATTCATCAGATTGTTACGGCAATGTTCCGCTTAATTACCCTGAGCCGGTTGTCAGCAATATAAATGCCGCTTATGATGGGATCAAAAGGGCTGATCCTGCTACCATAGTAATAGCTTTCAATATGGGCACTGAGGGTGGAACAGCATGGGAAGAATGGCATCGTCAAGCATTTGCCTTGTCACCAAAATTTGATTGGTTTGGGATGGATTCTTATGGCGGGTTTCCGACCCAGACTGAAGGATTCAGCCCTTATGTAGGTGTGCTGGGCGTTAATGAGGTCAGAAAATTTCTTGACGACAACGGGTATAGTGATAAACCAATATTCAACACCGAATACGGGTACCTTATTGGCGAGGACATAGGTGGTCAGACTGAAGAATTACATGCCGAGGTGGTTATTGAAACCTTATTGATGGCCCGTACTTTAAGCGCTAACCTTAAGGGGTGGGTTTACTTTAATCTTTTTCAGAAATCTCGCGGTGATGAAGACTACGGCTTGATGACATCCTTAGATCAATCGAATCCACCCACCGGGAGAAAGGCTTACTATGCCCTGAAAACCCTGCTTAGAGTTGTAAAATTTAATGATTATCAATATCACAGCATGCCGGTGGGTGAGTATAATCAAAGGGATCCGTTTGTCTATAAGTTTAATCATGATTCGGAAAATAACCTGTGGGTGATCTTTTCACCATGGATAGATACATATGACAAGAGTTGCGGGCCTTCTATTTTGGAACCTGTCAACCAAACCGTTTGTATAAACATTGCGCCTGCCACCCGGGGTGCCTTAATAGACATGGTGGGTAATACCTCAATGCTTTATGCAGATGTCGACGGTAATGTCTTTATAACATCAACAAGATCGCCCGTTTATTTAAAGACATGGGCGGAAATCCCTGAATGCGATGAAATTCCGGTGATCCTGCCTAAAAAGAATGATGTTGATATTATGAAGGTATGGACAGTTAAGTTTAACAAGGAAATTGACTTAAGTACAGCGATTTGCCCCAATATCAGGGTTGTAGACGCCGGCGATAATGAGGTAGATATTAAAGTAGCCGCCGGCAATGACGGCAAATCCGCCTTTGTATACCCGCCTGACGGAGGGTATAAAACTAATGGGAACTACTTTTTAAGAATAAGCAAAAACATTCGGTCTGCAACAAAGAAGAATTTAACAAAACCCGTCATCATGGAATTCTCCACCAGGTAGCACAGGGGGACGGTTCTTTTGTGTTGTGCCATCCTTCCTCCTATGCTAGAATATGTATGGGAGGTGGTGAAAGTGCCAAGGGTGGCAAGGGAAAGA
>JALHFC010000125.1:0-3864 GCA_022839445.1 Pelotomaculum sp.
CTTGACTCCCGGCGAAAACTGGTGGGACAAGGGACCTGTCTCCTTGTCCCTGGGAACCGCGGGGCTTGATATTCATGTTATAATGGTATTAAAAAGATATGGGAAGGGTAAAAGTGATGAGGCCTTTTGAGTTAAAATCGGAATACGTTCCACGGGGGGATCAGCCGGCGGCTATTTCTGCCTTGATTGAGGGCCTTGATCGGGGGTACAAGGGGCAGGTTTTGTTGGGGGCTACCGGTACGGGGAAAACTTATACCATGGCTCAGGTGATCCAGGCTGTGCAGCGGCCTGCCCTGGTGCTGGCGCCGAACAAGACTTTGGCCGCCCAGCTTTGCGGTGAATTTAAAGAGTTTTTCCCTGAAAACGCGGTGGAATATTTCGTGAGCTATTATGACTACTACCAGCCGGAAGCGTATATCGTCCATACCGATACTTATATTGAAAAAGATTCGTCGATAAACGACGAGATCGATAAGTTGCGCCACTCGGCTACTTGCGCTCTTTTCGAGCGCAGGGATCCCTGCGCAAAGGGGAGCAATATGACCGCGATGCGGTTCTGCGCAAGTTGGTGAGCATCCAGTACGAGCGCAACGACATCAACTTTATCCGGGGCAAATTCCGGGTGCGGGGGGACGTGCTGGAGATATTTCCGGTTTCTGCCTCGGAAAAAGCGGTCCGGGTAGATTTTTATGGTGATGAAATTGAAAGGATGCTGGAATTTGACGTGCTCACCGGGGAAATCCTGGGTGAGCGCCGGCACGTGTCCATTTTTCCGGCCAGCCACTACGCCACATCTAAAGAAAAAATGGATAGGGCCATGCTTTCTATTGAAGACGAATTGATGGGGCGGCTGGCCGAATTGCGCTCCGGCGGCAGGCTTTTGGAGGCGCAACGCCTGGAGCAGCGCACCGGTTATGACCTGGAAATGATGCGGGAA
The DNA here is from genome assembly GCA_022839445.1 of Pelotomaculum sp. GTDB lineage: Bacteria > Bacillota > Desulfotomaculia > Desulfotomaculales > Pelotomaculaceae > JALHFC01. The sequence goes on from JALHFC010000125.1 coordinate 938, forward strand.
ATGGGTTTCTGCAGCGGGATTGAGAACTACTCCCGCCATTTGACCGGGAGGGCGCCGGGGGAGGCCCCCCACACGTTGATTGACTACTTCCCAAAAGATTTCATTTTGTTTATTGATGAATCTCACGTGTCCGTACCGCAGGTAGGGGGTATGTTCGAGGGGGATCGTTCCCGCAAACAATCGCTGGTGGAGCATGGTTTCCGGCTGCCTTCAGCTTTCGATAACCGCCCCCTGACTTTCCCGGAATTCGTGGAGCGCATAAACCAGGTGGTCTATGTCTCGGCGACACCGGGAGCATACGAGTTGGAAAACAGCGCCGGTGTGGTGGAACAGATTATCCGCCCCACCGGGCTGGTGGACCCGGAAATTTCTGTCCGCCCCACCCGCGGCCAGATCGACGACCTGCTGGGGGAAATTCGCCTGAGAGTGCAGCGCGGCGAGAGGGTTTTAGTAACTACCCTGACCAAGAAGATGGCGGAAGACTTGTCGGACTACCTCCGGGAAGTAGGGGTAAAGGTGCGTTACCTGCATTCGGACATCAAGACTATTGAGCGGATGGAGATACTACGGGACTTAAGGCTTGGGGTTTTTGACGTGCTGGTGGGAATAAACTTGTTGAGGGAAGGCCTGGACTTGCCCGAGGTAAGCCTGGTGGCTATCCTGGATGCCGACAAGGAAGGTTTCTTGCGTTCTGAGCGCTCTTTGATCCAGACTATTGGCCGGGCGGCCCGCAATGCTGAAGGTAAAGTGATCATGTACGCCGACAATGTCACCGGCTCAATGGACAGGGCCATTAGGGAGACCGAGCGCCGCCGCAGGCTGCAGGTGGAGCACAACCAGGCGCATGGGATCACTCCCGAAACTGTCCGCAAGGCGGTACGGGAGGTAATCGAGGCCACCCGGGCCGCAGAGCCCAAGGCGCTGTACACGGTTGCAGCCCAGCCCGGCAAGCGGGTGACGAAGACTCAGTTAAAGAAACAAATTGCCTCCCTGGAAAAAGAGATGCGCCAGGCGGCGCGCCAACTAGCTTTCGAGCGCGCGGCCCAGCTCAGGGATATCATTATCGAATTGCGGCTTCAGCTAAGGGGAGATAAGGGTCTTGGACCGGCTGTGCCGGATGCGGAGCAGGTGGGTCATGAAAAGTGGGGGGGGCGCCTTTGAGGCGCAAAAATGATTAAATATATCGTTTTGTGTCTTTATTGTGACCTTTAATACAGGGGGTTTTCATGCAAAGGATTAAAGATACGTTGCTGGAAGCGGTTTACGCCGTTATTCCTATTACCGCGGTTATTATAGTGTTGCAGTTTGCTTTGGTCCGTTTGCCGGTGGAAGTGTTTTTGCAATTCCTTGCCGGCGTCGTCATGGTCGGTGTTGGTTTAACCCTTTTTTTGCTAGGTGTGCAGTTAGGCTTGTTACCGATGGGGGAATATATCGGGGCGGCATTGCCTAAAACCGGAAAGGCCTGGGTCGTTGTTTTCTTTGGTTTTCTATTGGGCTTTATTGTTACCCTGGCGGAGCCCAATGTCCGGATCCTGGCCGATCAGGTAGATATAGTATCTGCGGGGGCTATTTCAAAAAACCTTTTAATTTACACAATAGCTTTCGGGGTGGCCATATTTGTAGCCTTGGCCATGCTGCGCATTATTTTAGGCATACCGATAATATATATTTTAATTTTAAGTTACGGCGCTATTTTTTTGTTGTCTGCTTTAGCGCCGCCTCATTTCCTGCCCGTATCCTTTGATGCCGGCGGTGTTACGACAGGGCCCCTGCTCATTCCCTTTGTGCTTGCATTGGGTGTCGGAGTTGCTTCTGTTTTGGGGGGCAAAAGCGCTTCAACCGACGGCTTTGGCCTGGTAGCGCTGGCTTTTGCCGGACCAATCCTGGCCGTGCTGCTTTTGGGTGTGATTTACGGATGAGAAATATACGGGTGTTCGAGGGATACGGTACCGTTTTACAAGAGCTGGCCTTAGCTGTTGTGCCGCTTATAGTTTTATTTGTTCTTTTTCAAATATTTTTTCTAAAGCTACCCAAACAGAAGTTTATAAATATCTTAAAGGGATTTATGCTGACATTTATAGGCCTGTCGATTTTTTTGCAGGGTATTTATGCCGGGTTTTTGCCTGCCGGCAAGCTACTAGGCGCTACTTTGGCGGGTAAAACCAATAACTGGATACTTATTCCTATTGGATTTGTTATCGGTTTTGTTACTACGCTGGCCGAACCGGCAGTGCGCACTTTAAACCACGAAGTGGAAAAAGCGTCCGGCGGGTACATCCCGCAGCAAATAATGCTTTATGCGTTGTCTATAGGGGTGGCTGTTTCCATTGCTTTATCGATGGGGCGGATTATTTACGGTATCCCTATTTGGTATTTTATTTTTCCGGGATACTTGCTTGCCTTTTTAATGGCGCGTTGGTCTTCACGCCCCTTTATCTCCGTCGCCTTTGACTCCGGAGGTGTGGCCACCGGCCCGATGACGGTTACTTTTGTCCTGGCCATCACAATAGGCGCCGCTTCGGCTATGGAAGGGCGGGACCCTTTGCTGGAAGGGTTTGGGATGATCGCCCTGGTTGCGCTTTCCTCTATCTTATCGGTTTTGACTTTGGGGTCGCTTTATGGTAGAAAGGAAAAAGAAATGGAGAGGAATATTGCCGGTGAGCTACAAGCTGATAGTGACGGTTGTCAACAAAAAGACGGCTAGAAAAGTGGTGGAAGCTTCAAAAAAGGCCGGCGCCGACGGCGGAACGGTAATAATGGGCAGGGGTACGGGGATCTGGGAAATTAAAACTTTTTTCGGCATTCCGATAGAGCCTGATAAGGAAATAGTTTTGACATTAATTAGCGGGGAAAAAACTGATGATGTATTGAAAGCCGTTATCATAGCGGGTAAAATTGATAAGCCGGGTTACGGGATTGCTTTTGTT
>JALHFC010000125.1:3902-7559 GCA_022839445.1 Pelotomaculum sp.
AAAGGACAATCGGAAAAAGTAGTTGAGGCTTCGAAAAAGGCCGGCGCCAGGGGCGGTACAATTATATCCGGGCGGGGGACCGGGGTGCACGAACACGCCAAATTATTCGGTATTACAATAGAACCGGAAAAGGAAATAGTTTTAACATTAATTGAGCGGGAAAAGACAAATGAAGTTTTACAAACTATTGTAAAGGAAGCAGGGTTGGACCGGCCCGGCAAAGGTATTGCCTTTGTTGTGGAAGTGGAGCGGGTTGCCGGGATCAGCCATGTGCTTAACAAGATGGTTAGCGAAAAGTTGCGCCGGCGATAAAAGGTTTAAGTCTTCAAACTGTGTTGCCGGCCTGCGGGTAACCGGCGGGGCAATGGTTTCGTGTTAAACAGAAAGGGTTGGTTTTTTCGCATGCTTGACAAAATTATAGTCAAAGGCGCTCGCGTCCATAACCTAGATAATATAGACGTGGAAATTCCCCGCAACAAGTTTGTTGTGATAACCGGTCTTTCCGGTTCGGGCAAATCTTCCCTGGCTTTCGACACCATCTATGCCGAGGGGCAGCGTCGCTATGTGGAGTCGCTGTCGGCTTATGCCCGCCAGTTTCTGGGCCAAATGGACAAGCCGGATGTAGACTACATTGCAGGTCTTTCCCCGGCCATATCTATCGACCAGAAGACCACTTCCCGCAACCCCCGTTCTACAGTAGGCACGGTGACTGAGATTTATGACTATATGCGGCTTCTTTTTGCCAGGGTGGGGCGGCCTCACTGCCCCCGTTGCGGCAGGCCGATTACCAGGCAGGCGGTGGAGCAGATGGTGGACTGCCTGGTCTCCATGGAGGAGGGCACGCGGCTTCCGCCGCGAAGGTTTCAGCCGGGTCAGGGTGAACGGTGAGGCGCTGGACGTTTCGGAAGAAATCCGGCTGGACAAGAATAAAAAGCATACCATCGAGGTAGTCGTAGATCGCGTTATTTTGCGCCCCGGCGGTGAAAGAAGGTTGGCCGACTCTTTGGAAACGGCGCTTAAGGCTGGTCAAGGAGTAGCGGTAGCGGCAGTAGCCGGCGGGGAGGAAATTACCTTCAGCGCTAATTTCGCCTGCGTCCACTGTGGCGTCAGTATTACAGAAATATCCCCGCGGCTTTTTTCTTTTAACACCCCCTACGGGGCCTGCCCGGAGTGTACCGGCCTGGGCTTTAAAAAGGAGATTGACCCCGGCCTGGTTATTCCCGACCGGCGCAAGTCCATTTCCTCCGGCGCCATCGAGGGTTGGTCCAGGGGCGGGTATTACTACCAGTTTCTGGAGGGGCTGGCCCGGTACTATGGTTTTAGTTTGGATACGCCGGTGGATGAGCTGGCGCCCGAGCACCTGGACGTGATCCTGTACGGTACGGGTGACAGGCGGTTTCACTTTGTTCTGGAAAATGATCTTTACAGCCGTAAGCACGAGATGTATGTGCCCTTCGAAGGGGTTATCAATAATTATAGACGCCGCTATAGTCAAACCAACTCCGAAAGCCAGCGTGAGGATATCGAGCAGTATATGAGCACCCGCCCCTGTCCTGCTTGCGCCGGCGCCAGGCTTAAACCGGAGGCGCTGGCGGTGAAGGTGGGCGGGAGGTCCATTACGGAAGTTACAAGCCTTAGTGTCCTGGAGGCGCGGGAATTCTTCCGCTTGCTGGAACTGACAGGGCGGGAGCAAATCATTGCCCGGCAGGTTTTAAAGGAGATCAACGAACGTCTTGGTTTCCTGGTCAATGTGGGGTTGGACTACCTTACTTTAGACCGGGGGGCGGGCACTCTTTCCGGGGGTGAGGCGCAGCGGATCAGGCTGGCTACCCAGATCGGCTCCGGCCTGATGGGTGTGCTCTACATTTTGGACGAGCCTAGCATCGGGCTGCACCAGCGGGACAACTGCCGCTTGCTGCGGACATTGGAGCACTTGCGGGATCTAGGAAACACGCTTATTGTGGTGGAGCACGATGAGGGAACCATGCTGGCCGCCGACCATATCATCGATATTGGCCCCGGTGCCGGGGCGCAAGGCGGGCGAGTGGTAGCGACCGGCGCGTATAAGGATATCGCGGCAAACCCCGCTTCTGTCACCGGGCAGTACCTGAGCGGCAAAAAGGCTGTCCCGGTTCCCGTGAGCCGCCGTTTATTTGACGGCAGGACGGTAAAAGTGCTGGGGGCGGCGGAAAACAATTTAAAAAATATTGATGTGACGTTCCCTTTGGGCGTATTTACCTGCGTTACCGGCGTGTCCGGTTCGGGTAAAAGCACTTTAGTGAACGATATCTTGTACCGGAAGCTGGCCCAGGCGCTGCACGGGGCCAGGACTCAGCCAGGGCAATGCCGCACTGTTCAAGGTATTGGGCATCTGGACAAGGTGATCGATGTAAACCAATCCCCCATCGGGCGCACGCCACGTTCCAACCCGGCTACCTACACGGGGGTATTTAACGACATTCGTGATCTTTTCTCCTGCACCCCGGAGGCAAAGATGCGTGGCTACAAAGCCGGCCGCTTTAGTTTTAACGTCAAGGGAGGGCGCTGCGAGGCTTGCCGGGGTGACGGTATCATCAAGATCGAGATGCACTTTTTACCGGACGTATATGTTCCCTGCGAAGTATGCAAGGGCCGGCGTTATAACCGGGAAACACTGGAGGTAAAATATAAGGGCAAAAATATTGCCGAGGTGCTGGGGATGACGGTGGACCAGGCGGTGGAATTCTTCCGCCACATTCCCCGGATCTACCGCAGGTTGAAAACTATACATGACGTCGGATTGGGATACATTCACCTGGGGCAGCCAGCCACCACCCTTTCCGGCGGCGAGGCGCAACGGGTGAAACTAGCGACGGAACTGTCCCGGCGTTCAAACGGCAAGACCTTTTACATCCTGGACGAGCCGACCACCGGGCTGCATACCGCCGACATCGACCAGTTGCTAAAAGTGCTGCACCGCCTGGTGGAGGCCGGGGACACCGTAGTAGTGATTGAGCACAACCTGGATGTAATCAAAACCGCTGATTTCATCATTGACCTGGGTCCTGAAGGTGGCGATAAGGGCGGTGAAATAGTGGCCACCGGCACGCCGGAAGAGGTAGCGGCAGCACCGGAGTCCTACACGGGGAGGTTCTTGCGGGAGGCTTTGGCCAAAGGACCCTGCCAGGGCATGGAACTATGTGTGGATAACGGTGAAAATGTAGTGTAAATAACTATGTAAGATGGCCGGGCGCTTCTATTTGCATGATCAGGCGTTTTGACTTAAAAAAGAAACCTCTTCCTTTAAAAGCTCAATGTCCATTCGCATCCGGCCGTATTCCCTGGCAATCAGGTCGGACCACATTTCATTTTCAATATTTGACAGGCGCGTTTCAAAACGTTCTTCGAATGCTTTTTGGCCTTCTATATTCACTTTAACAAGTGATTTGATATCTTCAAGGATTATCATCATCTTGTTATCCATGTTCATGCCCCCTTAAGTATAAGAATATACTGTAAAATGCTTCCTGGCAAGTATAATTTGGTTCTTTCAAGAAAGTGGTGCTTACATGCAGTTGGAGGAAAAAATTAAACTGCTTCCACCCAGGCCCGGGGTTTATATCTACAAGGATAAAGACGGAAAAATCATTTACATCGGCAAAGCCGTGTCGCTCAGGA
>JALHFC010000125.1:7658-8465 GCA_022839445.1 Pelotomaculum sp.
GATTTTCCCAGGGTGGTTATCACCCGCCGCCATGTCCGGGACGGTTCCAGGTATTTCGGGCCTTACACCCGGGTCGGCGCCGTAAACGAGACCTTGCGCTTGCTTAAAAAAATTTTTCCTTTCCGCCAATGCAAGCAAAAGACTCCCCCTGTTAGGAGCAGGCCTTGCCTGAATAACCATATTGGGCGCTGTTTGGGACCATGCTGCGGGCTCGCGGACAGGGAAAAATACCACCAGATGATCAACGAAGTATGTCTATTTTTAGATGGACGCCAGGACGATGTGATCAAACGCTTGGCGGCAAGGATGGAGGAGGCGGCGGCAAGGCTGGATTTTGAGCGGGCCGCCTGCTTGCGCGACCAGCTTCAGGCTGTTAAGGAAGTAGTGGAAAAACAAAAGATTGTTTCGGGTGGTTTTGAGGATCAGGATGTTGTGGCCGTGTCGGAAATTTCGGACGAGGCTTGTGTAATGGTGTTTTTTATCCGGGGCGGTAAAATTACCGGCCGGGAAAGCTTTATGTTGAAGGGGACGGAAGGTTTAAGCCGGGCCGGGGTAGTTACTGCTTTTATTGAGCAGTATTATTCGGGTGTAGATTTTGTTCCCGGTGTAATATTGCTTCCGGCGGAAATAGGGGAAGAAAAAGTGGTAATTCAAAAATGGCTTTCGGGTAAAAGGGGCGCCATGGTATGTCTGAAGACGCCCCGGCGTGGTGAAAAGAAGAAGCTGGTGGAGATGGTCGCCAAAAACGCCGGGCTGGCCCTGGAACAGCGTCGGTTGGAGGAGGCGGACCGCCGCAGCGCCGCGCTC
>JALHFC010000126.1 GCA_022839445.1 Pelotomaculum sp.
GTGGCCACCAGGATCACAATAGTTGATTTTTCACCTGTTTTGAAGGCTGCTTTGGTCAACAGGTGAGGCAGGATTTGCAGCGCCATATCTTTAAAGGCACAGGTGGGGCCGTGCCACAGTTCCAGGATGTACAGGTTTTGGTCCAATTTGCGTACCGGCGCTACTTCCGGTGTGCCGAATTTTTCTATATTATAGGAAAGCTCAACACATTCTTTAATTTCTTCCTCTGTGAAATCACTCAAGTATTTTTTTAAAAGCAAAACGGCCCTTTCCCGGTAGTTGAGGCCAATCATTTGTTCAAGCAATTTGCCGGAGACCTTTACAGTTTCGCAGGGGACAAACAGACCCCGGTCCGGAGCAATGCCCAACTTGATCGCCTCCGCGGATAGAACCCGCTTGTACTGCCCCCTGGTGCTTTCGTACAACAATTTGCCCCACCTTCTCCCAAAAAAATTATGTCGATACTAACATTAAACAACATAATCGCCGTGTAGTAAAGCCAAAAAACAAATTTAATACGAAAATGGGGTTTGATAGCGGGAAGTTGTATTAAGGAAATAAAAGGAGATAGTTCTTTGACGTAAAAGGACGCTGATTTTCGCCTTGCGCCGAAAATCAGCGTCCAAATAACCTTCTATAATGCACCTATTTTCGCCGGTAGTTATGACCCCCGGTCATGAGGGGTTGAACGGAATTTCACAGGGTATGGTTTGAGTGTCAAGAACCGTCGCCGGTGTGAATGCCGCTGCCGGATTCCGGGCAGAAACGGGCAATGTCGAGCAAAGCCGCTGCCCCGGCGCCAGTTGTGCCGAACAGGACAAGCGGTTTGCCGCTGTTGTAAAATACGTCGATGCTGTTATTGCAAATGACGCTGCCGGTAGAAAAAATGACGTCGCTTGCAGCCAGGCTTTCATCTAAATCGGCAACACCGTCTTTGATAAGCACTCCTTTTTTGGTAACGCCGATATTGGCCGGGTCCAGATCCAAAACGATCAGCGGGAAGGCTTCGTTCAGAGCTTCCGCCAAAGCCGGTTGGTACCCAATCATCAGTATCCGGGGCCGCCCGTAGTTCTTTTGAAAGAAATCCACTGCCTGGCGCGCGCAAAGTTCCGGTCCTTCATTGCGGCAGTGGATTGTATTGGCTGCTTTGCCGGTGTGGCAGATAACCGCGTTCAGGGTAGCGATGTAAATGGCCCGCTGGAAGTCATTTGTAAGCGGCATGGCCAGAACATCTTCCAGGGCGCCGTCAAAATTGCCCGGCGCGCTGGTAAAAGCCTGGCCTTTGCAACCAAGTACTTCTGCCTGCATTAAGCGCTCTTTGCCTCTTAATAGCACATAGTCGTCGCGCTTGGTGGAACCAATCGCATCTTCCGGGCTGAGCAGCTTCGCCCGGACCTTTACCCTCATTTGCCCGATTTGATATTTATCAACAAGTTTGACAAATTCTTTTTTTAAACGGGTGAGAAATGATGACGAATTTATACCTTTAGTCATAGTAAAAGCCCCCATACATTATTATTTTCACAGCCGTCGTTACCAATCTATTCGTCACAAAAGAATAGACTCCTATTGTGTTGTGTTACCAAAATGAATAAGGCTGTTTGCTCAGGCAATAATATGGAGATTATCCGGGTTCACCGATAGCCTGACCTTGTCACCCTTGATTAATTTTAGATTTTGCCACTCGGCTATAGATAGCACGGTCTGCCAGTGTCCATTTCCGTTACAGAATACATCTACATGGGTTCTATTCATGGTAATATTTTTAATTAGAGCCGTCCAGCTATTGGTGGAGGTAGGTGTATCACCGTCCCGGCTAAGTCGAAGACTGCCGGCTCTGACAAACAAGTTTACATGATTATTAGTTGCGCTTAAGCCCCTGGGCAGGCTGCGTTCCATTAGCGGTCCCAGCAGCATGCCGTTGCTGTTTTCAAACCAGTGCCGGCCGTTCCGGTAAATGACAGACCCGGGAATCAGGTTTTCCTCCCGTAGAAACCTTGCTGTGAATTCGCTTGCGGGGCGGTAGAAGATGTCCTGAGGATTTCCTTTTTGTTCAATCTTCCCGTTATTCAGCACGATCATACTGTTGCCGAGCTGTGCCGCTTCGGAAAAATCATGAGTGACGTGAATGATGCCGATGTCCTCCTCATGGTGGATTTCCCTCAGCAGTTCCTGCATGGTATGGCGGGTCTGCGGGTCAAGGGCGGAAAGGGGTTCGTCGAGCAGCAACAGGGGAGGAGCCGTCATAATAGCCCTGGCCAGCGAAACTCTTTGTCTTTCCCCTCCGCTTAAAAATTTGGGATAACGCTCAAGAAGGCCCGCGATTCCCATTGTCTCCGCCAGGCGCTCCAGGCGCCGGCTTGTTTCGGGCAAACCGGCCGACCCCCTGGCCTTTGCGCCGAACAAGATATTATCTTGAACAGTCATAAAGGGGTAAAGCAAGCTGTCCTGGTAGGCAAATCCCAGGTGTCTCGCTTCCGGCGGCAGGTGAGTGATTTCCCTGCCGTTTAAAAATATTGACCCGCTCGTGATTCCCTTTAGCCCGGCTATTGACTCGAGAAGAACTGTCTTGCCGCACCCGGTCGGCCCTAGAATAACAACGCAATCATTTGATTCCATGGAAAACCTTATGTTTTTAAGGGAAAATTTGCCGACTTTAACGGTAAGGTTGTTAATTTCAAGCAGTGTTTTGCTCATAATTGCACACCTGTTCTGGTAAACATTTTAAAGGCGATCATTAAAGACAACGCCACCAGCAGCATGATGATGGCTGTTGCCATGGCAAACTGGATATCGCCGATGGACATGTTTAAAAATATGGCTATAGACAGGGTTTCCGTCTTCATCCTGGTTATGCCGGCCAGCATGGCGGTCGCGCCGAATTCGCCCAGGGCTCTGGCCCAGGTCATGGTCAGGCCGCCCAGAATACCGCTTTTGGCCAGCGGCATGGTTACCCGCAGAAATACGCCGGGGGGTGAGTATCCAAGGGTTCGCGCCACTTTTTCCAGGCGGGGATCAATGGAGCTGAAAGCCTGCTGAAAAGTTTTAACGGCGAAAGGAGTGGCGATAAACCACTGGGCGATAACAACACCTCGCGTTGAAAATACAACTTCCATTCCGGCCCGGACCAGGGCGTCTCCCAAAATTGGGCCAAATAGGATCAATAGGGCCACCCCGCTTACCAGGGGCGGCAGCACGATAGGTATGTCCATCAGTGTGTCGGCCAGCACCTTTCCCGGAAAGTCATACCGGGAGAGTATGTAGCCGCAGGGAACCGCCACGATAGCCGCGAAGGTGGTTGCAAGAAGTGATGTCCACAGTGTAAAAACCACGGCAAAATGAAATTCGGGGTGTTGAATAACAGCAAGAAATGCGGCCCATTTTCCGTAGAATAAAAGGCCGCTAATCAACACAAGCATAAATATTACAGTAAGCACAAAAATTAGAATAAATATCCCCCGAAAAACATTAACATAAACATTAGACATAAAAAAATACCCGCGTTTGTCTTATA
>JALHFC010000127.1 GCA_022839445.1 Pelotomaculum sp.
CCGCTCCAAGCTGGCGCAGTCGCTTAAGGTTTTACAGAACACCCTGCAACTATCTTCCGGTGACCGGTTGGTGCCCTTTTCAGCCAAAACCGGCCAGGGCCGCGAGGAACTGCTTGAGATAATCGGCCGCTGGGCCGGGGTTGATAATGAAAAGACTTAGCCACACTGCTTAAACTGGCTCCACCTTTGTCTCACAGACAGACCTCAATGGCCGGTTGCGGTACCAGTTGTAGCCCCAACCATTTTCATGCTAGATTGTGCCGCGAAAGCAGCATGTTAGTTTTGGGGAAGCACAAAAGGTTGAATAAACTTGCGTGTTTGATGCGCCGGCTCTTATATCTGCCACCATGAGAAACCTGGTTTCTAAAAACAAAACAACCGGAATACGTTTAGTTTTTAAAAAGCCGGTATTGCCCAGGAGGGATGTTACCCGCCATCTGGATTTTTGAAGCTGCTTCCAACCTCCATTATCAAGGGGTAACGGGCGCTCATAAGCTTTAAGGGCAACTTTTTCTTTTTCTTCTCTACTTCCGATGCATATACCACCGTTTCTATAGCCTGCCGTGCAAAATCAGTGACAACGGTTGTCCCGGCCTTTTTTGCTGCGGCATGAAATGCTTCGTAAGATTCTTTTGTCACCTCGGGGCTTGCAGCCCAAACCTGCATCGCCCGGTAACGCTCTATGCACTTTAAAAGCACTTTGTTGTCAAGGTTGGGGAAAGAAGGCGCCGCTGCTATTGCAGCATCTTCGGCGCTATGTAGGCTTAGCCAAAGTTGGGCTTTATAAATAGCATTGGTAAAACGCTGAATCACTTCAGGTTTTGTTTCAATATAGCCCGGTAGGGCGGCATAGGCCGTAACCACCATGTCTCCGGCAGCTTCGCCTACCGATGCGATCACCTGGCCGTAACCCTTTGTTTCAGCCAGAGTAGCGTCCGGTTCCAGCAGTTGAATATAGTGACCTGTTCCGGCGCGGAAGGCGCCAAGGCGCAGTGAATCCGGGATATTGTAGTATATGGTTACCCCCCGGTAAGGTGGCAAGCCGTGCCTTCTTAAAACTTCTTCAAGCGCTATTCCCGAGCTATCGTCGTGGGCGCCGCCTATGATTGTTTTGTTTTTTAACTCCTGCCACTGAAAGTTTTCCGTATTCTTCCTGGACAAAAGCAGTGAACCGTCCCGCCGGCCCATTGTGGCAAAAACTTTAGCTTGCAGGTCCTTGGCGTCGGGGTTATATATTATTTTTTGTAGGCCGCATAGGGCTATATCTGTCCTTCCGTCTGCCAGCGCATTGCGGACGGCTTCCTGGCTGGTGGTGGTGATGTTTACATCTAAGCTTTGTTCTTCAAAGAAACCCAGGTTTAGGGCCAGGTACTGGGGAAGGAAGTACGGCGAGCGCGCCGACTCCAAAACCCGCACGGTATAGACCGGTTCGATTGTGGCGGGCGTTTTCAACCTGTGCCACGCCGGGTAAGCAATGGCTGCTAAAACTAATACAACAGATAAAATTATAATGATTTTTTTTCTTCTAGAGCGCAAGACAGCAAACCCCCTGTTCCCTTATTTTTAAATTACTATTTCAGGAAAAGGGTTTTCATTCATGCCATGGCACGTCCGGCAGGATAATTTTATCAACGAGGCGGGGGAGGCGGGGGAGCACGGGGATGGTTCTTTTGCTTCCGTCGGAAGCAAAAGAACAACCATGAAAATGCTTTACACAGTAGAACGGATGAAAGTATCCATTTGTTTCCGTACTTTCACATTAACCGTCCCAGTGCTCCCCTCAGGCTGGAAATATTTATCATAATTTGGGCAGCCCGGCATAAAATAATGGAAAGTAAACCCGGGGGTGTTGCTCTTGAAACGCTTTGCTTTTGTGCACTGGTCAAAACGCGAAACGCCTGTGCTAAATAAATTAAAGGCAGGCCCCGTCCTCACCGGACTAGCCTGGGCGCTGGGCGCGACTTTGGTGACCTGCGCCCTGATGTGCGCCTGGGTGGTACTGGCCTCCGGTCCGGTCTACAACCTCAGCGCTTTTATAACCGCCGGTTCTTTTGTAGGCGCCTTTGCCGGGGGGGTTGCCGGTGGCAAGGTGTCCGGCGCGCATGGATCTTTGCATGGGTTACTGGTAGGTTTATTGTACGGTTTATTGCTGGTGGCGTTGTTTATGGCCGGCAGCGCCGGGGGATTAGCCATATCCGCAATGTTGGCGCGCGCCGCGTTGTTGGGAATAACAGGCACTGTAGGCGGACTGTTTGGCGTAAATATGTATGAGCGGAGAAGTGGTTCTTCCAAAAGAAAGATTTCTATGCCGCGCAATTTTTAAGAGGAATTTTCGCCTTTCTGGAGAAAATAGCTTCAGGAGGTGAAAAAATGTCGATATTAGAACAAGCGGTTGATCTTGGCAGAGAAATTTCCAAAAGTGATGAGTTCAAACGTATGTCGCTAAACGAGGAAAATCTACACAAGGACAAAGATGCTTTAAAACTAGTCGAGGACTTCCAGGATCTACAAAAACTATATGAGACAAGGGCAATGAACGGACAACCGATTACCAGGGAGAATATAGAAGAGCTTGAGGAATTGGAAAGAAAGATTATGGCAAACGAAAAGGTCAGGTTATATTACGAAGCAAGCGGGAGGTTTCAGGCCCTTGTGGGGCTAGTTAATGATAAAATCAGGGAGGGCATGACCGGAATCGCCCACGAGTGCAGTGGTGGCTGAAGTATATAAACAAAAGAACGGGCCGTGCGCCTAATTATTAAAAAAACCTGATCGCGTTTAAGGTCGGGTTTTTTAGTTGGCAGGTACTATTATTGCAACTTGAAACCGGAAGTTTAAGGTGGTCACAATAGACATGGGATATGTTGTAAAAGCCCCGGTTAAGTGGGCCGGCGGTAAAACTCAGCTGCTAATACAGTACATGCCACTTTTCCCGAACAAAATAAATTGTCTGATTGAACCTTTTTTTGGCGGCGGAGCGGTCTTTTTCTATTTAACGCCCCACAGGGCTGTCCTTATTGATAACAATGAAGAACTGATCAACTTTTATATGGTTGTTAAGCATAAGTTGGAGCTATTGTTAACTGACCTGCAACGCCACGAAAACACTAAAAGTTATTACTACCTCATCAGGGGCGAGGACCCCGCTTCTCTTGACGATATCCGGCGGGCGTCGCGATTTCTTTTTTTAAACAGGACTTGTTTTAACGGACTCTACCGGGTCAACAGCCGGGGGCAGTTCAATGTCCCGTTCGGGCGGTATAAGAACCCCAGGATCATTGATGAAGTGAACCTCCGCCGGGTAAGCGCAGCTTTACAGGAAGCTGAAATAATGTGCGCTGATTTCAGCAAGGTATTAGATGTGGCCGGCCCGGAAATGTTCGTATATTGCGATCCGCCTTATCACCCGCTTTCAAAAACGGCGAATTTTACAAGCTACACCGCAGATGCTTTTAAAGAAGAAGACCAGCGGCGTCTCGCAGATGTGTTCAGGGAACTTGACCGGCTGGGCTGCAAGGTAATGCTCAGCAATTCGGATACGCCATTTATCCGGGAGTTATATGAAGGCTATGATATTAGAACAGTAACAGCCAGGAGGGCGATCAACTGCAAGGGTAGCGGCCGGGGACCGGTTAGTGAATTAGTGATCAGGAATTATGGTTGTTGATTGCCGCCAATAGTTGACACCACCCTTCAAAATCGTTAATATATTCTATAAAAGTTATATTTACAGTTATGAAGGGAAGGGGAAGGTCCCGGCGGGCAGTGGCCGAATCGGCCGTCACAGAGAAGGAGACCCCAGGCTGCAAGGTTTCCTGCCCGCGCCCGTCCTGTCGTCCCGGAACCCCCGCGCTGAACCGGCAGTAAGCGCGGGCGGGTATGCCCGTTACAGCTTATGAGAGCCGCTGTTTTGAGATGTGGGAGGTGGGAGGTGAGAGGTGGGATTGTCGCCCGCCTTTCACAAATAGCGTATTTTGGCGGAATTCAGGGTGGCACCGCGGATGATTAACCCGTCCGTCCTTGAGACGGAAGGGTTTTTTGTTGTTAAGGAAAGTATATACCAGCCACGGGGACGGTTCCCTTGGCTGGTATGCCAGCCAAGGGAACCGTCCCCGTGGCTGGTATTACATTAACGAGGAGTTGATTTTTTGGCTAAGGCAGACATTCCATCCACATATGATCCCCGGCTGGTGGAGGAAAAATGGTATAGTCATTGGGAAGAAAAAGGTTATTTCAATGCTGTGG
>JALHFC010000128.1 GCA_022839445.1 Pelotomaculum sp.
GACACGAAAGACCGGTGCATACCATTGTGTAGCGGTAGGGATCGGTCCAGAGTCATGCTGATTAGTTTAACAAGCGCCGTCTTTACGTCATGCAACCTGATCCGGGGAAAGCGTATGGAAAAGGCCTGGTTGTGCAACAGGCACCAATCTACAATGTTGAATATTTCATCGATACCTGGGTAGCTATCTAAGTCGGCCCCGGTTTTTATTTTCTTCCTGGTACCGTAAAAATATTCCAGGAACTCCCACACGATCTCTATGTCGGCATCATAATTTTCCTCTTTAAAATACTGGTAAGCTGTCCGCAGGAAGTTTCGCACCACCGGCGCCCCTTCGGCGGCCGAAGCGCCCGCGCCAAAGATATATACTGTTTTCATTTAAGCAACCCCCCCCAAAAAAATAGTTGTCATAACGGTAAAACGAAAGGCCCCCTAATATTATTATACCAATACCGGCTCAACATTTTTACCAATAATTTTTAAAATGTGAGGTTATAATGAGGTTATAAATAATCAACGTAACTAATATCGTTAATATATAGAACCGCAAGTAACATTTACCACGGTTGACTGGGGGCGGCTTTTTTTGGAAACGAATAATATATACCGTTTTATTAGCGGTAGCGAGTCGGTAAAAGAGCATTTTTGCCGGGCGCCGGCGCCTTGTGTGGCTGTCCTTGGATCTTACAACTCCGGAAAGTCAACGCTGATAAACCAACTGTTGGGGCTGGATGCAAGCCCGGTGGGAATTGTCCCCACTACGTCCTGCCTAATGTATTTCGAGTATGGTACTTCTTTCAGGGCAACGTATAAAGGTTCGGCTTTTAAACAAATGTCGTCTCGTGGACACCCCCGGTATCGATTCTCTTAACAGCATCCCTTACGCGCAGGCTGAACATGCCGCGAAAGGGGCGGATAAGATTATCTACCTCTTTCACCAGCGGGGAATAGACGATTTATGCCGTGTATTCCTGTACAAGCTGGCATCACTTTGGAAAAAAAGGAATTTGAGCGACATCTCTTTTTGGCTGAATTGCAACCTAGGGCTAAGCGACGGCACATCTTTGGAGGCAACCAGGTCGGCGCTGAGAGAAATATTTTTAAGCCCGGTCAGGGTGAATACAATTAACACCAATAACCAGCAAAACATTGAAACGCTGCGCTTGTTTCTAGAGGTGGAGCTAGCCGGGGAAGACTTGCGCCGCACGTACCGGGCGCTAGGCGATATGGACGTTAAAATACCCGAGGCGCTTGAAAAAACTGCAGAGATCAAAAACGATACCGTCTTCCTTTCTGAATTCTGGGAAGTGCTTAAAACATCCCGGAAAATACTAGGGGTAGAGCAGCTCATTCACTCCATTCCAACAGTCAAAAATGAACTGGCATATTGCCTGAAAAAAATAAACAAGGCTAACATCGCGGCGGACGCAAGAGGCGCCGGGGGTAAGCCCTACCATATGAAAAACACCGGGATCAGGGAAAACCGGCAAGCCCTTTTGAACTTGATCCACCTTCTTTTGGATGAAAAACATATTAAAAATTTAGTTGACCCAACAAGGTTAAAAGAACTCTACCGTCAAGTAGCGGAGGAGCGTTTTACAGTGGTGGCGACCGGTGGTTTTTCTACCGGCAAGTCTACATTTTTCAATGCGCTGCTAAAAGAAGAGATTCTCCCAACTGCCGACGGCCCTACAACTACTTCTATAACCAGGTTGACCCACGCAACAAGGAAAAAAGCCGTTATATACACCCCTCCTCAAGTAACACTGCAGATTTACAGCCGCGTTGGGAATAAAGCCTGCTTGAATAAAGAGGAACTGGCAGCGCTTGAAAGATGGCTGGCAAGCGCCGACCCGGGTGTCACTGCCTTTGAGGTATGTGACAACAACCGTTTTACCCGCGCCGGCAAGCCAGAAATCACCGGGCATATCCGCCGTGTCAGGGAATTATTTGCCGCGGGGGCTTTTGCGATGGTCCCCGGTGCAAAAACCCTACCTTCTACCTACAGGCTAATTCCTGAAAAATTTCTAAAGTCAAAAAAAGTGATACAAAAAGTAAGGGTAACTTTAGAGGATCCGGGGATACAGGAATACGACCTCGAAAAAATGGATGGGGTGGAATCGTTTAGGAAGGCTACGGGACCGGACAGCAACTTTAAAATTGACATGGTTGAGATCCAGTTCCCCGCCGGGATCCTGGAACTGGCAACGCTTGTGGATACACCCGGTATAGATTGGATCAAAAAAAGCCATTACGAGAAGGCACGCCGCTTTATCATGGAAAGCGACGCCATCTTAATATTTTTTAATGCCAGGCATATCCTCAACGAAATGGACATGGAAAATTTTGAGCAGTTCTTGCAGTCAGGTATGGCCAGGGGTTTCAAGGAGCATGAAAGACTTTATTTTGTTGTCAATTTTGCCGACACTCTTACCCCGCTTCAGCGGGAGACGGTTTATAATTTTATCCGAAAAGCGCTTACAACCACGTCAAGCCCCGACGGCACATGGAAAATAACTGCCCCTAAAATATTTCTCATTTCTGCCACAAAAGGCCTGTCCGGGGAAGAAGCCGGGATGAGCGCTCTTTTAAAAAGCCTGGAGGAAGGGATCATCCGGTATCGTGGTAAGGATTTTTACCAATCTAAAATCGATGAGCTGTATGCTGCTTTAAATGGCGCCACGCGCAAAATAAACAACAAACTCCTGTCTGGAGAGCTTTCTTTCGAGACTATAAAAGAGCTCCGCGAAACGCATAAGAATTTGAGGGCATCAAAGAGAAGGCTAAAAGATATCCGCAATGCAATTTATCTTTCTGGGAGGTTTTGACTCATGGAAAATGCGCGGGTCCTTGAGGAAAGGCTGCGTAAAATCATCGGGGAGATCAGCGGTCGCACCGGTAATGAAATCAAAAAACACCTCCTGGATGATTTCGGCGCCTGTTTGCGCACAACGATAGAGACACACACCAGGAGGGAAACGGAAAAATTTTTATCTATACTAAAAAAAACCATTGATACACTTTAATAAAACCTTATGGGGGGAGGAGCGGCGTTAACAAACCAATGTGTTTTATTAAAATCTTAGAGGGGGCGTTGTTGTGGAGTTAAAACTTGGCGGGCGGGTTGCGGAAAGAGCCGGGGACGAACTAATCCAAAAAATGCTTGAAGACATTCTGGCGGGATTAAAGAAAAAGATGGTGCTGCCTGTTGTGGAGGGAAACTTGAAATTGGCCGGCCGTATTGAGGAGTTGGAGTCCCAAAACCGGTCAGGGCTAGTGGAGCTTGCCGGGAGGCTGGAAACGCTGGAGGATGAAGTGCGGCAGCTGCCCTTGATCATTCTTGCCGCGCTTAGGGACGCCATAAACCAGGCCGGTGGCGGAAACCAGGATGAAGAATGATAGCGCGCAAAGCCGGATAGAACTGGTAAGATCGCTGGGTTCAACCATCCACAAGAAAGTGGTGGCGCCCCCGGCCGGCAAGATCGACACCATCGGCGCCGGAATAAACGAAATCAACCACAAGCTCGCCGGGCTGGAAACGGAACTATCGCATTTAGCGATTGCCTGCCGCCGGGCGCGACTGGCAGCGCTTGTGGCGGCGCTGGGGGTAGCCGTCCTCGTGGCTATTGAAGTGATCCGTCTTTTCCTGTCCTGACTGTCTTTACGTACATTAAGGAGCAATAAAAATGTTCGAGGGGGATTGCATCCCCCTCGCGTATCCTAATTTGAAAGCCCTTGAATATTCTAGCGTTCAGGGGCTTTTTGCCTTAAATACCTGTTAAACTCAGTCCGGCGCAAAAAAGATGGGAATATGATATATTTGTTTGTAACTGCAGCTTAGTTAAAGCTTAAGCAAGCATGAAGAAATTGACAGCGCTTCTGTGAATAGATTTATCGGCTCACTTTTCCACCTTTTTTATTTCCTCGCTGCGGTCCGCTACCAGGTCGGCCTTGCTGAAATCATCCCCTTCCGGCAGCATCATATGAAAGTCCGCAGAACTGTCTATTCTTACTAGCCCTTCTACCACCCCGCATTCCAGCAGGTGACCGCCCCGCGTCCGGTCTTCACTAATGAAATGCAGGTGATAACCGGGCACACTAATGCCCTCAACGTACTGGGGACACCAGAAGCCCACTATGGCCCCCTTGATATTCTTATATTCAAAGGTGGGCTGGCTTGCCGTTACTTTCGCCAGGGGCGGGTATGGTTTTTCCTGCCCGGGCACACTGCGGGTTTTGACATAGTTAAATACCCCGTCCAGACGGACGGCATAAAAATAGTTTTTGTTCGTGATCATTTTGTCCAGCATTTGCTGCAGGTTGTCCAAAGTGTTTATATTTTTGACTGGCTGCAGGCTGTCTGTTTCAAAAAAAGTCACTGTGGCAAAGGGAATTATTTCTTCGTCGCCGGGACAATAAACCTTTCCGTCGGCTTTGATCTGGTAGATATTATTGTCCAGTTCTACCATTTCACCATCCAGCCCCGCAAAGACACCGATGCCGAAATTTCCCCGGTTCTTCAGGTCCCCGCAGGTAATAACCCCGTCGTAAAGTCCCTGCAGAAGCGCATTGATGGTGGATACCTGAAAAACAGTGTCCAGCTGCATTCTTCTTTCCGGGTCAAACGCCGCGGGCTGTTCCTGGGCGGACACAGGAAAGATTGGCGCCCCTGGCGCGGGGTTTATGTAATCTTCGTTGGACTGCAGGGAGTTGACGGTTACAACAGCGCCTTTTTTGATCACAAATTCACTGAGGCCGATTTTACTGCGCGGGTTCCCCCAGTCATAGGTGTAGCCTAGCCTGGTCCAGGGGCATTTTTTATTGCCAAAATATAAGGAAAGGATATTGTTGTTAAACCAGGTTTTATACCCGTCGGATACAGAATCATTAAACGCCAGGCCTGCCCAGGTATCGTTTATCTCGTTGTCCGGCGCGGGGCGAAAAAGGTCTGCGGGCTTTACCCAGAGTTCCGCAAAGCTTTTGTAACCGCTACCCGGCGGAAGTCCAAGCAGTTGTTCCACCCTAAGGGTGTCCAGCGGGGATAAATTATTGCTAGTAATAAAATCTTTGAGCTCCGGCACGGCTGTAACCCAGGTGTCTCCCCAGTATGTGGTTACCTCTGTCCCCACGGGGTAACTTTCCGGGTATTTGGTCCAGGTAACCACCAGGACGCGGCCATCCCGCCAGAGCAAATTTTTGCTTGCCGGGTCAATGGACACAAGGCTATGGCAGATATCGCTTTCTTTTGCCAGCATGGCGTCCTGCAGGGCCTGGCTATATATACGGGTGTAGCTCTGTGCGGCCGAAGGCTGTGTAGCCGTCAAATATTTGAGGGTTAATTGCAGCCCGGCGTCGGCTGACACCCCGGTCACTGGCGCCGCGCTGCACGGCAGGACGGTTAAAAACATTAATATTAAAACAACAGCCGCTATCCCCAACCTGCTTTTGGACAAATTCCTTTTCATTCTTCGACACCATTCCTTTCTTTAATACGGTGGCGAGGGACTGTCCCCTTTTGGAAGGTTCTGGATGGCTTGACCATCTAAAACCTTCCCGAGCACTAACAATACTAACAATAAATGGCACACTAGTTCCTATTGAAACAACTATTAGTTTAACGTATAATAAGAATATAAATGGGAACACTGATAACTAAAAACGGCGTATGCGCCTCAACCTACCGAGGTTTTATTACGACCCCTTAAACTGCTGTAACAGTTTAAGGGGTTACGCATTTAGCGCCTGCGGTCGGCGATTAACACAACAAGGGTGATCAGAAGGATAACCGCTATCACGATCTGAATTGTATCTGGTAGTGCGATAGATTGCATCCTGCCTCACCCCCCTTCAAAGAAGATGTTTCCATCCCCGGTAGGTGAGGCCCGTTTGTTTAGTTATGTATTCCCACTTTGAATTCTACCATATTCTATCACAATTTGGAATGACCAATATCGGTCCCCCATCTTTAACACTTTGAAAGAACAAAAAAGCTTGAGACCCCTTGAAAATAGGGGGTTTCAAGCTTTCATTGACAGTTTAAAAAATGAGTAATATATTTACGATTTTCATACTTTTGAAAATTTTTTTCATCTTGCCTGTGCTGACAATCTGAAAGTCGGTGCGGAAGCCAGAGGTACGTAATGAGGGACTGACCCGTTCAGGTGCAGTCGACAAAAAGGCCATATCTACCCACCTGCGCTTTCATTACATTGCCGCACTTCTTGCAAATCAATCCCGTTGTGGACAGGTAACCTATAATGGACCCAGGGGGACAAGGGACCTGTCCCCCCGTCCCGGGCATTCCTTTTAAAAAAAGAAAAACGCCGGTTTGCCCAAAAGGGTATTAATAATCATTACCACGGGAATTACAAGGACTGCTATTGTAAGAATTAAAATTAATGCCTTTAAAGATCTATTCCTATAAAAAGGATGTTCCTCCATCGGCCCCTGCTCCACGTTGTCCCTATCCATCTTTTCCTCTACCATTTTTCTACCCCCATGAATTTTATTATAATTCTAACATGTCCATTTTATATTGCAAATAAAATAAAGAGGAAACAAGTTATTTTGTCCAACTGCTGATGAATGTGGGAAATCCGTACTCAATCAAACTCAGCCTTTGTTCCCTCTTTGCTGAACCTGTTCACGATATCGGGTATAATCCCCGCGAGTTTTTCCAGGGTCCCTTTCTGTCCAAGGTTGTAGACATTTATCTCACCCTCACGGATTATGATCAATGCGGAGGGATTGACCTTTGCCCCTGCCCCGCCGCCTCCACCTTTTCCGCCGCCCTTACCGGGTTCCGTACCTTCCCCGACACCAGTGCCAAAGCCGAAACTAGCCGACATAACGGGGATGATAGTGGTATTGTCCACATTGATTGGCTCTCCAACGATAATCTTGGTTTTAATCATGTTTTCCAGGTGCGAAACAATGGTTTCCATACCTTCTTTAAACCTTTACACATCCCTGGGATAAAAGGTTCCAAAAATACAATAAAAAATTTCAAAAGATTGTTTCGCCGTTATTTGGCCATCGCTTCTTTTTGTATTTGTCAAGTGAAAATTAGGTCAAAAGGCCATTGAATTTTAGGTCACTTTATCTATAATAATGTGCCCCTGAAACTCATCCACAGGCACTAATTTTTTATACTGCAACTTTATCAAAATCAAATGACGCCCCATTTTCCCTCAAAGTTTCCCTCAATCTGTAGGAATCACCCTCCATGTCCACTAAGATAGCTTTGTAAGTAAGCCGATCTATCATAGCGCTAGTGACAGTTGGATCCCCAAAAACCTCCACCCACCGTTCAAAGGATAGGTTAGTA
>JALHFC010000361.1 GCA_022839445.1 Pelotomaculum sp.
ATAAAGGGTCATGCCCGGATAAATTATAGTGCTGTCAAGACCGTTAGCCGCCATAATCCTCTCGTGGTTGACGCTGAATTTTTGACCGATATCATAGAAGTTGTCCCCCGCCTGGACAGTGTAGATGCGGCTGTTGCTGCCTATTGCTTTGCTTTTCGCCGTCCCGTCTAGACGGACCGGTTGAGGGGCGGCTGGTTTTTCTTCGGGCACGTAGAGCTTTTGCCCGGGATGAATAAGGGTATCCGTGATATTATTGGCTTGCATCAGGGAATTCACAGTGATGCCATAGCCGCGGCTAATGGCGTAAAGTGTTTCCCCCGAAGATACGGTATGGACGGCGGCATGGACTACGGCGGGCGCCGCCAATGCAGCTAAAACGATAAAGAGTGCAAGTGCGCGGGTAACAAAAGACATCATATTCCCCCTTTGGCCTTCGAGGTTAGCTGAAGGATTCGGGCCAGGGATTGCCCTACCGTTTGAGATGTGAGAGGTGAGATGTTGGAGGTGAGAGCTTAGTTTGAATCCGGCATTGCCGGATTCTTTCTATTCCCACGTCTCATTTCTCACTTCTCAAACGGATTCACCCCAAAAAATTGTTTCCCCCGTACCCCGGTTTTTCTCACTTCTCAAACGGATTCACCCCAAAAAATTGTTTCCCCCGTACCCCGGTTATCCGGGGATTCGGCCTTTTCCTTTGTTTTATTATACAAGCTTTCCTTTTGTATGGCTATAACTTAAATTTTAACAATAAAAAAGGGAAGGTCCTGGACGGTCAATCCCATCCAGGACCTTCCAAAAGGGGACTGTCCCCCTGTCCCTATTCTTCTGGGGCTAGGTCGGCGCCGCAGTTGCAGCAATACTTGGCGCCAATTGGCATCTCTTTTTGGCAACTGGGGCAAATAGGCGGCTTCGGGTGCAACTTTGCGATTTGCCCTTTGTAGTCATTGATTTCGTCTTCTAGTTCCCTGGTGCTGCCGAGCAGGCGCTCGATTTCAGCCTCGTGTCCTTCTTCACCTTTGAATTGCAGATAAATATAGCTTCCTAAAGCAGAGATGTTG
>JALHFC010000011.1 GCA_022839445.1 Pelotomaculum sp.
GATGAACAAGTACCGGATTATCACCGCCTATACACTAAACAACCCTAACGTAATCAGGCTGGAACCGCCCTTGAACGTGACTAAAGAAGAAATGGACATACTCCTGCAGGCCATTGAGGATATCCTTTCCACACATAAAGGATTCCTTAGCATGGCCGCGTCCGGCGCCAAAACCATCTTTAAATCGCTGATAAACAAGTAAAAAACGGGAGCACGGGGACGGTGCTCCCGCGCTGTTATTTGCCGACTAGCCTGTCAGCGCACATTTGCGCTTCGGCCATGACTTTTTTCTCGTCTATGGTTAGCACCCGCCTGCCTTCCATTACAATTTCACCGTTAATGATTACTGTGTCCACGTCGGCGGACTGGGCGGAATAAACCAGGTGGGCGATGATATCATGCTGTGGGCAGAGATGGGGACGGCGCAAGTCTACTAGAATTAGATCGGCCTTCATACCTGTCTTTAGCATCCCTACATCTGGCAGGCCCAGTACCCGCGCGCCGCCGCTGGTAGCCATTTGTAACGTCTTAAAGGAAGGCATTGCCATTGGATCGCCGCATGCTACCTTCTGCAGCAGAGCCGCGCAGTGCATTTCCTCCATCATGTCAAGGTTGTTATTGCTTTCCTCCATCATGTCAAGGTTGTTATTGCTAGATGCCCCGTCCGTACCCAGACCAACCATAACACCGGACTTGAGCATCTCTTCCACCGGCGATATACCGCTGGCCAGTTTCATATTGCTTTCCGGGCAGTGGGCCACCCCTACTTTTTTTTCAGCCAATACTTCTATGTCACCTTTGTCCAGGTATACACAGTGGGCAGCCAGTGTCGGCACTTCAAAAATGCCTACGGCATCCAGGTGCCGGACCGGAGTTGTGCCGTAATTTTCCTGGATTTGCTGTACTTCATCTTTTGTTTCAGCTACGTGGATATGAATACCTACACCGTAACGGGCGGCTAATTCAATGACTTTTTTTAAATATTCGGGCGGGCAGGTATATGGGGCGTGTGGACCAAACATGGTTGTAATCCTGCCGCCGGCCTGGCCATGCCATTCTTCGACCAGCCTAATGTTTTCATCAACCGCCTTCCCGGCGCCCGGTCCTACGCCAACCATACCGCGGGAAAGGCAGGCCCGCATTCCGCTTTCTTCCACGGCGCGGGCAACCTGATTCATCTCAAAATACATGTCGGCAAAAGTCGTTGTTCCGGACTTAATCATTTCCAGACAGCACAGCATTGTTCCCCAATAGAAATCCTCGCTTTGCATCTTAGCTTCCAGGGGCCATATTTTTTCGTTAAGCCATTTCATCAGCGGCAGATCGTCTGCATAGCTGCGCAGCAGGGTCATGGCAGCGTGGGTATGGCAGTTAACCAGGCCCGGCAGAGCGACCATACCGGCGCCGTCAATTTCACGCCCGGCGACAAATCCGGCCGGTATCGCATTATGCAAACCCACAGCAGCAATACGATCCCCTGCAATGGCAATAATTCCGTCAGATATGACACTGTCATGACTTTCCATTGTTAAGACAGTAACCCCGCGAATCAGGATATTGCTCAATTTTAATCACCCCGGATAACGTTTTTGCTTATATAAAAACCATGACACCCGATAACCCGCCTTTTATTCCCCCCACTCGTTCAAGTAAGCCTGCTGTTTTGAGGTCAGGCTGTCGATCTCAACCCCCATTGCCTTTAGCTTCAAGCCGGCCACCCTATGGTCGATTTCCTCCGGAACGCGGTACAGTTTCTTCTCTATGCTACCGGCATTTTCCATTATGTACCTGGCTGAAAGGGCCTGGATGCCGAAGGACATATCCATGATTTCAGTTGGGTGGCCGTCCCCGGCGGCCAGGTTTACCAGCCGGCCCTCGGCTAAAAGGTAAATTTTACGGCCGCCCGGCATGTCGAACTGTTCGATGTCCCGGCGCGCCTGCCTGCGGGCATGGGCCAATTCCGCCAACTCCGGCTTGTTGATCTCCACGTCGAAATGCCCCGCGTTGGCGAGGATTGCCCCGTCTTTCATCTTTTCATAATGCGCCCTGCCCAGGACATCCCGGCAGCCCGTCACAGTTATAAAAATATCCCCTTTACCGGCTGCTTGTATACTATCCATCACCTGATAACCATCCATGCAGGCTTCTATAGCTTTGATAGGGTCTACCTCGCACACAATGACCCTGGCGCCCAGGCCCCTGGCGCGCATGGCAACTCCCTTGCCGCACCAGCCATATCCCAGCACAACTGCGGTCTTCCCGGCCACTACCAGGTTTGTAGTGCGCATGATCGCGGACCACGCTGACTCCCCGGTACCGTAACGGTTGTCGAAAAGGTACTTGCAAAAAGCGTTGTTGACCGCCAGCATGGGAAAAAGCAGCAGGCCGTCCCGCTCCAACGCCTCTAGCCTCCTAACACCGGTGGTTGTCTCTTCACACCCGCCCAGGATTTCCGCAGCCTGGTCCTTTCGCACAGTATGCAGCAGGTTTACCAGATCCCCGCCGTCATCAATAACCAACTGCGGTCCCGTGTCGAGCACATGAAGCAGGTGTTCCCTATATTCAACGTCGGTAGCATCGTACCAGGCGTACACTTTTATACCCGCAGCGGCTAGGGCGGCGGCTACATCGTCCTGTGTGGACAGAGGGTTTGAGCCGGTGATCGCCACTTTGGCCCCTCCCGCCCGGATTACCTCAGCCAGGTAGGCCGTCTTGGCCTCCAAGTGGATGGACAGGGCCACACGGATTCCTTCAAAAGGACGGTCCCGCTCAAATTCCCCTCGGATAGCGTTTAGCACGGGCATATGCGCACTTACCCAGTCAATCTTCAGCCTCCCACCCGGAGCAAGGCCAATGTCTCTCACAATATAATCAGGCATTTCGATCTGGTTTCTAAAATCCATTAAACCCGTAAGGCAGGTTTCACGCCCGCCCGTTAAACGGGCTGCGTGGCACAGGCGTCAAGAAACCAGGTCCTTCACCCCTTTCCTTTAACCTCCCGCAAATATTTTCATTAGATTCTCACGGTAAGTCGCACGCACAATTCCCCGGTCGGTGATAATAGCGGTAACCATGTGATGTGGCGTAATGTCGAAAGCCGGGTTCCAGACATTCACTCCAGCCGGGGCTAACGGGCGCCCGGCCATATGGGTTACTTCGGCAGGATCACGTTCTTCAATAGGTATTTCCCCCCCGGAGGTCAGGCTCATATCTATCGTAGAAACCGGCGCCGCCACATAAAAGGGCAGGCCGTGTTTTTCGGCTAATACAGCCAGGCTGTAAGTCCCGATCTTATTAGCTACATCACCGTTAGCGGCAATACGGTCGGCGCCGACAATTACCAGGTCCACTTTCCCTTTCGCCATTAAATAACCAGCCATATTATCAGTAATCAACGTCACCGGGATGCCCTCTCGGAGCAACTCCCAGGCCGTGAGCCTGGCGCCCTGCAACAGCGGCCTCGTTTCACCCGCATAAACGCTTACGGCTTTTCCCGCTTCCCGGGCCGCCCGGACTACTCCAAGAGCCGTACCGTATCCTGCCGTGGCCAGCGCGCCGGCGTTGCAATGAGTAAGAATGCGGGCCCCGTCCGGAATCAGCTCCTGCCCGTAACACCCCATCTTCCGGTTGTCCGCGACGTCCTCGCGGTAAATAGCATGCGCCTCACCAAGCAATATGTCATATAGCGCACCCGGATCTACTGCCTCCACCGCGTACAACCTCTTAATTAGCCGGTCTAAAGCCCAGCGCAAGTTTACCGCTGTTGGCCGTGTTGCCGCCAGTTCACGGGCAGCAATCTCTACCCCGGCAATAAAATCTTCCCTGGAGGAGCGCGCCATGATATTTTTAGCCGCCAGGACAAGCCCGTACGCCGCGGCGGCACCGATAGCGGGGGCGCCCCGGACAGCCAGGCGCTTAATAGCAGCGGCAACGCCGGAATAGTCATAGCATTTCAGGTATCGCGTTTCGTGCGGCAGGGCAGTTTGGTCGAGTAATTCCAAAAAGCTTTCCTCAGCCTGCCAGCGCATTGTTTCAAGCATAGCCTGCACCTTTAGCCATTTTATATGCCCGCGTCGGGATCTAGCGCATGATGGCATTCACAAACGCGGTCCTGGTCAATCCAGGCCAGGGATTGCGCCAAAAGTTTCCTTATGTTTTCCCTGTTTCGCATCATCACATCTACGACTTCGTGATGGATAAGGCGGGTGGGAGAAATACCCGCGGCGTAGTTTGTAACCATAGCAACGGCGGCGTAACACATCTCAGCCTCCCTGGCCAGGGGGACCTCCGGCACTCCCGTCATACCCACCAGGTCGCCTCCCAACCGGTTGTACATCTTTATTTCGGCGGCGGTTTCAAAACGCGGCCCTTCACAGCAAACATAGACACCGGTCGGGTGAAATATAACACCGGTGCTCTTTGCGGCGCGGAGGAGGACATCCCTGAGCCCGGGACAGTAGGGGTTGGTCATGTCGGTATGAATTACTCCGGCTGCGCCCCCGTCAAAAAAGGTACTTTGGCGGCTTTTTGTAAAATCTAAAAACTGGTCAATAAATATGAACTGCCCGGGCTGCATAAAGGGGTTTAAAGAGCCTACCGCACAAGTCGCCAGAATATTCTTTACCCCGATCTTTTTCAAAGCGTTGATATTAGCGCGGTAGTTGACCAGGTGGGGCGGTACTGAGTGATCAAGCCGGTGGCGGTTTAAAAAGTGTGGAAACTGTTTCATCCCGGATGTTGGACATAAGATCCGGGTTGTAAACACCGGTGCCACCAATCACTGCAATTTTCACATTCACGCAAACTACCTCCTGTCTCCAAAATCTAACCTTATCATACATCTATAGATACTATAAAAACAGCTTTATTTCCATCCCACCTAACGCTTTGATCAGCCTATCAAGCCATCTTCCGAAAGCCTCTCAAAGTAAAGGCGGGTGTCGAGGTGGCATTGCGGGCAGAAAAAAAGATGGACACAACGCCCACCTCGCCCATCATTATCCCCGTCCTCATAAATATCCTGATCCAGGTAGGCGCTGTAATTATCATAATAGTCCTGTATGACGCCGCCATCCGACATTAGCCGGCCACAACGGGGACAATATTTTTGTACTGTAATGAGGCTGTTGCATACCGGGCAAACCGGCATTTTAACACCACCCGCGATAGAATTATATGTACAAAACTATATTTCCCCTGCAAGTTTAAATTATTTATCACCTATCAAGGAGCGCAATTTTAATTTTAACGGCGCCCACCCTTTATTCAAACAGCGCGTCCACAAACTCTCCTGGTGAAAAAGGCCGCAAGTCATCTATACCCTCCCCGATTCCAATCAGCTTCACCGGTATCTCTAGGGCCTGCTTAATTGCAATTACTACGCCCCCCTTAGAGCTTCCGTCCAACTTAGTGAGGGCGATGCCCGTTACCCCGACAGCCTCGCCAAAAATCTTGGCCTGGTTGACGGCATTCTGCCCGGTTGTGGCATCCAGTACCAGCAGCACCTCGTTGGGGGCTTCATACAATTCTCGGTTTAGCACCCGTTCGATTTTTTTTAATTCCTCCATCAAATTAGTTTTGGTATGCAACCTTCCCGCAGTGTCAATAATCAGAAGGTCGGCCCGGCGCGCCTTCGCCGCCTGCAGGGAATCAAAAGCCACGGCGGCAGGGTCGGAGCCTTCGCGGTGTTTAATCAAATCCACACCCACACGATCCGCCCACACCTCCAGTTGATCGATGGCCGCCGCACGAAAGGTATCGGCAGCGCCCAGGATTACCTTTTTCCCTTCCGACTTATAATAATATGCCAGTTTGCCGATAGTGGTGGTCTTTCCTACCCCGTTAACACCAACCACCATTATCACGGTTGGGGGCGAAAAGCTAAAATTTAAAGGCGCTGTCAGCGTACCCAGCATTTCCCTAATATGTTCTTTTAAAATAGGTTTTAGTTCACTTGCATCGTCAACTCGTCTCTCTTTTACGGTCCGCCGCGTCCGCTGAACTAAATCCATAGCGGTATTAACCCCAACATCGGCTTGTACCAACGCGTCTTCCAGCTCTTCATACAGATCTTCGTCTATGGCCTTGCGGCTGTGTATAATATTATCTATTTTTTCAACAAAACTCTGGCGAGTTTTGTTAAGGCTTTCTTTTAAACGGCTAAAAAATCCCATAACCAGTATTACCCCCTGTAGCGCGATATTCTAGGGTCCAGGTACCGGCTTAAAATAATTAATTTATTTAATCTAAAAACAATTATAGCCCATTTATAAGACCGCTATCTGTAAGCGCCGATTTGGCGGCTTGCTGTTCCGCGTCTTTTTTGGAACGCCCGGCGCCCCTACCGGCTATTTCTCCCCTGTAAAACACTCCGGCTGTAAATATCTTATTATGGTCGGGCCCATCCTCTTTTAATATTACATACTGGACCTGCTCATTACCGCGCTGCTGGACAATCTCTTGCAACTCGGTCTTATAATCTCTTTCCAGCCGCCCTTCAAAAACATCCTTAAACACGGGCATCAGAAATTGAACAGCCAACCTGCCGGCGCACTCCAGGCCCTGGTCCAGGTAAATTGCCCCTAAAAGGGCCTCAAACGCATCAGCCAGGATTGAAGGCCGCTCCCTACCCCCCGATCGCTCCTCGCCTTTTCCCATCCTGAGGCAGTTACCTAGTTCGAGGTCCCCGGCCACCCTGGCTAGGGACGGCTCGCATACAATCGCCGCCCTCATCTTGGTCAGTTCTCCCTCGTCCCAGTCCATATTGTAGCGATACAGGTAATCACTGACCACCAACTCAAGAACGGCGTCCCCTAAAAACTCCAGGCGCTGGTTGTTGATGACCCCATCCTGACGGTTTTCGTAAGTAAACGAGCTGTGAGTGAGCGCTTGGATAATAAAGTCCTCATTGCGCCAAGCAAACCCCAGCTTGTCCTTTAAACAGCCCAAAGCCTCTTTGTAACTTTGCATCGGTATCACCTATCGATATTTAAAAATATCTTTTTATAACAAGCGTAGCGTTGTGCCCGCCGAAACCGAAAGAATTGGATAAGGCCACGTCCACGGTAGCTTTCCTGGCTATATTCGGGACATAGTCCAAATCACATTCCGGATCAGGCTTTTCATAATTTATAGTGGGGGGGATAATTCCCCTATGAATGGCAAGCGCACAAACCATTGCCTCCAGGCCGCCTGCCGCGCCCAACAAGTGCCCGGTCATGGACTTGGTTGAGCTAATAGCGATATTGTAAGCGTTCTCCCCAAATACTTGTTTGATAGCCAGCGTTTCGGCTTCGTCTCCCAGGGGAGTCGCGGTAGCGTGTGCGTTAATATAATCAACTGAGCCGGGCTTTATCCCTGAATCTTTCAAAGCCTCTCTCATCGAGTTGGCCGCCCCATAGCCTTTAGGATCGGGCGCCGCAATATGATAAGCGTCACAGGTGCATCCATAGCCGGCTACCTCTGCGTAGATCCTGGCCCCTCTACCCCGGGCGTGTTCCAAAGTTTCCAACACCAATATGGCGGCGCCTTCTCCAATCACGAAACCGTCCCGATCAATTTCAAACGGCCGGCTGGCTTTTTCGGGCTCGCTGTTGCGGGTGGACATGGCCTTCATTGAGCAGAACCCCGCCATAGCCAGGGGCGAAATAGCCGCCTCGGCCCCCCCGGTAATCATCGCATCGACCTGACCCCATTGTAGCATCTTAAAAGCATCGCCGATGGCATTGCTACCGGAAGCGCACGCCGACACACTGGTAATATTGGGCCCGTGCAAGTGGTAATTGATAGCCACCTGAGCGGCGCCGATATTTGCTATCATCATAGGCACAAATAACGGGCTAACCCTGCCCGGGCCTTTTTTCGCCAAAATTTTAGCTTGTTCCTCTAGCGTCTCGATGCCTCCCACCCCGGAGCCAAGAATGACACCAATCCTGTCCCTATTTTCATGGTTAAGATCTAGCGCAGCGTCTCTAACAGCCATGCCGGCTGCCGCTACCGCGAATTGGGTAAAGCGGTCCATACGCCGGGCTTCCTTTTTATCAAAATAATCTACCGGATCGAAACCCTTCACTTCGCCTGCAATTTTGGTGCTGTAACCTGACGGGTCAAACCTTGTTACCGGCCCGATTCCGGAAACCCCGGCAGTCAGGGAGGACCAAA
Source organism: Pelotomaculum sp. (assembly GCA_022839445.1). Classification (GTDB taxonomy): domain Bacteria; phylum Bacillota; class Desulfotomaculia; order Desulfotomaculales; family Pelotomaculaceae; genus JALHFC01. The sequence continues at coordinate 8,161 of JALHFC010000011.1, forward strand.
ACTGTTCCAACCCTATCCCGACCGGGGATACAACCCCCAGGCCAGTAATTACAACCCGCTTTTTCAACCATTATTCCTCTCCCTTCAAAAAAGTCCCGTGGTTTCCCCCGGGACTCATACCTTAAAAACATTTATTGGTGGTCCTGGATATACTTTACCGCCTCACCTACAGCGCGGATTTTTTCCGCGTCTTCATCAGGGATCTCCAAGTCAAACTCTTCTTCCAAAGCCATTACCAGTTCAACAATATCTAAAGAATCGGCGCCCAGGTCATCGACAAAGGATGCCTCCATTTTTACATCCTCTTCCTCTACCCCTAATTGTTCAACAATAATTGATTTGACCTTATCAATAATTGACATAAGCTACAATCACCCCCTTCCGGTACCCCGGCACACAAATACTTTACACACAAACCATTCCGCCGTCCACCGCAATCGTCTGCCCGGTAATATAGCCGGCAGCATCGGAAGCTAGAAAAGATACCAACCCGGCCACATCCTCAGGGCTACCGAACCGCTTCAAGGGAACCTGCCCCAACATTCTTTCCTTTACTTCCTCCGGTAACGCCGCACTCATTTCCGTAGTTATAAACCCCGGCGCAACAGCGTTTACAGTAATATTGCGCGAGCCCAGTTCCTTGGCCATAGCCTTGGTTAAACCGATCAGGCCGGCTTTGGCGGCGCAATAGTTTACCTGGCTGATGTTCCCAACCAAGCCCACCACGGAGCTGATATTAATAATCCGTCCATAGTGGTTTTTAAGCATCCTGCGGGCAACCGCCCTAATGCAATTGTAAGCCCCTTTTAGGTTAACATCCAGCACCGCGTCCCAGTCTTCTTCTTTCATCCTTACTATTAAGTTGTCTCTGATAATGCCGGCGTTGTTAACCAAAATGTCAACCCGGTTGAATTTGGCGCCGGCTGCTTTTACCAAAGCAATTGCCTCGGCGGACTTGGCTACGTCGGCTTGAAAAACCATTGCCGTTCCACCTGCGTTACGGATAGTTTCAACCACTTCGGCAGCCGCCCCGGCGCGGGAAGTATAGTTCACCACCACGCCAGCGCCTTTTTCCGCTAGAGAGATGGCGATGGCCCTTCCAATCCCCCTTGAAGCTCCTGTAACAATGGCAACTTTACCGCTCAGAACCATTTTAGCTAACCTCCCTGGTTAACGCAAGCGCTTTTTCTAAAGACGCTATATCTTCGACATTACATTTTACTGTTTCACGGCTGATCTTTTTTAATAGACCGCTTAACACTTTGCCGGGGCCAACTTCAACAAAGGTTGTAATACCATATGCTACAAGCCGGCGCATGCTTTCCTCCCAGCGCACCGGGCTATATACCTGCCTAATTAACGATTCTTTGACCTCACTTCCAGTACGGACAAAATCAGCGTCCGCGTTGGCCATAACAGGTATTTTTGGATCGATTATCCTAACCCGATCCAAATCTTCGGCTAGTCTCTTACCCGCGGGAACCATCAAGCTGGAATGAAAGGGGGCGCTCACCGGCAGCTTGACGAAACGCCTGGCGCCGGCCTCTTTCAGCATCGGTTCGACTGCATTTAACCCGGCTATGTCTCCTGCTACTACCACCTGCCCGGGACAGTTTAGGTTGACCGCCTCCACTACACCTGATTGCGACGCCCTCCGGCACACATCCACCACAATATCGCCCGAAAGCCCCATCACGGCGGCCATACCGCCTTCTCCGAGCGGTACTGCTTCCTGCATATATTGCCCCCGCTTGCGGACCAGGCGTACAGCGTCTTCAAAGGCAAGGGCGCCGGCATTTACCAAAGCCGTGTACTCGCCCAGGCTATGGCCTGCCAGCGCTAAAGGCACGGGCGCCCCCCTGGCTTTAAAAACTTCCATGCAGGCCACGCTCACTGTTAGCACTGCCGGCTGGGTATTGGCGGTTTTGTTCAGTTCATCCCCCGGGCCCTCAAAACAAAGCCTGGATAGCGAAAAGCTAATGGCATCGTCGGCCCGTTTAAATACGCTGGCTGCTTCCGGAAAGTCCCTGTAAAACTCTACACCCATCCCTACATATTGTGAAGCCTGACCGGGAAATACAAACGCAACACCCACTACTCCATCACCACCAGGCTGTTTAAATGTTCTAAAACTTTTCCGGCGCTATTTACGATATCTACAATAATATCACGCGCCGGTTGAATCTGCCTGACCATAGCGCAAATCTGACCGGCCATAACCGTGCCGTTATCCACATCACCCTCGACCATTGCCAGCCTAAGGCTTCCCACTCCAAGCTTTTCAATCTCCTCGAACGGAGCGCCGTTTTTCTCCATCTCAGCATAAATCCTGGACAGCTTGTTGCGCACCACGCGCACCGGATGCCCGGCAGAAGCCCCGGTAATCATGGTATCACGGTCCTTTGCCTTCAGCACAAATTCTTTTACCTTCTGGTGGACCGTACATTCGGTAGCGCATATAAAACGGGTGCCCATTTGCACACCCACGGCGCCAAGCGCCAAAGCAGCAACCAAACCCCTGCCGTCAAAAACACCGCCGGCGGCAATCACAGGAATATCAACGGCGTCCACCACCTGCGGCACCAGGGCCATGGTGGTAAGGTCCCCAATATGACCGCCGGATTCCATGCCTTCCGCTATCAGGGCGTCAACCCCACTACGGGTCAACCTTCTGGCCAGGGCTACCGAGGATATTACCGGGATCACCTTTGTACCCTTTTCCCGCAAAGCCGGCACGTACTTGCCAGGGTTGCCTGCCCCGGTAGTAACCACCGCTACCGGTTCCTCCCGCAAAATGGTCATTATATCCTCCACAAAGGGAGATCGCAACATAACGTTGACACCAAACGGTTTACTGGTCAGCTTCCTGGCCAACTCGATTTGTTCTCTCAACCAACCTGGTGGAGCTTGGCCGGAACCGATGATACCGAGACCGCCCGCTTCAGAAACCGCAGCAGCCAATTCGGCAGTAGATACCCAGGCCATACCGCCTTGGATAATAGGGTACGCTATGCCCAACATGTCACATAACGCGGTATGTATCAATACCTCCCGCCCCCTATAAAAAAAATATTTTACTATTATAACTTTACTTTACCACTTAACAACCATAGACCCCCAGGTCATGCCGGCACCGAACCCGACTATTAAAACATGATCACCTTTTTTGATTTTACCGCCGCGCACAGCCTCCCCTAACGCCAAGGGGATGGAGGCCGTAGAAGTGTTACCGTAGCGATCGACATTCACTTGCGCTTTGTCTATGGGTAACCCGAGTCTTTTAGCAGCGGCATTGATGATCCTTACGTTGGCCTGATGCAGGATAAAAAAATCAATATCCGTCTTTGTAAGGCCGGCGGCGTCCAAGGCTTTTACAGCCGCTCCTTCGATGACCTTAACTGCAAATTTGAATACATCCCGGCCTCTCATATGAATGTAGTGAAGCTTTTGATCAACTGTCTCATGCGTCGCCGGACGCCTGGACCCCCCTGCCGGCAACATTAAAAGCGGCCCGCAGGACCCGTCGGACCATAGCTTGCTGGATAAAATACCGCTGCCATCGGTAACAGGCCGTAAAACTGCGGCGCCGGCCCCGTCGCCAAAAAGAATGCAGGTCTTGCGCTCCTCCCAGTTAGTAATCCTGGATAGCGTTTCCGCGCCAACTACCAGCACGGCTTTGTTGGCGCCGGTAGCAATAAACTGGCTACCTACAGCCATACCATAGACAAAGCCTGTACAGCCTGCAGCCAAATCAAAAGCTCCCGCGTTTTTAGCCCCAATCCGGTCCTGCACCAGGCAGGCTGTAGCGGGAAACAGCATGTCGGAAGTGTTTGTGGCCACGATCACCAAATCCAAATCTTGCGCCGTCATCCCTGCATCGGCTATCGCCCGCTTAGCTGCTATAACTGCCAGGTCGGATGTAGCCTGATCAGGAGAAGCTATACGCCTTTCCCTTATCCCCGACCGGGTAAAAATCCATTCGTCGGTGGTATCTACCATTTTTTCCAGTTCAGCGTTAGTAAGGACCTTTTCGGGAACATAAGATCCAATCCCGGCAATCCCCGCGTTAATTAGCCTTTTTGACAAATTTGCCGCCAACTCCCTTTGTTCCTGCATCTTCAACACTTTTCCTAATTGCTTCCACCAGGTGGTTGTTCACGGAATCCCTGGCTACTCTGATAGCGTTTTTAATAGCTTTGGCTGTGGAACCGCCGTGACAAATAATTGACACCCCGTTTATTCCCAGTAAGGGCGCCCCACCGTATTCTGTCCAATCCAGGCGTTTTTTAAGTTCTTTTAAAGCAGGCCCGGCCATCACCGTCCCCACTTTAGCCAAACAACTCTTGGAGATCTCTTCCTTCATCATTTTTAACAGCGCCCCTGCCAAACCTTCTCCTGTTTTTAATACAATATTCCCGACAAAGCCGTCGCAAACTACCACGTCAACGGCGCCGTTGAAAACATCCCTTCCCTCAATATTACCTATAAAATTGATTTCTGCTTTTTGCAAAAGGGGAAAAGCCGCTAAATTAGATTCATTACCCTTCGTCTCTTCTTTCCCATTGCTCAAAAGCCCAACACGGGGATTGACGACACCGATGATCTTTTTGGCGTAAAGGTATCCCATGATCCCGAATTGGAGCAATTGTTGGGGCTTACAGTCAACATTGGCGCCGGCGTCTAAGAGCACCGTTATATTATTTTCGTTGGGTAGGATCCCGGCTATGGCAGGGCGGTCGATACCTTTAATCCCCCCCAGGCTAATTATGGACGACGCCATGGCGGCGCCTGTGCTCCCGGCTGAAACCAGGGCGGCAGCGGCGCCCTCTTTAACCAACTGAGCCGCCTTTACAATAGATGAATTTCTCTTTCGCCTGACGGCAACAGCCGGGTGCTCTCCCATCTCGATAACCTCTGGAGCGTGGACTATGCTGATTAAGCTACCCGCCCCGCAATTGCCAAACTCTGCGCGCACCCGCTCCTCGTCTCCAACCAGGATAACCTCTTGCTTATACTCTGTCGCTGCCAGTAATGAGCCTTTTATGATTTCACGGGGGGCGTAATCCCCGCCCATTACATCCACAGCAATTTTCACTGGGGCACTACCTCCTCCGGTATTGCAAAAATTAAAAACCTGCCCTGAAAAACGACTTCGTTCCTTACCTTTGATGTAACCTTTATCATGTATTTATTACCTTTTTTAACTTTTATAACTGCTTTTGCCAGAACTTTTTCGCCACAAACCACCGGTCGCTTATAACTCACCCTAGCGATCCCTGTTAAAGCCACTTCTGTATCCACCACAGCTACGGCGAGTGAATTGGCCTGGGCAAAAAGGTGATGGCCCCTCAAGTACCGAGTTCTCTTTAATGTCATTTCGGGCGTGACCGGCAAGATGGAAATACCGGAGTTGCCCACATCAAGGTCGACCAATTCCCCCACCAACTCCTTGCCGGAGAGTGTTCTGGGTTGAAACCCCATGCCTTTTGCAACGCTTATAAGCCTTTCCTTTAGTTCAGGTATCCTTAGCTCCAACCTGTCCAACCTGATCGTCTGAATGCTTACTTTAAAGAGCTGTGCCAGGTCTTCGTCCGTAAGAAACGGGTCGCTATTCAGATACCTGGCCAAGCGTCGCTGCCTTTCGACCTTGTTTATGATTTCCCCAACCAAACCCTCACCTACAAAACACGAATTGGTAAATAATAACTTAGCACCAGGTACTAAAAATAGTATAAAACACCTACTTTGAATTTGCAAGTAAAATGGAAAAAAATAAGCTCTGATCTAGGTTTGCGAGCTTATTTTAGAATATTGCCAAATATTTGACTTATTTCGTCGCCACAACTTCTCTTGCTTTATAATGCCCACATTCCGGACATAGGTGGTGTGGCATGATTAAGGCACGGCACTGCGGGCAGACAACCAGCGCAGGCGCGGCAAGTTTCGTGTTAGCCGCACGGCGTTGCCTGCCGCGCTGTTTTGAAGCTTTCCTTTTTGGAACTCCCAAAATATTACACCTCCTTTAAAGATCTTAAAGATCGCCGGGCAAGTGATCACCGGGACGCATCGGGCCAACGTTCACCAGTCGCACTATTCTTTAAAAAAGTCCTTTAAAACACTTAAACGCGGGTCGAGTTCCACAGTGGAGCAGTTGCAGGTATGTTCATTAAGATTGCGTCCGCACTCAGGGCAAATCCCCTTGCAATCATCACGGCACAACAATTTCATCGGCAGCGCAAGCATAATGCTCTTTAGCACTTCGGGTGTAATATCCATCATATCACCGGAAAATGTGAGATACTCATTTCCCCCCCCTGTAGCCGGGGCATAACTCTCCTCGAAAGGAACTTCAAAATCCCAACTAAAATGCTCCAGGCAGCGGTTGCAGCTTAACAAGAGCCTGCCGGAAATCTTTCCTTGCACTACCAGCAAATCGCCGGTATTAACCACATTAAGCCGGGCTTCAACCGGGTCAGGAAATCTAATACCTTCCCCCGCCAGTTCTTGTGGGGGTAAATTTGATGAAAATTTAAAAAAGGCTTCGTTTCCCGGCGCCCTTTTTAACTTAGCGACATTAAGCTGTAGCATTAATCTTTCACCTCGTGCTTAACACCAAAAATTATATTGATATAGCACGACTTTGTCAAGAAAATTCCTGTTTTATTCATTCCGCACTCCAATTGGCAATATAATTTCCTAAAAGAGGGTGGATTATTTTGGTTGTAGCTGCACTTGGATTATCCCTTATTCTACTGGTCCTTCTTAGAAAAAAATATATAAGCCGCAAGGAAGCGTTTCGCCTCCTTTGGACAATTTGCGCCATAATCTTCGTGGTGAGCATGATATTTTACCCGCGCACAACATTCGATGGCGCCGTATTTGGTTTAAAGACCTGGTGGAACATTGTTTTCCCAGCGCTTTTACCTTTTTTTATCAGCTCCGAACTCTTAATGAGCTTTGGCGTCGTACATTTTATGGGAGTGCTATTAGAACCTGTGATGCGCCCGCTATTTAACGTGCCCGGCGCCGGATCGTTTGTTATGGCAGTTGGGTTTACTTCCGGTTACCCGATTGGTTCTATGGTTACGGCCAAGTTGCGCACCCAGGGTCTTTGCACCAGGGAAGAAGCTGAGCGCCTGATGTCGTTTACCAATAACTCCAGCCCTCTTTTCATGCTGGTCGCAGTAGCTGTCGGGATGTTCAACAATCCCGGTCTTGGTGTCCTTATTGCCGGCGCGCACTACTTGTCCAACCTCACCCTTGGTATTTTGCTGCGGTTTTACGCCCGCAACAACACCCGTCGTTATCCAAGTCCCCCCGTGGGCGCTAGGAACCCGCTAGCTCGTGCGTTTCGGGCGCTTCTACAAGTACAGAGGCTGGAAAAGCGTCCTGTTGGAAAAATCATGGGGGACGCCGTACGCAATTCCATCGTAAACCTTTTAAACATCGGCGGCTTTATCATATTATTTGCCGTTATTATCCGGTTGCTCACAGCTACCGGTTTTATCAACGTCCTGGCAAGCTTCCTGGGTGTTTTCCTGATCCCGTTGGGATTTTCCCCGGAGATACTTCCCGCGCTGGGAAGCGGCGTTTTCGAAATGACCGTAGGGTCGAAGCTAGCCAGCGAAACCACCGTGCCGTTGACCCAACAAGTTGTGGCTGTAGGGATGATCCTGGCCTGGAGCGGCCTTTCAGTGCATGCCCAGGTGGCCAGCATGATTGCGGAAACCGATATTAGAATGCTGCCGTTTATTTTATCACGCATCGGTCATACTTGCCTCGCCGGGATTTATACATATATATTTTGTAAATGGAGCGGACCCCCCGGTGAACTGGGTGCTCCCGTCGTGGCGACCGTGGAAAAATGCATAAGCAGCTCAAACTATTATTTTGCTAACTTTAAATATTTTATGTTTTTTGTTGTTTTTATAGCTATTATCATTCTTGCAGCGCTGTTTTTCCATCTTGCCGTCGCCATAAGGCCGTTATTCCTGAAAAAAAAGCTTTAGGGGATAGAAAATACAAGAAAAGCACGTTGACAGAAGCAGCGTGCTGAAGGCATTGCATATTAAGGAGATATTTTATTTCATTGTTTTTAATTCGGAACGCCCCTGCTCAATCTGGGTTGAAATTTTACTCAGGCTTTCCTGCAGATTCATCAAAATCTCATCCGCGTAACTCTTGGCCCCCTCGCGCATCTCCTTTGCCATCGCTTCAGCTTTGGAGACAATTTCCTCCGCTACCGCTTTGGCCTGGCGGGCTACCTCACTGTCGTCCGCTTGCTGTTCTACTTGTTTTTGGACGTTATCCAAGATACGCATTGCCTCCTTTTGGGAATCGCTCAAGACTTTCTCCCGCTCCTGAATGATCCACTTGGCCTGGCGTATTTCTTCCGGCATAGTTGTCCGGATCCGGTCCAAAAGATCGAGTATGCGCTCCTCTTCCACCATTACCTTCCTGGTAAAAGGGATCTTACCACTGTTTTCTATGAGTTCTTCCAATTCATTAATGGCGCTTAACAAATCCACTCTACAATCCATCCCTTCCTAGCTACTACACTCGTTAAACTTGCTCTTCAACCTTTTCTCAACTACCGGTGGCACAAGGACCCGCAAGGAACCCCCAAAGGAAGCTATCTCTTTAACTGTAGTAGAGCTAATAAATGAAAATTCCGCTTTCGTCATTAAAAAAACGGTTTCCAAATGGCAGGCTAGCTTTTTATTGGTCAGCGCCATTCTAAACTCGTTTTCAAAATCTGATATTACCCGCAATCCCCTTACTATAGCTTTGGCTTTCCGCTGGATTGCATATTGAATTGTCAGGCCTTCAAATGAATCTACTTCAACGTTGTGATACGGCGAAAGGACTTCTTTTAGCATTTCAACCCGTTCTTGGATAGTAAAAAGCGGATCTTTGATGGGATTTCGGGAAACCGCTACAATGAGCTTTGGGAAAATTAAAGAGGCTCTTTCGATGATATCTGTGTGACCATATGTCACGGGGTCGAAACTTCCTGGACAAATTGCTGTAAGCAAACCAGATTACCTCCCGGTGGTTTCTTTGTAACGATAGAAAGAGAGCAGTGTATCCCCGTATCTTTCCTGGCGAAATGTTTTTAATTCTTTTACATCCCCGGGCGGAAGGTCTTTTTTGTTGCTTTCAATAATAACCATCCCGTCCGGCTCCAGCAAGCCATGCCCGGCAATAGCCAAAAGAACGCCGGTCTCAAGATCCTTTAAATAAGGTGGATCTGCGAATATGATGTCAAATTTTTGTCCTTGCGACCCCAAAAAGTTAATGGCGCCCAAAACATCCTTGCATAATAGCTTGGCTTGTCTTTCCAGGCCGGTTATTCTTGTATTTTCTTTAATAATGCGAATATTTCTAATATCTTTCTCCACAAATACCGCAACGGCAGCACTGCGGCTTAACGCCTCGATGCCTACATTTCCTGTGCCTGCAAAAAGATCTAAAAACCTGCTGCCCGGCACGCGATCCCCCAGTATATTAAAAAGCGCTTCTTTAACCCTGTCGGCAGTAGGCCTTACCTTAAGCCCCCCGGGGGTTTTTAGCCGTCGTCTTCCAGCAGTACCGGAAATCACGCGCAAGATGTGAAATCCCTTCTTTCAATCAGATAGTATATCATATTATGCCAATAAATGCACTATTTCAAATGTGTTTTATTTACCCTAGGCATTTGTTTAGTTAGCTTGTCTGCCTGTTCATCATAAACATGCCGGTGTTATAATTATTGCATAAAACCCCCTAATAAGGATATCCTACTGGTGACATTTAAAAACATTGGGGGCAAATACATTGTATCTCGATTTCTATAGGGCTTTCGGCATTAGCGTCGATTTGGCGCTGGAAGCGCACGAAATTGTTCGAGGAGAAACAGGGAAGGAAATCCCCGGGGTAATTGTCGATCGAGAGAAATACGAAAATTCCTCCGTAACCATTGTTAAAGTGGTGGAAGAATCCGCCGAGCAACTGATCGGAAAACCAAGAGGTAATTATATTACTATTGAGGCACCCGCTATCCGGGATAACAACCGGATAGCCCAACAGGAAGTAACCGAAGTCCTGGCCGAAAAACTGGCCGCCTTGATTAAACTACCTGAAAACGCCAATATTCTTCTAGTCGGGCTGGGAAACTGGCAAGCGACACCAGACGCGCTGGGACCTAGGGTTATAGACCACAGCATGGTGACCCGTCACCTTTATAAATATGCCCCTGAGGAACTGCAGGGGGGCATGCGCTCCGTAAGCGCCATTGCGCCGGGGGTATTGGGAATCACCGGTATTGAGACCGCTGAAATTATTAAAGGTGTTGTTGAAAAAATACAGCCGGAGCTGCTTATTGTTATAGACTCGCTGGCCGCCGGCAGTACAGAGCGGATTGCCACCACCATTCAGATTGCCGATACAGGAATCAGCCCGGGATCCGGTATCGGCAATAAAAGAGCCGGTATCAACAAGGAAAGCATGGGCGTTGATGTAATTGCGATAGGTGTCCCGACCGTGGTCCATGCCGCTGTTATAGCACAGACGGCCATAGATCAATTTTTGGAACAGCTTAAGGCAAACCCGGTACTTTATCAGATCTATAGAAACTTGAGGCCGGACTTCACGCAGGAAGTGATAAATAATGTCCTGAAGCCTTTTGCCGGCAATTTGATGGTAACACCCAAAGAGATTGACACGCTGATCCTTAATACATCTAAAATTGTAGCGGGTGGCATATCTATGGCCATTCACCCGTCCATAAGCTCCGAAGATTATGAAATGTATCTAAATTAAGTGTTAGTTCGCCTTTAAAAAGAAACAAGCGGAATTTTTATCCGCTTGCTGCAAAGTTATATTTGGAAAGTGGGATGACATTTTTTTACCCGGGCAGCATGCTGCCGGCAGCCGCCCGGGATTTCAAGGAACCAGTCGCCTTGTTCCCGCCCCCATCTTAAGTAAATCCTTCTAATTAGTCGTATTTAAGTTGGTCACCTGGGGAGTAGGGGGAACAGTACCCGCTGCCAGACTGTTTTCATAAGCAGCGATCATCTTCTTAACCATGTTACCACCGATAGCGCCGTTCATCCTGGACGGCAAATCTCCCATGTAACCGCTTTCGGGGACCTGAATACCAAGCTCTCGGGCGGTTTCCCATTTAAAGTCCTCCATTGCCCGGGAAGCTCCCTGAATCAGAATCTGATTTCTTTTTTGTCCTAGTGCCACTGTTTCACCTCCTTGATAATTTCTAAACCTAGTATGGACTTTGCCGGGGACCTTTATGCTAGAACATATTCCCTCATTAACTATTATAAATTTTAGTAAAATTGGTTACTCTAAAAAACCTTAATAAACAATCAAAGCAGTGTAATAAATATAGTTTCAAACTATCGATACTAATATTCAATTTCAATATTACAAATATAAGCCGGTAAAAAAATGTCCTTACCGGTTTTTGTTGTTGTCAATGTAATTAAATTTAATTGCTTCTATATAATGGTAGCGCGATCCACTATTGACAATCATTGTGCTATCTAATAAAATATTTACAAAGGCATTTCGCTTTTGCGAAGTGCCTCATATGCTTTTGAGGCAATCTTCCATTAAATGGTTCAGTTAAAAAAGAGAGGGGAGGAAAAATGACTAAGAAGTTTGTGCTGTCAAGGACTATGTTTGAAAACCTCGTAAAACATTTGGTGGATATCGAAGACGGAAAAAGCAAGTTATTCGAAAAATACTTTCTGGAACCATCAAAAGAGCGCAATGAGTACGAAGAAATTTTTGATAACTATATAACTAAGATTGATCGAATTATACGGAGCACAACAGTCACAGATGATGCTGAAAACTGCATACCTTTTTCCATCATCGGCAGCGAGGTAGAAGTTAAAGATACAGAAAGCCATGAAACCTTTAGATTTAGAATAGTACCTCCTTTTCAGGAGAACGTCGGAAGCACGGATGTTTCCTGTTTATCACCCGTGGGAAAATCGTTGCTATTAAAAAAAGTAGGCGAAAAAGCTGTTGTCAACGCACCCGCAGGAGTATTTTGCTACCAAATCAAATCTATTAATTTGCCAATGCAATAAAGTAGGTTTTTTAAGTTAACCTATTTCAATAAAACTTCCCGCACCGCCAAACCGGGCTCTGATCTCTTTTTGCAGGACCCGGTTTTCTTCCTTTTCCAAACGGGGGTCCTCAGCTACACAAGCCACAGCCTCCCCCCTCGCCACTTGGAGGACTTTCCAGTCCCGTAAAAGATCGGCGACTTTAAACTCGGGCAGGCCGGCCTGACGGGTACCGTAAAACTCGCCGGGACCGCGCAGGCGCAAGTCCTCCTCAGCTAACGCAAATCCGTCCGTGGTCCGGGTCATCACCCTCAAGCGGGCGCGCCCCTCCTCAGTTTTCGGGCTGGCCACCAGGATACAGTAGGACTGGCGCCTGCCCCGCCCAACCCGGCCCCGGAGCTGGTGGAGTTGGGCCAGCCCAAAGCGGTCGGCGTCCAAGATTACCATCACCGTGGCGTTGGGAACATCCACCCCGACCTCGATAACAGTGGTGGAAACAAGTAATTTTATTTCCCCGCCACGGAAAAGAGACATAACGTCTTCCTTTTCCCCGGATTTCATCCTGCCGTGCAAAAGCCCCACCCGGAAGTCCCTGAACTCGCCAGCAGCAAGGCTTTCCGCCAGTTCAACGGCCGCCCTCAGGTCCACTTTCTCCGACTCCTCTACTAAGGGGCATACAATATAGGCCTGACATCCCCTGCGAACGTGTTCTCTAATTAGACCATATGCCTTGGCTAAAGCATGAGGCAACACGGCATGGGTTATGACGGGTTGCCTACCTGGGGGCATTTCATCTATTACTGAAATATCCAAATCCCCATAAAGTGTCAGGGCTAAGGTCCGGGGAATAGGCGTAGCGGTCATCACCAAGACATCCGGGCAGTATCCCTTATACCCCAGGACAGCCCTTTGGCGCACACCGAACCGGTGTTGTTCGTCCACTATCGCCAACCCTAGCCTTTGAAAATCCACATCTTCCTGAATTAAAGCATGCGTTCCAACCAGTACCTTCAACTCACCGAGGCGGACCCTTTCCAGTAAAATTTCTTTTTCCTTTTTGCGCATACCGCCGGTTAAAAGACCGGCTTCAACACCAATAGATGAAAAAGCTTTTTTCATTCCTAGGTAATGTTGTTCAGCCAGGATCTCCGTGGGCGCCATTAACGCGCCCTGCAGCCCGCTTTCAACTGCCTTAAGCAGGGCCATCCCGGATATTACCGTTTTCCCGGCGCCCACATCCCCCTGAAGCAGGCGGTGCATCGGGGCAGTTGAATCCATATCACGTGATATTTCGTCCCATACTTTTTCCTGCCCGGCGGTAAGGCGATAGGGTAGGTTATCTATAAAAGAACGCAAAAGATCCCCCTCGGGCAAATACCTGTGCGCCTTTTCCCGGCTAAAACGGCTTTTTTTGCGCGTTGCCAGCGCAAGCTGAAAAAGGAATAGTTCTTCAAAAATAAACCGCCGCCTGGCAGCATCGGCATCTTCTTTCCGTTGGGGGTAATGGATTTTTAATAAGGCCTCCTCATATTGGGGCAAATTAAATTTTTCAAGGATCGATGCGGGTAAGAATTCACCGGCCCGGTCGCTAATACCATCTAAAGCGGATTTTACCATAGCCCGCATTTGACGTTGGCTCAACTGCCCGGTAAGGGGGTAAACGGGAACAAGGCGTCCCGCGCTTAAACTGTCCCCACCGTCGTCAACCTCGTATTCTTCCACCATCACCTGCGTTGCTCCAAAACCTTTATCAACCTTGCCGGTCACAAAAAGATTTATGCCTGGCTGGATATTTTTCTTGATAAAGGGCTGGTTAAACCATACGGCATAAAATATGCTGATTCCGTCATGCATTGCTATTTTGGTTATGGTAAGCCCCGGCCTTGGTTTCATGTCCTGGGAGGACAGAACGGTTCCCCGATTTTTACATATTGAACGGGTTTTTCCAAAAGGTTGTCCGGCATAATCTCCCTCAAATATATCTCTAATGACCCCTATTTTATATTAACAAATATTATAATGCACTATAAAAACCGCCCTTGCAGCCATAAACGTTTTTTGGTAGAATAAATAGGCGGTTTAAAGGAGGTGTTTTAATATGGCTAGAAAGTGCGTCATATGCGGCAAAGGCGTTTCGGTCGGGATGAAATTGAGCCACTCGCACATCCGCACCAAAAGGACATGGGCGCCAAATCTGCAGCGCGTTAAGGCCATCATCAACGGCGCTCCAAAAAAAGTGCTGGTATGCACCCGCTGCATCAGAAGCGGCAAGGTCAAGCGGGCAATATAGATGTTTTAAAAAACGGCTTTGCGCCGTTTTTTTATTTTTAATATAGAAACATTGGTACATGTGTTCGAACATCATAAACAAATTTTAATAGAGTTATATATGATTGTCAATAGTAAACAACAACTTTAACTGTTTATACCCCTCAACAGGTTGACCATCTCTATGGCAGTTACCGCCGCGTCCCATCCTTTGTTCCCGGCCTTGGTCCCGGCCCGCTCGATGGCCTGCTCAATATTGTCGGCGGTGATGACTCCAAAAATAGTAGGGATACCGCTCTCCAGGCCCACCTTCGCCACACCTTTGGCTACTTCGCCGGCCACATAATCAAAATGTGGTGTTGCCCCGCGAATTACCGCACCTAGGCATATTACAGCATCATATTTCCCCGTTGACGCCATCATGCGGGCTACAAGTGGGATTTCAAAAGCACCCGGCGTCCAGGCCACCTCAATATCCTGATCCAGCGCTCCGTGCCGGTTAAGAGCATCCAGCGCCCCGCTTAGTAGTTTGCTAGTAATAAATTCGTTAAAACGGCCCGCCACCAGACCAAATTTCAACCCTTGGCCTAGTAGATGCCCTTCATATAATTTCGGCATATTACAATTCCCCTTCCTAAAAGTAGTATCGATGTTATTTAAAATTATTATTGTTGATTCACCTATCGCTGCTGATGTTTAGCAAGTGGCCGAGCTTTCTTTGTTTGGTGGACAGGTAAAACTGGTTGCATTTTCCGGGGTGGATGACTATAGGCTCCCGCTCCACCACCTCTAAGCCATGGCCCTCCAATCCCGCTATCTTACGGGGGTTGTTGGTTATCAGCCTGATCTTTTTTAGCCCCAAATCGGACAGGATCTGCGCGCCCATTCCGTAGTCCCTCAGATCCGGCGGGAATCCCAAGGCTAGGTTGGCCTCCACCGTATCCTTGCCCTGGTCCTGCAGGTGATAAGCCCGGATTTTATTTAACAGGCCGATACCCCTGCCCTCCTGACGCATATATAATAAAACGCCCGTTCCCTCTGCGGCAATCATCCTCATGGCCATATTCAACTGGTCACCGCAGTCGCAACGAATCGAGCCGAAAACATCCCCCGTCAGGCATTCCGAGTGTACCCGCACCAGGGGAGCGTCTGCCTGTTTTAGATCACCCATGACCAAGGCTATGTGCCCCTTGCCGTCCAATATGCTCTCATAGGCTAAAGCCGTGAACTCGCCGTATCTTGTAGGCAACTTGGCCGTATCCACCCGGCGCACCAGCTTTTCGTTATGCCTTCTGTACTGGATCAGGTCGGCTATGGTTATGATCTTTAAACCATGGGTCTGAATAAAATCCATCAGTTCAGGCACTCTTGCCATAGTACCGTCTTCTTTCATGATCTCGCAGCAGACTCCGGCCGGATACAAACCGGCTAGTTTAGCCAGGTCAACGGAGGCTTCAGTATGCCCAGCCCGGCGCAGCACACCCCCATCTTTAGCGCGCAAGGGGAAAATATGACCGGGCCGGCGTAAATCAGCCGGTTCCGTGTTGGGATCTAACATTTTCCTGATAGTTATAGCCCGCTCATGGGCGGAGATACCGGTAGTGCACTCCTTGGCGTCCACGGAAACAGTAAAGGCGGTGGCATGAGGATCGGTATTGTGGTTTACCATAGCCGGCAAATCCAGCTCATCAAGCCGTTTTCCGGCAATGGGCAGGCAGATTAACCCGCGGCCATGGACGGCCATGAAGTTTACATTTTCAGGGGTAATTTTTTCCGCAGCCATGATCAGGTCGCCCTCGTTTTCCCGGTCCTCATCATCAACAACAACAATCATTTTGCCCTGTCTGATATCCTCGACAGCTTCTTCAACAGTGTAAAATTTCATTTATAACTTCCCCCTATTCTATAAAACCCCTTACAAAAAGCCGTGCTCGGCCAAAAAACTAATGTTTAATTTCGACTCGCGCCCTTTGCCATCGCTAAAGTTCATAAGTCTTTCGATATATTTACCTACCAGATCCCCTTCTAAATTAACCGTATCCCCTTTATCTTTGAAGCCCAGCGTGGTAGCGTGGGCGGTATGCGGGATTAAGGACACCTGAAAGCTGTCCGGGCCGAAATCGACAACTGTAAGGCTGGCCCCATCAACAGCCACCGATCCTTTTTTAATGATGTAACGCATCACTTCCCGGGGCGCCTTGATGTTAAAAACGGTGGCTATATCATGTCTTTCCAGCCCGGCAATAACCCCCACACCGTCAATGTGCCCGCTGACAAGATGGCCTCCCAGCCTGTCTCCAAGACGCAACGCCCGTTCCAGGTTCACCTTGTTCCCTGTTTTTAAAGTACCAAGGTTCGACCTGGTCAGTGTTTCCGCCATTACATCGGCAATGAATGCACGTCCGCCAAATCTTACGGCAGTAAGGCAGACACCGTTCACTGCAATACTGTCACCCACCCGGCCGTCTCCCAGGATTTTTTCCGCCCCGATTTCAAGCTGGGCCGAGTTTGCCCCGCGCCGAATCGCCCTTAGCACACCAAGTTCTTCTATAATCCCTGTAAACACTACTCCACCTCGAATTTGAATTTACCAAAAGGAAGCAACGAAAAGCAAGGGGACGGTTCTCCTGCTTCCTTCCACGATGACGCCGGCGCATCGCTATACGGGTGATACCGCACTCAGCAAGGATGCGGCGCCATATAGGGACACCGGTGACCAGCTAAAAGTGAACGGTAATAACACCGCACCTAGAACCATCTTCACAAAATATATATTAAAAAATCAGTTAAACCCGGGCCAGTTAATTATGCTTAAAATACCCCTCAACGAATATATCCGGACCGATGTTTCTTACCTCAACTATTTCCAGCGCCGGAGCCTCAGATGGGTCATCGACTCCGAGCCCGCCAACCGGTCCGGGCGCCCCCTGTCCGCCGATAATCATGGGGGCTATAAACCAAGCCGCCTTGTCCACAATCCCTGCTGAAATCGCGGCGCCGTGGATCCCCGCCCCACCTTCAATCAGCACAGAGGTAATTCCCTTAGCGCCCAGCATCTTCATCAATACCGCCACATCAACACGGTAATCGCTGTCCACCAATAAAACTTGAGCCCCTGCTTGGCGCAGGGCATCCAACTTGTCACGCGGGGCGCCTGGTGTAACGGCAACTATGGTCGGCGCCTCCGACCGCTGGGTCAATACCCTGGCATTTAAAGGGATGCGCGCCCGGCTGTCCAGAATGACCCTGACCGGGTCCCGCCCCCCTCCGCCCGGTAGGCGGGCGGTGAGTGAAGGGTCGTCGGCCAGGACTGTCCCTATGCCTACCATAATGGCGTCATACCAATCCCTCATTTGGTGACCGTAAGCGCGGGCCCCGGGGCCCGTGATCCACTTCGACTTGCCGGAGCGGGTGGCTATCTTGCCGTCAAGGCTTACGGCCGCCTTAGCTACAACAAAAGGC
>JALHFC010000129.1 GCA_022839445.1 Pelotomaculum sp.
CTCAAAACAAATGGCTTTAAGTGATTTCTAAATACGGGCATATTTAATAAAAGGCGAGGATAACCCAACCCGGAACAAAATTGCCGTGGCAATTCATAAAAACATTTTGTTCGTTCCAGAATTAGCTGTTCCTCATTCCTCTTTACCCGTCCCTTTCTTTTAGTACCCAAAAATATATTAACATAACCGCGGGGGGAATTCAATCGGGGATTGCCCGGGGCATTAAGCCGCTCTTGACAGGGTTTATTTGTGGTATGGAACATGGGCGGCTTCAATTCCTGCCCTGCCTGACTGTGTGGCCGAGAGCAACATGCCGCAGGAAGCCATGGCTAAACTGGAGAAAGCGAAAAAACTCTGGCTCGGAGTGAATTAAAAAGTTTTTATTGATATTGCCCCTGTGGCAAAAATTTCCCCCAAGTTTATTATCCTGTTGACAAAAACCAGGCCTGATCATATAGTATATAGTGTCACTATATGATCAGGGGGATCTCTCGCATGAAAGAGGCTGAGCCTAAGAAGAATTTGTTGAAAATTAGTGAGGTGGTAAAAGCCGCCAGAGTTTCCGCGCAGACAGTTCATTTTTACTTGCGGGAAGGTTTGTTGACTCCACCTGTTAAGACCGCCCCCAACATGGCTTATTACTATCCTGTGATTATTGATGAAATAAAGCTGATCAAAGAGCTGCAGACAAAACGGTATCTTCCCATATCGGTAATAAAAATAATTTTAGAGGCCAGGCGCGGCGGCCAAAAAGCCGACCATATCGAAGAAATGCAGTCTGTGTTGGTGCAGTTGTTTAAAAACCCGGACACAGAAACCCCCGGCGAGCTTGCATCGACAAAAGATTTCATTTCGTCTACAGGGCTTTCGGAAACGACTATTGGGCTATTGGAAGAAATGGGGTTATTGACGCCAACTTGCGAGGTGGACGGCAAGTGCTACGGCAAAGCGGATGGACGAATCGGCAGGATGTTTAAGAAGCTTCTTGATCTAGGCTTGACTCTGGAAGATTTGCGTATGTACAGCCAGTATGCGCAGATGCTGCGCCTTGAAGCCCGGACCATGCGCGGCAAGCTCATCCACCGCGTGCACGACGGCAGTGTTTCCTTGAAGGAAATAGTTGACCTGTTGAATGATCTGAAGACCGAACTGGCAGAAAAAATATACCGTGAGGCAGTGTCCGGACCACGTCCGTAAACATCGCCTGTAATATCAACAAAGGGTAGGTTGTAAATACAGATGTTATGCGCCATCTACCGGCAAGACATGACAAAACCAGGTACATTCGCTTAAACACCAGGTTGTGCCGGGCTTGCCGGAATTGTATAGCAGCATTCCGCAACAACGTTAACGGGAAAATTGATTTCCTGGGCCATAAACGCACCCCTATAAAAACGCGGGAGTTGCCAAGGTTGCATGGCACGTGTGCGGGCTTGCCGGCAAAAAGCTATTCTGCCTTTAGCTCAGGAGGTAAAATAATTTGGTAAAAGTAAACATTTCTAAAAAAACCCTCTTTTATGTAAACTCGATAACATTCCTTCCTTTCATTCTCCTGGCTTTTTCCGGCCTGCTAATCCAGATCAATTACCACGCCGGGCATCTGACAGACACCGCTGTGGTTCTCGGGTTGAACAGATACGGGTGGCTGCTTCTTCATAAAATAACCGCTGTGATATCTATCATAGGCCTGTCCGCACACCTGTTTTTGCATGTGGGTTGGCTAAAAGCGGTATTATTGAAAAAATTATATAAAAAGTCACGCCGGAACACGAAAATAACATTGTGGTTGTTAATTTCAGCTGTCGCCACGGCTCTGACCGGCATCATCTCCTGGCTGCTTGCTCCCGCTATGGTTTACGCAAGACACAGTATTATTGAAATACATGATAAGATAGGGATTATTTTAATAATAATATTTGTTCTGCATATTGTTAACCATTGGAAATGGTTAACTTGCACCTTTTTAGATATCTGGCGGTAGATGTGTCAAGTAATACATGATATTCAGGTGTATCGGACAAATGCGCCCATTACAAAGTTTTCGCAACTCGATATACGACTCGGGGTAATAAGCCATGTTTTTGGAAGTTCTACTGGTTCGGAAAGAAGTCCCAGGTGAATGTAATGCAGGACGGTCAGCTAAAAAGTACTTGACATCCAATAGCAGGAAACTTATTGTAAAAAGCAGAAAGTACAACCCTACACTTGTCAATTTTTATTTGTTTCAGGAGCCTTTTGGGACCAGCCAGGGGGACGGTGACTTTGGCTGGTATTGCGGCGCTACGCTAGACCCACAATAACCAATGTGCCTGAAAGCGTTAGGTTCCTGTTCCTTTCCAGAGCCCAGTTCGCGACAGCCCGCCGGAAAATGCGGGGGCGTGGCATGCATTGGTGAAATAGAGTGAGAGGAAGGGGATTGCCAAGTGGAAAAGCTAGTCAAGCTAGCGACTATAGTTGACGCAAACGAAGCGTACATCATCAAAGGGCTGTTAGCAAGCGAGGGAGTTGAAGCCTGGATATTTGACGAGCATGCGGCAGCGTTTATACCCTTTGTAATCGGGGGGTTAAGGCTGGTGGTAAAACAATCCGACTTGGAAAAAGCAAAAGGAATTTTATCGCAAAGGCAAACCAGCCACGAGGACGGTGTATAGCGCCTCAATACCTGCCAAAGTCACCGTCCCCGTGGCTGGTTTTAGCGGCGAAAGATGATGTGTTTTTGCCAGCGGGGGCAGGGATCGGGGTAATCGACACGGTAGTGACCGCCGCGGCTTTCCCGGCGGGCTAGGGCTGCCTCCGCCACCAACTCTCCTACCTGGAGCATGTTCTTTACTTCTAGTTGTTCGACGTTTCCCGACTGGCGCCGCTTTAGGTTGCCCCAGTGGTCAAAAAATTCAAGGGCTTCTTTTAGGCCGTTACGGCTGCGGACGGGACCGACCTTCTGACCCATCAGCACTTCCAAATCTTTGCGCAGGGCAGCGTAATCAATATTTTCCGACGCTAGTAACCAGTCGCAGGCAAACTCTAGCCGGCGGGGAACGTAGTCTTTGAGAAAATGCTTGGTCTGCTCGACAATCCTGCCGCCAAATACCAATCCCTCCAGCAAGGAGTTGCTAGCTAGCCGGTTGGCGCCATGTACGCCCGGGCAGGAAACCTCGCCGCAAGCATAAAGGCCCACGATACTGGTCTCACCCACTAAATTGGTTTTGACCCCGCCCATCATGTAATGCGCCGCGGGCGCTACCGGAATGGGGTCGACTGTAATGTCCAGGTTGTATTCCGCACAGGTCCTGGTGATATTGGGAAAACGGTTTCTGACTACCTCGGGATCGAGATGAGTCAAGTCCAGATAAGCAATACTGGTATCGGTTCCAGCCATTTCCTTTAAAATCATAAAACGCTGGCCCCGGCTGTTGCGCAGGTAGGCCCCCTCGCCGCGTACAGCCTCAGAGATCAAAAAACGCGGCGCGCCGGGTAGGTTCAACACAGTCGGGTGAAACTGGATGAATTCCATATCCATCACTTCCGCGCCGGCGCGGAAAGCAATAGAGATGCCGTCCCCGGTAGCTATCTCAGGATTTGTGTTGTGCTCGAACAAGCGGCCCAGGCCACCTGTAGCCAGCACCACTACTTTACCACGGAATACTTTTAAAGCCCGGTTGTCCCGGTCGTAAACAAGAACACCGTAGCACACGTTGTCCCGCACCAATAGATCTACCACATAATGATTTTCCAAAACTCTTATCTTTTCGTTTTCCTGTACACGCTGGGTAAGTACCCGCTGGATCTCGGCCCCGGTGGCATCACCGCTGGCGTGCAAAATGCGCCGCTGGCTGTGCGCCCCTTCCCTGGTAAGGGCTAAGCCGTGAATATCGCTGTCAAAAATGGCACCCAGCTCGATTAATTCCCTGACCCGGTTCGGCCCCTCACTTACAAGAGCGGTCACAGCCTCAGAATCACACAAGCCTGCCCCGGCTACCAGAGTGTCCTCCTGGTGCAGCGCCGGTGAATCACTATCCCCGAGGGCGGCCGCAATACCTCCTTGCGCCTTGTCCGTGCCGGTATCCACCATCCTTTGCTTGGTCAGGACAGTCACCCTCCCGCCGGTGCCGGAAGCAGTTAAAGCAGTGTACAGCCCGGCAATGCCACTGCCCAAAACTAAGTATTCTTCATCCTCCTGGGGCAACTCTCGCGTATCAAAATTTAGCATATACTTTTCAGGCACGGTGGAGCCCTCCCATTATAAGTAGATTACGCCGCGCAAGCAGCATATTGGTTTTGGGCGGCAATTAAATCCGAACATCAACTTGTGTATTATTGTTAGAAAGCATTCTGCCCAGGCAAACGATAGCCCGCTCCCTGATTTCCTTCGGCACCTCTACCCTCGGTTCAAGGTTCACAAGAGCGCTGTGGACAGCTTCTAAAGTTGTCAGCTTCATATTCGGACAAATCAGTTTGTCCGAAGCCATGTAAAATTTTTTGTCCGGGCATTGCTTGCGCAAGGGATGGAGAATACCAATTTCGGTTGCTACAATAAACTCCTGCGCCTTGCTTTGTTTTGCATAGTTGATGATCCCGGTGGTGCTCGACACCACATCCGCCAGTTCTATCACTTCAGGACGGCATTCCGGGTGGACCAACACCAAAGCCTCCGGATGTTGCTCCTTGGCCTGCAAAACATCCTCACGTTTCAGGTGGTGGTGTGTTGGACAAAAGCCCTCCCACATGGTCATCTGTTTTCCGGTTCTGGAGGCGACATACCTCCCCAAATTTTTATCCGGTACGAATAATATGGATTTGTCCTTTGGTAAAGACTCGACAACCTCAACAGCGTTAGCTGAAGTACAGGCAACATCGCTTAACGCTTTCACCTCTGCAGTTGTGTTAACATAGCAAACTACCGTCGCATCGGGAAGTTCCTGCTTTCTTTTTTCCAATTGCGACGCGTCAACCATATCAGCCATCGGACACCCCGCGCCGGCCACGGGCAAAACCACAATCTTGTCCGGGGAAAGAATTGATGCGGTTTCAGCCATGAAGCGCACACCACAAAAGACAATAACCTCAGCATCGGTTGTGGCGGCCTGCTGGGAAAGCCCCAGAGAGTCACCAACGAAATCGGCTATTTCGTGAATCTCCGGATTTTGGTAGAAGTGGGCCAGAATGACTGCCTTGCGTTCCTTTTTAAACCTTGTTATCTCTCCGGTTAGCTCCTGCACCGTATTTCAACCCTTTCTAAAATTAAAGCAAAAAACTACATGGTCTTATTATAACGGATTGCAACGAAAAAACAAGAAAGTTTGTATAATGGACCGTAAAAATAGCGGCTTGTTGTTTTCCCGCCAAATTTAACTAACATCGCCGTGTACTTCTCCCCGCCTGATATCACTGATTTTATTCTTATCGTCAACCAGCACAACGGTGGGTTTAAAGGCGCGCGCCTCCCCGCGATCGAGCAAGGCGTATGAAATAATGATCACCTTATCTCCCGGCTGTACCATCCTTGCAGCCGCGCCGTTTAGGCAGATCACCCCGGAGCCGCGCCGGCCCTCAATCACGTAAGTTTCAAAGCGGGCGCCGTTATTGTTGTTGACAACCTGCACCTTCTCATTGGGCAAAATGTCGGCCGCCTCCAACAGCGCCTCGTCGATGGTAATACTGCCCATATAGTTTAGGTTGGCTTCGGTGACGGTAGCCCGGTGAATTTTTGATTTAAACATTGTCAAAAACATATTCTATACCCCCAGGAGGATGTTATCGATTAGCCGGGTACTCCCTATCTTCACAGCCAGGGCCAAAAGCGCCGGTCCCTGTATTCTTTCCACCGTCACCAAGTCCGGGTGACTGTAAATTTCAACGTAATCAATTTTCGCCAGCGGCTCGGCCTGGATCATTTCAGTAACACGCCGGCAAATTTGCGCCGGGTCCCGCTCCCCTTTCCGGAACTCCTCCTGCCCTTTCAACAGGCCCCGGTATAACACCAAGGCGGCCCTTCGCTGTTCGGGGTCCAGGTAGATGTTGCGTGAACTCATGGCTAAGCCGTCCGCTTCCCGCACTGTAGGTATGACTATTATTTCCAGGTCAAGGTTTAGGTCGTCCACCATCCGTTTAATTACCAGCGCCTGCTGGGCGTCCTTTTGCCCAAAAAATGCGCAGTCAGGTTTCACTATGTTGAATAGCTTGGTAACTACCGTGGCAACACCACGGAAGTGACCGGGACGGGAAAGCCCACATAGTTTTTCCGTAATCCTCTCCAGGTCGACATAGGTGCAATATCCGGCCGGGTACATTTCTTCCACGGATGGATTGAAGATGGCGTCCACCCCCGCCCCTTCAGCCAAACGCGCGTCCCGTTCCAGATCGCGGGGGTACCGGTCCAGATCCTCTCCGGGGCCAAATTGGGTTGGATTTACGAAAACACTTGCAATCACGGTATCACAAATATTAGCAGCCCGGCGCATCAGTTCCAGGTGTCCCACGTGAAGGTAGCCCATAGTGGGCACGAGGCCGACCGTAAGGGACTTGCCCCTTGCCTGCCGGACGAAATCGCGTATATCAGCGATGGTGTGAATAATTTTCATTTAAAACCCTCGCCTCCGCCTTCTCGCATCTTAATATAGCTTTTTTAGCACTTCCTCAGACATACCGAAACCATGTTCCGGGCCCGGGAAAGTACGTGAAACTACTTCTTCTTTATACTGTTTTAATGCGCCGGCAATGCTGTCGCTTAAGTTAGCGTACTTTTTCACGAATTTTGGTGCTTGACGCGGGTATAGCCCCAGCATGTCAT
>JALHFC010000362.1 GCA_022839445.1 Pelotomaculum sp.
CCAGGGTATTGGGTTTGCCATCCCCTGCACTACGGTCAAGGCTGTTTTTGATGATTTGGTGAACAAGGGAGGGGTGGAGCACCCCTGGTTAGGCGTCTCACTGCAGGCGGTGACAAAGGAAATTGCGCAATATTTTGGGCTAAAAGACCAGAACGGGGCCGTGGTGGCCTCCGTATTAAGGGACAGCCCGGCTGAAATGGCCGGCTTGCGGTGCGGTGACGTGATCGTGCGTTATAACGGCGCCGATATAGCCACTCCCGAAAACCTGATCGATCTGGTTAAGGAAACCGGCATAGGTAACCAGGTTGAGATCCAGTATATCCGGGGAGGTGCGCTTAAGGCAGTTGTGGCCACTATTGAGGCCAAAAAATAATGAGGAAACTGAAAAACCTGCTACGGCGGGTTTTTTCTTTTTAAACAGCAAAATTGTTTTTGACAAATGCCTTTTGACAAATGCCTACCGTTGCAGTAGACTATTTAAGAAATAATATTAATCCAATGGGAATTATAGATACTTGCAGCCATAGAAAGGATGGATCATTTTTGAAGTTCTCCACGCGGGCGCGATACGGGTTGCGGGCCATGTTGGAGTTGGCCATGAATTATAAGACCCGTAAGCCGTTACCTCTTTATCTGATAGCGCAAAGACAGGGGGTATCGGAAGGATACCTGGAGCAAATGATGACCTACCTGCGCAAAGGCGGGCTGATCCGCAGCGTGCGGGGTCCGCAGGGGGGATACCTGCTTGCCCGGGCGCCGGACAAGATCACAGCAGGTGAAATTGTCAGGCTTCTGGAGGGATCCCTTAGCCCTACAAATTGTGTTAATGAGGACGATCCTGAGCAATGTGAACAGGCCGGGCAGTGTGTTACCCAGGTTTTGTGGAGAAGGGTCAGGGAGTCGGTGGCGGAAGTGCTGGATAACACCACGCTGGAGGACCTTTGCAAGGAGGAGAGGAAGAAGGTATAGCTGCCGAAAAGCGCTGATCTAACGGTGTTTTTGAAACCAGGTTGACCGGACGCGCCGTATTAAGATGATGAAGCGGCTAGAGATATAACCATTACCCTGCACGGGTGCAACATTGATATTATCAAGAGCTATTTTGTTAACAACGAACAACATTAGGAGGAGCAAATTGATGCGCAGAATATATTTTGACCACAGTGGCACTACTCCCGTCCACCCAAAGGTCGCGGAAAAAATGTACCGCTTTCTTACCGGGGATTATTTTGGCAACCCTTC
>JALHFC010000130.1 GCA_022839445.1 Pelotomaculum sp.
CCACACAATTCGGAGACAATTCTAAATATTCATACAACTTAAACCAAAGACTCCCCCGAAGGGCTATTCCTGGCGGGGGAGTCTTTCTTTTACATAATGCCAATTACCGGAACCTTAAAAATTGCTAGGCAGTATATTGCATGATATAATGTATTAAAAGGGAATATATAGAGGGGAAAATATGCCTTGAACCCCAATAAAATGTTAAAAAAACTTTTAGCAAATAGTAAAAACGTAGATTTTAACGATATGGTGATTTTGCTCGAACACTTTGACTTTTTTCTAGCTCGTGTTTCTGGAAGCCATAATATTTTTATTAATCGGGAAGTCAAAGAGATTGTTAACATACAAAATGTCGGTGGCCAAGTGAAGCCATATCAGATAAAACAGTTTCTAAGATTGGTGGAGAAGTATAATTTACAAATTAGGCCAATAAGGGGAGATGGCTAATGATGGATTACCATATTAATATCTTCTACAGCGAGCAGGATGAGGGTTATATTGCTGATATTCCTGACCTTAGCGGGTGTACCGCATTTGGGAATACACCTATTAAGGCATTAGAGGAAGTTCAAAAAGCTAAAAAGATTTGGATAGACGCAGCAAAGGAATCAAATATACCAGTTCCGCTTCCGCGTTACAGACCGTTAATCTATCAAGAAGGATAGACTTTGCCAGTTTTTATTAGAGGGTCGTGCTCGACAAAAACCGCCAGGCCTTACGTCCTGCCAGTTTTTGTTAGGGGGTCTGCTCGTTATGCTATGTCCTAGACCTATGGTTTGAAAAGATTATACGTAAGAAATGCCATGGACAAGCATACATAGTGCGATACGCCGATGACTTTGTCTGCTGCTTCCAATATGAGCAAAATCAGTTCTGAACAGAAAGCCCAGGAACTGATTTTGAGCACCCTTTTAGATGGCCAGACGCGTTTGGGTGGAAGGATTGTAATGCTTGAATGTAAAGACATCCCCTACCTTATATGCTTTTATGAGCAATTTGGCTTTATTAAGCTGGAAAAGGATTACCAGGAAGGCGATTTAATTCAGCTTATTAAGATACTTCGGGAAGATGAAATAATTGAGGGGAATAATATCTAAAAAGAGAATCGCCTTTTTTGGCGGCTTTTATCGTTTTAACCACTCCGCATCGGGGTGGTTTTTTTATGCCCAATTTTAAGGAGGCGAGATTCCTTGTATGAAAATACTTATCCTATCTAGCTTGTTTAAATCCAGTCGGGGGTATCTGGAAGGGCTAATTGCCCTTCCAGATACCCCCATAAGGGGACACCCTCCATTATGTTGCTCCTTATTTTTCGCAAAAAATAAAGGAAAAATGTTGCTGTTAAAAGAATAGTTAAGCAACTACAAACAACAGGTGGTGTTCAATATGCCACGCAAAAATCGTGTATGGTACCCAGGCGCTGTTTATCACATAATGTGTCGTGGTAACCACCGGCACGACATCTTTAGGGACGAGGAAGACAGGATGTTTTATCTGGAAACCTTAAAAGATGTTAAAGAAAAAATACCGTATTTACTGCATAGTTATTGTTTAATGACCAACCACGTTCACTTACAAATTGAAACTGTCGATATCGACATAGGCCAGGTTATGAAAAGGATTAACATGCTATATGCCATATACTTCAACAAGAAGTATGATTTTGTCGGCCATCTGTTTCAGGGTAGGTATAATGCCGAATTAATTGAAACAACACCTTACCATTTGGAAATAAACAGGTATATTCACTTAAATCCGGTGCGGGCCAGTATGGTAGCACGCCCTGATGAATACAAGTGGAGCAGTTACAAAATATACTTAGAAGAGCGCCAGGATCAGCTAGTTACCACCGACAAAACATTAGGCTGCTTTTCACCTCCAAGGGTCCTTCATTATCGCCGGTTTGTTGAGGAAGTCTTGAAGTATATCAAAGTTGTGCCCAAAGGGGATGAGACAGATGGCCACAGCAGTTAATTCCTTTGCCATTGCCGGTATTGACGGTTACCGGGTGGAAGCCGAAACAGTGACCATGTACGGGCACCCGTCCATAACCATCGTTGGTCTTGGTGATACCGCCATTAAAGAATCTCGCCAGCGTTTGGAAGCGGCCATTAATTATGCGGGTTACGAGTTCCCCAAAATGAAGATTGCCATTAACCTGGCTCCCGGGGATATTAAAAAAAGCGGTTCACATTTTGATTTAAGCATGGCGGTTGGTCTTTTGGTTGAAACCAGCCAGCTTACCGTTGACGGTGAGACGCTAGCTAGTTACGGTTTTATTGGTGAATTATCGTTTAATGCCTTATTGCGACCTTGCGGCGGTGTGCTGTCTATGGTTATCGCTGCCAGGGAGGCGGGCATAAAAAAATTAATCATCCCTGCAGATAATATTAAAGAAGCATCCTTGGTGCAGGGCATCGAAGTGTTTGGATTTAACGACTTGAAATCGATAGCCAATTATTTAGAGGGAAAAGAAAATTACGTTGCGCCTGCTGTTGAAACGGGGTCACCAAGTATTGGATGGAATAAGGCATTAGATTTTTTGGACGTACAAGGTCAGGATGCGCTAATCCAACATATAGTTGTTGCGGCAGCCGGTGGGCACAATATTCTAATGAGCGGGTCCCCTGGCTGTGGCAAATCCATGATCGCTAAAAGGATGGATACCATCCTGCCTGATATGACCGAGGAAGAGGCGCTGGAGGTAACTAAAATATTTAGTGTGGCCGGCTTGTTGAGATACCGCGATCAGCTTATTACACAGCGACCTTTTCGTGCCCCGCACCATAATGCATCCATGAACTCCCTGGTAGGAGGAGGCAACCCGGCCGTACCGGGGGAAATTTCTCTTGCCCATAACGGGGTACTGTTTTTAGATGAAATTGCGGAATTTAACAAGAAATCGCTAAATGCTTTAAGACAGCCAATGGAAGATAAAATAGTGACCATATCAAGGGTTAAAAGTATCGTGACTTTTCATTGCAATTTTATGTTGGTTGCAGCCATGAATCCTTGCCCGTGTGGTTACTACGGACAGGACCGGTGCAAGTGTAGCGATTATGAAGTGTTGAAATACCGGCAAAAGATATCGGGCCCAATTTTAGACCGCATAGACTTACAAAAGTATGTACCGCCAGTTAATTACCTAAAACTGGTTCCCCAGTCCAAGGGGAAAAGCTCAGCTGAATTACGGGAAAAAGTGCAATTCGCCAGGAAAATTCAGCAAAACCGTTTTGCTGATATTCCTGCCGTGAATTGCAATGCGCAAATGACCGAAGCGCTGGTTAAAAATTTTTGCCAATTAGATGAGGCCGGAAATAGGCTTTTACAGCTTGCCTATGATAGATATCGCTACAGCGCCCGCACTTTTCATAA
>JALHFC010000131.1:0-393 GCA_022839445.1 Pelotomaculum sp.
GTAAATTGTGTTTCCCCTTTTTGTGATGTTTTCATAGTTCATTTCCATGTTTTTATCATTCGGAAAAACATAATCAATTAAAACCGGTCTCTTCTCCCCATAAAGCGGTACTGAGTACGCGTAGTCGCCCTTGCCGACCATATCCTCCTTTTTAACCCCTGTCATTTCCTCAATAGCCCTGTTCCAGGCAATTACCTTTTTATCCCGGCCAATGACGAAAGTGGCATCCGGGAGAAAGTCAATTATGTCAAAAAGCTGTTGGTGTTCATTGCGGTATTTTTCTTTGCTTTCATTCAATTCTTTAAAGATGGTATCGTAAGGCATATTAAGGCCGCGCAAAACTATGCCCCGGTAAATCAGGTAGCTGGACAATATTTTACAGATGTGCCCGGC
>JALHFC010000131.1:466-4142 GCA_022839445.1 Pelotomaculum sp.
GGTGCCAGTTTATTTGGTCTTTCCGCAAGTAAAGATGCCTGATAGCCAGTAGCAGGATTAAGCAAATAATATATTCGCTGGCGATTTTAAACCCGGTCAGGCCCGCACCTTCTACAAAACATACTGGAAACACACGCGCCCACATAATGGACGCAATTAAAAGACCCGTTACCAGTGCGTAGCTCGCAAACCCCGCTGTGCGGGAAAACCGGCGCTGTATAAAATAGGGCGCCAGAAGCAACGAGATCGCTTCAACGTAGCGCCCCGCAATCCAAAGCTGAGTTGGCGCATTTGCATCGAAACTCTGGAAGATGCCAATACCCTTGTAGGTAATAGTATGAAAAAAGTCTAAAATAGCAATGAAAAAATAGGCGTTTCCCAGGAACAGCAGGAAATTGCTGCCGGAATACCTGTACGTCCTGGTGGCCAGGACATAAATCAGCGCCGCGACGATAATGGAAAAACCTTCAGTCACGGAATGAAATAAAAGGTAATGATATCTTGCAGTGATATATAAAACCGCGCTTATAAGCAGCCAGAATCCCGCGGTTTTTAGTTTGTTGTAAGACGGTGATTGCCCGCCATCAGCTTGTAACATATTTTTGTTGCCTCGCGAAAAGAAAAGAAGGGTTTAATCCCCATGCCCGGGGGGTTTCTGGAAGGGCTAAGCACAGCGCCCTTCCAGAAACCCCCATAAGGGGTCAGTCCCTCAATGCAGTAGCGGTAAATCCGCTCCGGCTAGCCATTCCAACGCCCCCGGTGTTTTCTCCCACGCCTCTTTGGCCTCAGATACATAAATAATTGCTTCGTCGGGACTCCCCAGGGCGTAAGACGGGGGTTGCTTAAAAGGCAGGGAGCGTTTTTTTAGCAGGTATTCCGGTACATGAGAGTTTGAATCGAGAGCTATTTTCAGATAATTGTTTGATTCCCTGCCGCCCCCCTGTTTCCGGAAATACCACAGTGCCCTGCTGTAAGCCATAAAGCAGGTTTCCTCTGATGCGTTTTCTGCTAGCAGTTGTCCGGCCTCTTCGTCTAGCCCCTCCGCCAACAAACAGTATAGTAGCGTGTAGCGCACGCCCTGGTTGTCATTTGGATTCAAACGCAACATTTGCCTGAAATGCTCCAGCGCCTCCGCCCGCTCTCCTAGTTTCCAAAGGCCTTCCGCCATGCCGTACAAGGCACGCATATACGGCCTGGTTTCAATAAAGCCCCAGAAATGGCCGGCATATTCTTCGAACTTTTTTTCGCCAAGGGCAAGCCGTCCCGCCTGCACACCCTTTTTATACAACTCCAGCGCCTCTTGTGGGTAGTCGCTTTCCCGGGCCAAAAGAACATAAGCGTCCGCGCAGTAAGGAGAGATGGACAGCGCTTTGCGGGCGAGATCCAGACGCATGTCCCTGCGTCCCAACTCCCAAGCATCGTAGATTAAATCCTGAGCTTGGGAGAGCTTTTCCTGCAAAAGAGGGGAGTTTGCATCAACGCCGCTCAAACTGTTCTTATTTATCTTTTGTTTCATTTTTTGATTATCAGGAAGGCCGGTTAAAGGCAATCCGCCATCGTCACCGGCGCCCGCTGTAAAATATCGCATGAATATTTCTTTGTCAGGCGCATTCCTGGGGTGTCCGGCGGGCAAGCATTCCTTCCACCGTTCGAACTTATTATCCCTGTACGACGAGTTTATTAAGTACCGGTAAACCTTCTGCCTCAGTCCATTTAACCCCGCAACGGTATGATCGACAGTCCTGTGCATCAAAAAGCAAAGATTTCCTTCAATATCCCTCAACACCCTAATTCCGGAATCAAAGCCGCTTGGCGGATTTAGTGACCTTATTCCCAGCTTTTCCACACCACTATACAATCCGGGGGAAGAGATATTTTTCGGTATTGATAAAGATTCAGGCATACCCCACAAAAATTTTTCCTCCCCTGCATCCTCCCGCCAAACATAAAACAAGAATTCCGCCAAAGGTATCAGGGACTTAGTGGAGGCAACCTGAAAAACAAAACTGCCGCTGAAGTGATCCCTCAACACATAATATACCAGACGTTCCCGACCAGCTTTGCGGTAGTCTTTTACACTAACAGCTGCGGCAGGTTTTTCCTGATACTTGATAAAACCGTCTTTGGTTATATAAAGATGTCTGGACACCGATACAAGCAGTTGGTGAAGCTGGTTGGAATAATCCGTTATAATCACTAAACATCAACGCTCCCATACGTTATTATTTGTACCTGACCATCCTTAACCGTCCATTTAATGCAATTCAAAATCCTTATTAACTAAATTATGATAATATGATTCTACAGGAGAATAGTCTTCTATAGGGTTAAATCCTATTATTAAATGTTTTAAGTTTACCAAATTCCTTAAAGGGCTGATATCTCTTATTTGATTAGCTGAGCTCTCTAAAACAGGCCCTTTCCATGCTGCGTAATAAGGAATGGCTGTAAGGTATTGACCTATGTCATCTATTTTATCATATCCCGTATTATAATAAAGATGGAATGGGTCCAACACTAGTTTTTTATTTCCTAATACAGACTCCAGAGCTGATGTAGTTGCAAAAGCCCAACAAGCATTTGTACTCCCCTGGTTTTTTATGCCGGTTAATTTATCTATCTCACGAAGATCATATTTTTTAGGTAATTTGAAGCTTGGGTTAATAAGCCTGGGTAATTCCGCCAGCTATGCAAGCAATTATATCGCTATCCCCGCCAATTAAAATCGCATATAGTTTAAAGTACGGGTCACCATCAATGTAGCCTCGGCCCGGGTCGCGTGGCCAAACGGGGCAAAATCGCCTGATTCCCTGCCGTTGATCAAACCAGCTTCCGTAGCCGCAGCAACGGCTTCTTTGGCCCACTCGGAAATTAGACTCCGGTCACTAAACTTGGCAAGCGCAGCGTCCACGTCGGAAACCTCCGCTGTAAACCCTAACGCCTTTACGGCCCTGGCCGCCATCACAACCATTTCCTCACGAGTGACCGGATCACCGGGGCGAAAAGTACCGTCTTCATAACCGTTTATCAAGCCGGCTTTAAAAGCCGCCCCAACTACTCCCGCATACAACTGCCCGGGAAGGACATCGGTAAAACTAGCTGCGTACTCATCCTCAATATAACCCACGGCACGTACCAGCAGACCGGCAAACTCAGCACGGGTGACGGGCCCGGCGGCGTCGGCGTTTTGCACACTTTTGATTCTTCCCTGCATGCGGGCGCTAACGGGACTAGCCTGCCGGATATTTTCGGCTAAGACCTCCCGGCACATAATATGTGTGTTAATGAACTTTGCAGTTTTGAAAACGGCAAAGCCGTCACCGCCGCCGGCCAAAAAGTCGTTGGTGGCAACCTTGTATGTTTTATACTCATGACCCTGTTGCCGCTTGGCGCGCCGGGGTCATAGGTAAACATTAGCCCGGCTACCTGAATGCCCTTACCGCCGTCGCACACGGCTTGTTCCAGCAAAGTCTTTATTTGGGCGCCGGTCATTTCGGCAGTCATAACAGTGCTTTCAAAGGGCAGAAAGGTGTGCAGGGCCCCCATGGTGATATCGCCCTTGGGAATGTCGACGCGAAGCGCGCCATTATTGGTAAAAGCAAAATCTGCGTTGACCAGCTCTTTCACCACATCGCACACCCAGTTGCCGGCTTGGGACTCACCCCAGGGGGAATCT
>JALHFC010000132.1:0-601 GCA_022839445.1 Pelotomaculum sp.
TTCCATCTTTAAATCGCGTTCCAAAGACGGCTTTTTTAGGTAATCCTGCGCCTTGGCCAGGGCTTCCCTTAAAATAGCCGCAGACGCCATGCGGGTAGCTGGCGTTTTTTTATCCCGCCCGTAGCTGCGCTTGGGGTTTTCACCGAGGGCGGCTTTTAGCCCTGCCGGGAAACGGACGATCATCTCATCCACAACCGAACCGCAGGTCTTTAAGGCCACCATCTCACCACCGATAATATTGGCGCTGCCCGGGCCCGTTACCACGGTAGTTACACCGCCAGAGAGCGCGTCGCGAAAGCCGGCGTCCATCGGGTTGACGGCGTCAATGGCGCGCAAGTGTGGGGTAACCGGGTCGGTAACCTCGTTGCTGTCGTCTCCTTCTTCACGGTAAATTTCCTCCGCTATCCCAATATGGCAATGGGCGTCAATCATGCCGGGCATCACTATTTGCCCGGCTACATCGACCGGCCTGGCGCCGGGGGGAACAAATATGCCTTTTTTTACACCGGCTATTTTGGCCCCCTCAACCAGCACTGTTCCTATTTCTATGACAGGCCCCGCCATTGTAAAAATCTTCCCGCCGGTAATAGCCAGCATAAAC
>JALHFC010000132.1:617-3977 GCA_022839445.1 Pelotomaculum sp.
ACCCCGTCGGGTGAACGGGCGGTGACAATAAAGCGCCCGGCTACCCGGTCAACAGCTTGATGGTGGATGCTGTTCACCCGTACCGAAACCCCGCCCAGCAAGTAGGAAAGCAGGCTGTCGGGCGATATATCCAGATCGTGGGTGGGTTTCCGGCGCGGCGCCTGCTGCAGGTGCCCCGGCGAAGATCCGGGAATGAGCGAAATGTCTTGAAATATAGTGCCCCCGGCAGCAATGTTCATCACCTGGATGCCCCGGCAGATGCCCAAAAGGGGTAGCCCCGCCGCCAGCGCCTGCCTTGTCAGTTCTATCTCAAACGCATCTCTTAGGGGATTGATGTTCCCTGTGGACGGGTGCGGCGCCTCACCAAAAAAGACAGGGTCAACATCTCCGCCGCCGGAAAGCAAAACCCCGTCCAAAACCTTAATGTAAACCGCTTCCATGCCGGCAAGCGCGGGAAGGAGTAACGGCGCCCCACCGGCCTCCGCCACTGCCGCGGCATACTGCTTATTTATAAAAAACCTGCGCCCGTCCGCTTCTACGCTACAGGTAATACCAATTAAAGGTCTCATTAAAAACCTCCGCAAGTTGACAAAAACCCCGTCCCCCTGTCGACCTTACAAATCTACCAAACCCAGGCTGATTTCCACGGCTTGATTTACCTTGGCCATCACCTCGCCATTTAGCGACGTTACTTTCTCCATCAGCCGGCTTTTATCAATAGTCCTGATTTGTTCTAGTAGAATGACAGAGTATTTTTCAAGGCCGCCCGGGCTCACCGGCATGCCGATGTGCGTCGGTAGTTTCGGCTTCTCAATCTGGGAGGTGATAGCCGCGACAATTGTAGTAGGGCTGTACTGGTTTCCAATATCATTCTGTATAATTAAGACCGGCCGGGTCCCTCCCTGCTCGGAACCTACAACCGGACTCAGATCGGCATAAAAAATATCTCCCCGTCGGATCAGCATCGCTTATTTTACCTCCGTCACAGGCAGCTCATATATCCGCGCTACCTCCGACTCCAGGCGCTGGTGCTCCAGAGCAAGGGATAGGTTAATTTTAGCCATTTCCATGTAGCCTTTTTTCATCTGCTCCCTTAAAAGCCGCCTCTTGCGCTCGGCGATGTAGAGTTTCATTGCCTCCCGGATAAACTCACTCCGGTTAAGCCGGTCGGCGGCGGCTATCCCGTCGACCTCGGCCAGAAGCGTATCGGGCACACTGATCATTATCCTTTTTACCTGAGACACAAAACGGCCTCCTCTACAAATCAGCAGCGGACTATACCTTATCATATATTTTATCACTATTATTATATTAATTATTATGTCAATAAAATGCTTTGTGATTTAAACGCTACCGTCAAGTTATTTTGGCAACGGTCGCTATTTGCAAATGTCAATTCTTTACGGCCCCGGGACCCCTGGACAGGGCCACCTTTCCGGTCCTGACCAGCTCAACGATACCGTAGTCCTCCAGCACTGCGCAAAACGCGTTGATTTTTTTCTCGTCGCCAAGTATCTCTATAATCATAGTTTGTTTATTGACATCAATGATGTTTGCCCTGAATACCGAAACAAGGTTGACTATATCCGACCTGCGGGCTGTCTCGGCCTTGACCTTGATCAGGGCCAGCTCGCGGGCGACAGATTCTTCCGATTTTAATTCGACGATCTTGATCACGTCGACCAACTTGGAAAGCTGCTTCATCACCTGTTCCAAAGCCTGGGCGTCACCCTTCACGTCCAAGGTAATACGAGTGACATCCGGTTCCTCGGTATATCCTGCCGCAATACTCTCGATGTTGACAACCCTCCGGCTCAAAAGCCCGGATATACGCGCCAGGACACCCGGCTTGTTGACAACAAGGACTGCCAGCGTATTCTTCAAGACGGCCCCCCCCCTGTTAAACGCATTGATCGCAATATTTTTTTTATTGTATCACAGTTTTACTAATGTCAATAGCGTTATTTCCATAAAAATGGAGAAAAATATCGCTTTGGCTGCAAGTTAAAACTTGGAGAGGTACTCATCGATCTCCCAAGGATGCACCTGGACGCGGTAGCGATCCCATTCGATCTTTTTGGCCTCAAAAAACCTGTGCAGGACATGCTCGCCCAGGGCTTCCTGAATAACCCGGTCCTTTTCCAGTTCCCGGACGGCGTCCTCCAGGCTTTCAGGCAGGCTGCCGATACCCAGTTGTTTCCTTTCGGCCACGGTCATCTCATATATGTTGCGGTTGCACGGCGCCGGCGGCTCAATTTTATTTTTAATCCCGCGCATGCCGGCTTTTAGGCATACCGCCAGGGCTAGGTAAGGGTTGCAGGACGGGTCCGGACTGCGCAACTCAATCCTTGTGGATAGCCCCCTTTTGGCCGGTATCCGGATCAGCGGGCTCCTGTTCCGCCCGGACCAGGCCACGTAAACCGGCGCTTCAAAGCCGGAAACCAGCCGCTTGTAAGAGTTAACCGTCTGGTTAACTATAGCGGTGATGGCTTTAATGTGGCTGATCAAGCCGCCTGTATAATAAAGGCAATCCTGGCTAAGGCCGTCGGGCGAACCTGGATCGTGAAACGCATTTTTATCGCCTTTCATCAGCGACTGGTTTAAGTGCATGCCTGAACCGGCGATGCCGAAAATTGGTTTGGGCATAAAACTGGCGTGCAAGCCGTGTCGCTGGGCGGTTGTCCGCACCACAAACTTGAAGGTGACGATCTTGTCCGCGATATCCAAAGCGTCCGAGTATTTAAAATCAATTTCGTGCTGGCCCGGCGCCACCTCATGGTGCGAAGCTTCTATTTCAAAGCCCATTTGCTCCAGCATCAACACCATTTCCCGCCTGGCGTTTTCACCCAGGTCCATCGGGGCCAGATCAAAATAACCGGCCCGGTCATGGGTGACGGTTGTGGGCCTGCCGTCGTCATCGACGTGGAAAAGGAAAAATTCCAACTCCGGTCCCACATTCATAGTGTAACCCATCTCTTGCGCCTCAGATACGGCCCGGCGCAGCACGTTGCGGGGATCTCCCGAAAAGGGTGTGCCGTCCGCGTTGTAAACATCACAAATTAGCCTGGCTACCGCACCGTCTTTTGGCCTCCAGGGAAAAACGGCAAATGTGGACGGATCCGGCCGCAGGTACATATCCGACTCTTCAATGCGCACAAATCCTTCAATGGAAGAACCGTCAAACATCAACTCCCCTTCCAGCGCCTTATCCAACTGTTCAACTGTGATAGCGACATTTTTTAAGATCCCGAAAATATCGGTAAACTGCAGCCGGACGAACTTCACGCCAAATTCCTTGGCCATTTTACGGACATCATCGTTGGTAAACCTGACCATAGCATCCACGCCTTTCCTTTAATT
>JALHFC010000012.1 GCA_022839445.1 Pelotomaculum sp.
AAAAGAAAAGGCTCTCACGGGCCTACGCAAGTACAAGCCCTATCCCGCCTACAAGGATTCGGGGGTGGAGTGGCTGGGGAGGGTGCCGGAGGGGTGGGATATAAAGCCGTTGAAGTATGCGGCAATAATTTGCAGGGATTTAGTTGAGAGAGTAGGAAATGAACCTTATGTGGGTCTAGAACATATCGAATCTTGGAGCGGACGAATAATACTGGATGCCCAACCTGAAACAGTTGAAAGCATGGTTAGTTCTTTTTCAGCTGGCGATGTACTCTTTGGGAAGTTACGCCCTTATTTGGCGAAAGTGGTACGCCCTTGTTTTAATGGGGTATGTACCAGTGAAATTGTTGTGATGAAGCCAACAGAATATAGCAGGCAAGGTTACTTGTTCTATTGTTTTTTAAGTACAATGTTTATTCAGTGGATGAATTCACTGACCTATGGGACTAAGATGCCTCGAGTAAACCCTATCCATTTAGGGAGCACAGCAATACCATTACCCAATATTAATGAGCAATGCGCCATTACTGATTTTCTCAACCAAAGAACCGCCAAAATCGATGCCCTCATCGCTAAACAAGAGCGGCTCATCGAACTGCTCCAGGAGAAACGCGCCGCCCTGATTACCCAAGCCGTTACCAAGGGGCTTGACCCTGACGTCCCCATGAAAGACTCCGGCGTGGAGTGGCTGGGGGAGGTGCCGACGCATTGGGAGGTAAAACCTCTTAAAAGAATTGCATTAATAAATCCAGAAACACTAACTGAAGATACTGATCCAGATTATGAATTTAATTATATCGAAATAAATGGTGTTAACTCCAACGGGACAATTGTCAGAAAAGAATTTATGCAATTTAACAAGGCACCTTCTAGAGCTAGAAGGAAGGTTGTTCAAGGTGATACAATAATATCTACTGTTCGAACTTATCTTAAAGCAATAGCATTAATCAAAAAAGCAATACCGGAATTAATTGTTTCCACCGGGTTTGCTGTTCTAAGAAATAAAGGTGAAATGGAAAATGAGTTTTTATGGCGTTTAGTACAATCATCTATTTTTGTGGTAAAGGTAGTATCACATTCCGAGGGAGTTAGTTATCCCGCGATAACCCCATATGTTTTAGGTACACTACCCATTTGGTTCCCACCATCAACAGAGCAAAAAGAAATAATTTTGTTTCTAGATCGTGAAGTTGGAAGAATAGATCACTTAACAAGCAAAGCAAATAAAAGTATTGAATTACTAAACGAATACCGCGCCGCCCTCATCTCAGCGGCGGTGACCGGTAAGATCGACGTGCGTGGGGAGGTGTCATTAGCATGCCTGTAGACTATCGTGAAAAGGCTTTCGAGGAGATTATTGTAAATACGCTCGCCGCCCGTGGTGAAACAGCCCGGGAGGCGCAGGTCGCTTCTGTTGCCTATTTGCCCGGTGGCTACTACAGGCGCCGGCCCGAGGAATACGACCGGGGGCGTTGCCTGATCCCCCGGGATGTGATTGACTTTATCACCGCCACTCAGCCCCGGGAATGGGAGAAGCTGAAGCAGCACCACGGCGCCCAGGTCAAGGAGCGTTTTCTGGCCCGTCTCTCCCGGGAGGTGGAAAGGCGGGGTACCCTGGAGGTACTGCGGCGGGGGATCAAGGACTGGGGCTGCAAGTTCCGCCTGGCCTATTTCATGCCGGCCAGCTCCGTGGTGCGCCAGCTCCGCTACAGCGAGAAAAACGAGAACAGCCTCGACCTGGTCATTTTCTTAAACGGGCTGCCGCTTTTCACCGCCGAACTGAAGAACCCTCTCACGGGGCAGGATGTCCAGGATGCCATCAGGCAGTACCGGTTCGACCGCGATCACCGGGAGCCCCTCTTTGCCTTCGGGCGCTGCCTGGCCCATTTCGCCGTAGACCCCGACCTGGTTTTCGTCACCACGCAGCTGCAGGGCGACAAAACGCGCTTTCTGCCCTTTAACCGGGGCAAGTTCGGCGGGGCCGGGAACCCGCCCAAGAGTCCCACCGAGGCTGGTTACCCCAGCGACTATCTCTGGCAGGAAGTTTGGGCCAGGGACAGCGTACTCAACCTTGTACAGCATTTTATCCATGAAGTGGAGGAGGAAGACGAGCAGGGCCGCAAGACCGGCCGGCGCCGGCTTATTTTCCCCCGCTACCACCAGCTTGACGCGGTGCGCCGTCTGGTGGCCCACGCCAGGGAACATGGCCCGGGACAAAACTACCTGATTCAGCACTCCGCAGGCAGCGGCAAATCCAACTCCATCGCCTGGCTGGCCCACCAGCTATCAATCCTTCATGACGCCTCCGACCGGCGGATTTTCGATTCCATCATCGTGATCACCGATCGGCGCGTCCTCGACCGGCAGCTGCAGCGTACCGTGCGCCAGTTCGAGCAGACCAGGGGGGTGGTGGAGAATATCGACACCACCAGCCGGCAGCTTCAAGAGGCTCTGGAGTCGGGGAAGACGATCATCGTCACCACGCTGCAAAAATTCCCGGTAATCGTCGAGCAGGTCGGCGAGCTGCCCGGCCGGCGCTTTGCCGTGATCGTTGATGAGGCCCACTCCTCCCAGACGGGGGAGAGCGTGAGCAAGATGAAAGCGGTGTTCTCGGTGGACGACCTGTTCGCCGCTGAAGCCGAAGACCTGGATCAAGAAGAGGATCTGGAAGATCGACTTATTGCCGAGATGACGAAGCGGGGGCGACTGCCCAATGTGAGCACCTTCGCTTTTACCGCCACCCCCAAGCGCAGGACCCTGGAGCTGTTCGGCTGCCGGCGCGGGGACGGCGAGTATGAACCTTCCAGCCTCTACAGTATGCGCCAGGCTATCGAGGAAGGTTTCATCCTGGATGTCCTGGAAAACTACACCACCTACAAAACTTACTGGCGCCTGCTTAAGACCATTGAAGAAGACCCGCATTACGAGAAGGGCAAGGCCACCTACCTGTTATGCTCTTTCGTGGACCTGCACGAGCATGCCATTCGCAAAAAGGTGGAAATTATAGCGGATCATTTTCATGAGCAGGTGGCCGGGCGGATTGACGGCCAGTCCAAAGCGATGATCATAACCCGCTCGCGGCTGCATGCTGTGCGCTACCATCTCATCCTCAAGGCTTATTTAAAAGAGAAAGGCTACCCTTACAAGTCCCTGGTTGCCTTTTCAGGGACGGTGAAAGACGGGGGTAAAGACTACACTGAGGGCAATATGAACGGTTTCCCCGAGGCGCAGACGGCAAAAGCCTTGGAAAAGCCGGAGTACCGTTTCCTGGTGGTGGCCAACAAGTTCCAGACCGGGTTTGACCAGCCCCTGCTCCACACCATGTACGTAGATAAAAAGCTGGGCGGCGTGCACGCAGTGCAGACCCTCTCCCGCCTTAACCGCATTCATCCCCCCCAAAAGAGCGATACTATGGTTCTTGACTTTGCCAACGAAGCCGCAGATATTCAAAAAGCCTTCCAACCTTATTACGAGAAGACTATCCTCTCCGAGGGTACCGACCCCAACCTGCTTTACGACCTGGAGAACCGTTTAGAGGATTTTGATATTTACACCGGGGATGAGGTGGAATCCTTCATCAAAGTCTACTTCTTGCGAAAGGGCACTCAGGACCGTCTTTATGCAACTTTACGGCCCGGCGTGGAACGTTTTAAAGCTCTGGCAATAGAGGAACAGGCCGAGTTTCGGGGCTTGCTCAACGACTACGTGCGCCTTTACGCTTTTCTCTCCCAGGTGATTCCCTTTACCGACCCCGACTTGGAGAAGCTTTACCTTTATACCCGCTTTTTGTCCCGCTACCTGCCCTACCGCCGGGAAGATCTGCCACGGGAGATCCAGCAGAACATCGACATGGAATCCTACCGGATCCGCCAACAGCATAACGGCGAGATTACCCTGGCACGGGGCAATGGCCGGTTGGATCCCCAGAGCTCAAAGGATTACAAGCAGCCTGTCGATGAACTGGAAATCCTCTCCCGGATCATTCAAGTGCTGAACGAACGTTTCGGCACCGATTTTACCGAAGAAGACAAAGTCTTTATCCGCCAGCTGGAAGATCGCCTGGCGGAAGATCCGGCCCTGGTAGCCAGCGTTCGCGTCAACCCGCCGGAAAGCGCCAGGCTGACTTTCGATCACGTGGTCAGCGACCGGCTCCAGGACATGGTCGAGACCAACTTTAAGTTCTACAAGCGGGTTACCGACGACCGCCAATTCGCCCAGTACTTCCTTGACTGGCTCTTCGATCGGTTCAGGGAGAAGCATCATCAGGACAAATCTTGAAATATGATCTGCACAAGACCGCCTGGGGCATGTTAATACTGGCATGACTATGGATCTGTATAGCCACGCAGCGCCGGCAATGCAGCGGGAGGTGGCGGACAAACTGGAAAGTAGCTTGTTTAACAAATAGCTGGAAATATATGTATGGTGCCATTTTGGCGTCGTTTTAGCACCAAAAGCGAATATTTCAGCAAAACAAAAAGGCTTCCAAACCCCTGGAAGCCTTGTATTTATTGGTGCGGCAGAAGGGACTTGAACCCCCACGAGCGTACTGCCCACAAGAACCTGAATACGGGCTATCGTGATTTATGGAATACAGGTAAAGCTTCCATTCTTAAAAAAAGAAAAAAGTTAACAGGTTTGAACAGGCCCGGTACTTAAAAAACAACAGGAATATACCGCTTTTATGACGAATATTAGAGGGAGTAAAAAAAAGGGAGAGTATAAATCTGGCCTGGTCAAAATGTCCGAGTTGTCATAAAAGCAACTTTGAAATGGTTGAAGCTACACCAAACAATTGAGCATTTAAAGTAATGTTTGTTCAATGCGCTTTGTGCGGGGCGGTTGTGGGGGTAATGGACTATATCAATTCCTGTTCTCTTATTGAAATATTGGGAAAGGAAGTTGAGAAGCAAGGGAAAATGCTCGAAGACATTAAACACCAGTTGAATTAAATAAACAGTAAGGCAAGGTAGGATCCCGGACTTATTGCTTTATCTGATATAGATTTGGCATATTTAAACTAAGGGGGCGGAATCATCTCAATGTTTATTGAGATGGTTTTTCGCCCCTTCATCTGCCCTGATCCTAAAACGGGAGCAGTAAAACCGTATCTTTATTCGTCAAAGAATTAATTATGGCGCCGAAAACGTAGTTTATTGTTTGGCTAAGGTGACGTCTAATTCTTCACCTTTCTTTAAGTCTTCAATCAACATATCCAGCGCCCTGGCAAACATCCCGTTAAAAATTCCAAACAGCTCCGGAACAGTTGTTTCTTCAGTGACGTTGATTTCTAATTCTTCTACTGCTTTGCCTAGATAAATTGCTCCCTGGCTTGTATTATTTAAAAAATAACTAATATCCACGGTTTTACCCCCTCCCTTGTTTAATACTATACTATTTCTACAGAAGTTAGTGTTATACCTTTAAACCCATCTAGCTGCAATAAAATAAATCTGTGTTGTTTTTGCTTCAAAAAAAAGCAAAATCCCGGCGCTTTAGCCGGGTACTTATCGGATAGCTTTTTCCTCTTTAGAAGAAAGGAGTTTGATATCACCCCAAATAGTATTGAGATGGGTAAATATATTTTTATGTGTTTTGCGGTTGGTGACCCTTATATCGTTGACAGTGGCTTCAATGGCGGTAAGGCGTTTATTGGTTTCTTGCTGGCCCGCTTCCAATGCGGCAAGTCTCTCATTAACCGGCTTCAATTCTTCCTGAACAATGGTTCGGACTTCCTGCCTGACGGACAGTATTTCCTCCTGGATGGCGGCCCGGATCATATTTACTAATTCTATATTACCCGTCATAATAATTCTCCCTCCCGCTTAAAAGCATTCCGGCTTTTACCGGCGCCTATTTGCCGGTGGAGAGATAGATTTTTCTGGTGGGCCATTAGGGTCTCGAACCCCAAACCTGACGATTAAGAGTCGCCTGCTCTACCAATTGAGCTAATGGCCCTTGTTCATTCTGGTGACCCCACCGGGATTCGAACCCGGGTTACCGCCGTGAAAGGGCGGTGTCTTAGACCACTTGACCATGGGGCCTGGTCGGGATGGAGGGACTCGAACCCCCGGCCTCTTGCTCCCAAGGCAAGCGCGCTAGCCAAACTGCGCTACATCCCGTTAAATCTAGTGCAAGCTAAATTATACCCAAAACGGGATTGCGCGTCAAGCTCTACATTCGGATTACTTAGATAAAAAAATGTCCAGCTTGACGCTGGACGGGGAGAGATAGAACTCACCAAAGCGGAGTA
This sequence comes from Pelotomaculum sp., assembly GCA_022839445.1. Classification (GTDB taxonomy): domain Bacteria; phylum Bacillota; class Desulfotomaculia; order Desulfotomaculales; family Pelotomaculaceae; genus JALHFC01. The sequence goes on from JALHFC010000012.1 coordinate 6,254, forward strand.
CTTATAGTATGCTCCACCTGGTAATAATTATGCCCATTAATTTATGAATTTAAAAAAAACTATCTAGTGTTTATAAGTACTTACAATAATCAAAATATTGCAGGAAAACGCAAGAACTTGTAGAAATTTTCTTGTATCTTAAAACTTATTGGATACAAAAGAACGTCCCCTTGCTCCCACGTTTGAGAACTGGTTTATTTCCGGGCCAGATTGTGATAAAATCGTTCAGACCGTCTATTGACGCTAACACAAGACTGGGGAAAGGAGAAAAATATATGGCACTGACTGGATTAGAGATATTCAAACAACTGCCGAGAACTAACTGCAAGGACTGCGGCTATCCCACCTGCTTGGCTTTTGCGATGGCCCTGGCGACGGGTAAAGTCGGCCTTGACCTGTGTCCGCATATCAGCGATACTGCAAGGGATGTCCTAGATTCCGCTTCGGCCCCGCCCATTGCCCTAGTTAAGATTGGAGCAGGCGAAAAACAGGTTGTCCTCGGTAATGAAACTGTCCTTTTCCGCCACGACAAACGTTTTGAAAATGCGTGCGCTATTGCTGTTCCAGTCAGCGACGCTTTGTCCGCTGATGAAATCAAAGACAGGGTAGGTGCTATAAATAGGCTTGTATTCGACCGTGTTGGTCAGACCCATAGCGTAAACATGGTCCTGGTGGACTTTTGCTCCGGCAGCCCCGAACGATTTGCCGAGGCGGCAAAGATCGTTGCAGGTAATACGGAATACCCCTTGATTTTAAAGAGTGAAGATCCGCTGCCGCTAGAAAAGGCGCTGGCGGTGGTGGCTGCAAATAAGCCCTTGCTATGGGGCGCCAACGCTTCAAATTATGAGGCCATGGCCGGACTAGCCCAAAAGTTTGAAACGCCTCTGGTGGTTCAGGGGACAGGTCTTGACGAACTGGCTGCTACGGTAGAAAAAGTCACAGCTAAAGGATATAAACAGCTGCTTATTGATTCCGGCGCTAGGGAAATAAGTCAAGTCCTGGCTGACCAAACACAAATCCGGCGGTTGGCTTTGAAAAAGCGCCGCTCTTTCGGTTACCCGACTATTGTTGACGTCACTATTGATGATCCCGTACAGGCTGTTTTAGAGGCAGCTGTGTACATTTCTAAATATGCCGGCATAGTCGTCATTAACAGCGTTGACCCAGCCGACATGCTTCCATTGATCACGTTACGCCTAAATATCTATACCGATCCCCAAAGGCCGATTGCGGTGGAATCAAAAGTCTACGAGGTGCTTACCCCGGGGCCGGATTCCCCGGTGTTTATTACCACTAACTTCTCGCTTACTTATTTCTGCGTTGCCGGCGATGTAGAAGCGTCAAAGACACCCGCCTATATCCTGCCGGTTGACACTGACGGGGTATCCGTACTCACCGGCTGGGCTGCCGACAAATTCACGCCTGAAAAGATTGCGGATATGCTCAACAACAGCGGCATAGCCGATATGGTGTCACACCGCAAAGTTATCATCCCCGGCGGCGTGGCAGTTTTAGGCGGCAGGCTACAGGAAGTTTCCGGTTGGGAAGTGCTGGTGGGACCGTACGAGTCCTCAGGAATACCGGCATTTATCAAAAAGCATTGGGGCTCTTAAATGGCGCCGAAAGCCCTTGAACTCGTTAATGAAAGGATATCCCGGGCAGATGCCAAAATACACTGTACAGTTTTTACCTGACAACATTGAGTTAACGGTAACCGGCGAAGATAGCATCTTGCGGGCTATAACTAAAGCCAATATCCCCCTTAATGCTTCCTGCGGTGGAAAGGGGACATGCAAACGTTGTAAAGTCCTTGTTAAAAAGGGCAAGGTTAAATCACCGGCCGGTAGTGAGCAGGAAAAGGGATATTTACTTGCTTGCCGGTGTTACCCGGAAAGCGACCTGATCGTGGAAATACCGGAGGAATCAAGACTGACTGAGCACCAGGTAGCTCTGGACGGGGGTTTGCATCTTGACGGGAATGGATTTGGTAATGAAGATACTTCCGTATACAGGGAGGTATCACTAAAGATAGCGGCGCCCGGCCCAAACAGCACGGAGAGCGATATGAGTCGGCTGGTCGGGGCAATCCGCGCCGAGACCGGTATAGAACACCTGCGGCCGACCCTGGACATGCTGCGCGCGCTGCCACGGGCTTTAAGACAAGCCGGGGGGGAAGTGACTGTTTTCCTGGCGGAAGACCGGGAGAATAATTCAGTTGAAATAGCTGGTGTTGAACCCGGCTCTATGGTTAACAAGTATTACGGACTAGCCTTGGATCTAGGCACTACAACTGTGGTAGTCCACCTGATCGACCTTGGGGAACGCCGGGTTGTGGACGCCAGGGGCGCTTATAACAAACAGGCGATGTATGGTGACGATGTCATTACCAGAATTATATATGCGGACGAATACCCGGACGGCTTGGAAAAGCTTCGGGAAGCGGCTGTTAGCACTATTAACGGGCTGATCGGGGATTTGGCGCAGGGGTGGGAAATTGAACCGGAAGACATTAAGGCGGCTGTTTGCGCGGGCAACACAACCATGATTCACCTTTTTCTCGGCCTTACTCCAACTAATATCCGGTTGGAACCTTATACGCCCGTGGCAAACATTATCCCCCCGGTACGGGCGTCACAGGCCGGTTTGGATATTCACCCCCAAGCCTGGGTCCGGTGTGTGCCGGGCGTTGCCAGTTACGTCGGGGGTGACGTCACCGCCGGTGTTCTTGCTTGTGGTATGGCGCTATCAGACGAGCTAGTCTTGTTTGTCGATATCGGCACCAACGGTGAAATGGCGCTGGGTAACAGAGAGTGGCTGGTATCTTGCGCTTGTTCGGCCGGACCTGCTTTTGAAGGGGGCGGGATCAGGCACGGGATGCGGGCCATGCGAGGCGCTATAGAACAGGTAACCATTGAGCCGGGCAGCCTGGAAGTGAAATATGCCACGGTGAGCGCCGCGCCTCCTGTGGGCATTTGCGGCTCCGGGTTGATCGACTGTATCGCCCGGCTATATAAAGCGGGAGTTATAAACCGCGGCGGCAATTTCATCGTTGACGCCGGTTCGCCCCGCATTCGCAGCTTTGCGGAAGGCAAGGAATTTGTACTGGTTTGGGCCGGGGAAACAGGGTCTTTTACCGATATAACGATTTCCGAAGCTGAGGTTAAAAATCTGCTCCGCTCAAAAGCAGCTATTTACGCCGGGATCCGGAGCATGCTAAAGATGGTGGGCTTGCCCTTTGATGCTGTTGATCGTGTGGTAGTCGCCGGTGGCTTTGGCAGGCACATCAATATCAGGGATGCAATTAATATCGGTATGTTGCCGGATATGCCGCTAGAAAAATACACATATATCGGCAATAGTTCGGTTAAAGGCGCCGGAATGGTCCTCTTGTCCAGGCGGGCGAGGGATCTGGCCGGTGAAATCGCCGGTAAGATGACATATATTGAGCTGAGTACAGGCAACACGTTTATGGAAGAGTTTGTTTCCGCCCTCTTTGTTCCCCATACAGACCTGGGGTTGTTTCCTTCCTGCGCCACCAGCGCAAAATAATGGGGTATGAATGGACGTTACAGATAGATAATGCCGGTAAAGTGAGGCGGGGAAGACATTTTTCGTCATCCTTGCTGTTAAGCTGGAGAGGAGATGTAGGCATGGCTGGTACAATTATAAAAGAAAGATGGACCGGTAAAGTCCTGGAAATGGTAATTGGCCGGGGACCAAGCGCTATAAAAGTGGGGGGGGACGGCACACTTCCTTTTCTGCATTATGAGGGCAAAATGCCCAACAGGCCGGCCGTAGCTTTAGAAGTGTGGGATGTGGAACCGGAGGACTGGCCTGAGATGGTAACAGGGCCGTTTGCCGGCGTTTTGGGTGATCCGGTAGCCTGGGCCGGAAAATGTGTGGAAATGGGCGCCGATCTAGTATGTCTTAGACTAGCCGGTACCCATCCGGACAACCAGGACGCTACCCCGGAAGGAGCCGCCGCAACTGCCAAAGCTGTAGCGGAAGCCGTTAATGTGCCCTTAATTGTAACTGGCTGCGGTATTGAAGAAAAAGATGCCGTAACGTTGCCGGTAGTAGGGGAGGCCCTTTCCGGCAAGGGTGTGTTGCTGGGCTGCGCAACCGCAAACAATTATAAAATCATTACCACTGCCTGCAAGGAGCACGGGCATAATATTATCGCCTCCACTCCGCTGGACATCAACCTGGCTAAACAGCTAAACATACTGATCAATGAAATGGACTTGCCTCTAAACCGGATTGCAATGGACCCGCTGGTAGGCGCCTTGGGCTATGGTATCGAATACGCTTACTCTATTATGGAGCGCTCCCGGTTGGGCGCCCTAACCGGTGACAAGATGCTTGCCATCCCGGTTATCTGCTTTGCCGGTCAGGAGACCTGGAAGACAAAGGAAGCAAAAACTAAAGACAATGAAGAATGGGGCACGCAGGACCGCCGCGCTATTTTATGGGAAGCAGCCGCAGCTGCTGTCTTTGCCCAGGCGGGGGGGGCGATCATGGTCCTGCGCCATCCTGAGTCTTTGAAGCAATATAAGAAACACATTTCCGCCTTGATGAAACCGCAAGTTTACTAGAACTGCCCTTCGAAAGGAGCTAAATGATGGAACTAATTGGTGAGCGCATTAATGGAATGTTTAAGGATATCAGAGAAGCCATTTTGCAAAAAGATCCAAAGCCCATTGAATACTGGGCCAGGCGCCAGACAGAAAAAAGCGCCCACTGGCTGGATATAAATACCGGTCCTGCCGTTTCTGTAGAAGACCAGCCGGCAGTGATGGAGTGGCTGGTCCAAACGGCGCAATCAGTCAGCCCGCTACCGTGCTGCCTGGATTCTACCGTTCTCGGCGCGATAGAAGCCGGTTTGAAAGTACACCGGGGTCAAGCCATAATTAACTCCACTAGTGCCGACCAGCGGAAGATGGACATTTATTTTCCCATGGCTATTAAATACAACGCTAAATTAATCGGCCTGGCCATGAATGAACAAGGTGTGCCCAAAGACGCGTCATCCCGCGTTGCTCTGGCTATGGAACTAGTTGTAAACGCTGACGCGCACGGGCTGCCTATGGAAGACTTGTATATCGACCCGTTGGCTCTTCCGGCCAACGTCGCCCAGGACCACGGGGCGGAAGTTGTGGAAGCTATCCGCCAGATTAAAATGCTGGCAGACCCGGCGCCGAAAACCACACTGGGGCTGTCCAACGTATCCCAGCGCTGTGCTGAGCGGCGTTTGTTAAACCGTACCTTTATGGTAATGTGCATGGCTGTGGGTTTAGATTCGGCTATTGTAGATATGGAGGACGACCTGCTGATAAAGGCGGCGGCGGCAGCCAGGGTTCTCTTAAACAAAGACATTTACTGTGACGCTTTTTTAAAGACATTCAGGCAGCGTTAAGTAGAAAGGTAGAATATATCTCTTGCTTATAAGGTTTATCGTATGGCCTGGTACACGTAGCGAGAAGCCGTCGGGCAGTACGGTTAATCATACAGGTTACAGGTTCATATTTAATCAAAGAAGGTGGCATCTTGATTGTAGCCGGGCAAAAACCCATTGTTGAAATTGCGGCTCTTATTGAAAACTACAACAAAGTGCTGCTGGTAGGTTGCGGTGGCTGTGTAACCGTTTGCCTGTCCGGCGGCGAAAAAGAAACAGAAATTTTAGCCGCTGCGCTCCGCATCAAACGCAAGCTGGAGGGAAAACCAATTGAAATAGCAACGTCTACAGTTACCCGGCAGTGCGATCCTGAATTTATCGACGCTTTGCAAGACCTTGTCAAGGATGCGGACGCGGTTGTTTCCCTGGCCTGCGGTGTGGGACCCCAGTACCTGGCGGAAAGGTATCCGGACAAGTATATAGTTCCTGCGATGAACACCTATTTTGCCGGCGGATCAAAACAGCATGGCGTTTGGGAGGAGCGGTGCGGTCTATGCGGCGATTGCGTTTTGCACCTGACCGGCGGTATCTGCCCGGTCAGCCGCTGCTCCAAAAGTATCTTGAACGGGCCTTGCGGCGGTTCCCAGCAAGGCAAGTGCGAGATCGATAAAGATGTAGATTGTGCCTGGCAGTTGATCTACGATAGACTGCGGGTATTGGGGCAGCTTGAAACACTTAAGCAGGTAATGCCGCCAAAGGATTGGTCTAAATCCAGGGACGGGGGCCCGCGCCGGATGACCATAGAGGATGTGATGAACGGGTGAGCAGGCTGAAACAAATTCTAAAAAGCGGCCGGCTCGCAGTGACTGCTGAAATAGGTCCGCCCAGGCACTCCTCACCGGAAAAGATCATCTACTATGCCGAAATGCTAAAAGACTATATAGACGCTGCAAATATTACCGACTGCCAGACTGCTGTTGTGCGCATGTCAAGCATTGCCGCAGGCGCACACATTCTTGGCTGTGGTGTGGAACCCGTCATCCAGATGACTTGTAGGGACCGCAACCGGATCGCCATGCAAAGCGATCTGCTGGGAGCTTACAGCCTTGGGATGAGAAACTTGCTTTGTTTGTCGGGCGATCACCAGATTTTCGGCAACCACCCGACGGCCAAAAACGTTTACGATGTTGATTCAATACAGCTAATCCAGTTTGTAAGGCGTATGCGCGATGAAAAGCTGTTCTTTTCCGGTGATGAGTTCAAAGAGCACGAGCCTAGATTTTTTGTGGGGGCGGTGGCCAACCCGTTTGCCGACCCGTTCGAATACCGCGTCGATCGTCTGGAGAAAAAAATAAATGCCGGCGCGGAGTTTATTCAAACCCAGTGTATATACGACATGGAGCGATTTGTCCGGTTTATGGAGCAGTGTGTGGAGCGCGGCCTGCACGAGCGAGTCTACATCCTGGCCGGGGTTACGCCGCTGAAAAGCTGGCGCGCGGCAAAATACCTGCAGCAAAACGTTTCGGGCATTATTATGCCCGAGGAGATAGTCCGGCGATTAATGAAAGCCGAAGATCAGAAAGCTGAAGGCGTAAATATTTGCATTGAGCAAATCAAATATATTAAAGAGAAAATAAAGGGAGTATCCGGATTTCATATCATGGCCATTGCCTGGGAGGAAGTCGTACCGGAGCTGGTCCGGCGCTCCGGCCTGTGTCGCCGGCAGGAAACAGATTAAGCGGCATTTATCCTTACCCGCGACTACCGATATAGGCCACCAGATCCACTACCCTGTTAGAGTAGCCCCATTCGTTGTCATACCAGGATACTACTTTAACCAAGCTTTCTTCTACAACCATTGTGGAAAGAGCGTCTACGATGGAGGAGTGCGGGTTGCCGTTATAATCCTTTGAAACCAGGGGCAGATCGTTATATTCCAGTATTCCCTTCAGCTCGCCTGCGGCGGCGGACTTAAGGGCGTTGTTAATGTCCTCTACCGTTGCCGGCTTAGCCAGCGCTGTCACAAAGTCCACCACTGAAACATTTGGTGTAGGCACCCGCATGGAGAGGCCGTTGAGCTTGCCCTCTAGTTCGGGAATAACCAGCGCCACCGCTTTAGCCGCGCCGGTAGTGGTGGGAATAATCGACATTGCGGCGGCACGGGCCCGGCGCAGGTCCTTATGAGGAAGGTCTAAAATTTGCTGGTCGTTAGTGTAAGAGTGGATGGTAGTCATGAGCCCGTGTACAACCCCGAATTCTCTGTGTATTATTTTTACAATGGGCGCGAGACTGTTTGTAGTACAGGACGCGTTAGATATTATATGGTGTTTTGCCGGGTCATATTTTTCTTCATTGACCCCCATTACGATTGTGATGTCTTCGTTCCTGGCCGGGGCGCTGATCACCACTTTCCCGGCGCCACCGTTTAAGTGCTTTGATGCGCTGTCACGGTCGGTAAAGCGCCCGCTGGATTCGATGACGATCTGCACGCCGTATTCACCCCAGGGTACCGCTCCGGGGTCAGGAATGGCAAATGCTTTGATATCCTTGCCGTTGACTTTGAATTCTCTTTCCTCGTTGGCGTAGATGTCTGCCTTCAGGATACCGTGCACCGAATCATATTGCAGGAGGTGAGCAAGAGTACAGGCGTTGGTGAGGTCGTTTACAGCAACTATTTCGATTTCCGTTCTACCCATAGCCGCCCGGAAGACATTGCGGCCAATGCGACCGAAACCGTTAATTCCTACTTTTAACGCCATTGTCGTTGATTCCCCCTTAAATTATTTTTAAATGTTAAATTAAAAAATATTAATATTAGACTGCCCAATGAAATTTAGATATAATCTCGAAAATATTTTCCTTTAAAAAATAGTTTCCGATGCTTAGATGAAAAATATTAAATTAGTTGTAATTGAAATTTATAGAGAAAGTTATATACTAAACTAGGTATATGTAATACCACAACATAACACCATATATAATACAAAGCTTTACTTGTCGAACGCGGTTTGCCCTTTACACAAATTTTAAAAAAATATTTTGGAAAAGGAGTAATATTACAATGATGAACAAGAAATATCTCTGTCTTTTCCTGGCCTTGATCATGATTTTGACCGCCGGGTGCGCCCAAAAAAAGGATGATAAAATGAAAATAGGACTGCTACCTATTGTGGACTCTCTGCCGTTTTATGTGGCGGCGGAAAAAGGTTATTTCCAGTCGGAGGGAGTTAATGTTGAACTTGTTCGTTTCGAAAGCGCTATGGAAAGAGACAGCGCTGTTCAGGCCGGTCAAATTGAAGGAGCCCTGGGAGATATTCTGGCCGTGGCGGCCTTAAACAACAGCGGCACGCCAACCCAAATGGTCTCGCTGGGACTTGGAGAAACCGGAAAAGAGGGGAGATTTGCCATTCTGTCTGCCCCGGAGTCGGGGATTACAAGCCCCGAACAGTTAAGGAATATACCTGTCGCTATATCAACTAACTCCATTATCGAGTATGTAACTGATAACCTTCTCGCGGAGTATGGTTTGAAGCCGGGGGAGATCAAGAAAGAAGCTATAGCGAAGATACCTGTGCGCTTTAACATGCTGCTGGAAAACAAGATTAAAGCTGCCTGCCTGCCGGATCCACTGGCGGCCATGGCCGAAAGCAAAGGCGCCGTGCTGGTTGTTGACGATACCGCGTCAAACCTGTCTCAGTCAGTGATCTTTTTCCATAAAGATTACCTGGAGCGAAACGGCGGGACGGTTACCAAGTTTCTCAAGGCTTACGCCAGAGCGGCTGAAGATATTAATGAAAACCCTGCTGATTACAGGTCTTTACTTGTAGAGAAGGCCGGTGTTCCCCGGGAAGCGCTGGACGTGTTCACTATGGATCACTATCCTGCCCCCCGGGCGCCCGAAAGAAAGCATGTTGAAAGTGTTGTGCAGTGGATGATGGATAAGGGACTGTTAAAAGTACAATTCAGTTACGAGAACCTGACCAGGACAGACCTCATTTAAGGCAAATCAATATGGTTAAAGTTGACAACCTTGCAGTTAATTATATTAATAAAAATACCAGCTTCCTGGCCTTGAGCAAAGTCAGCTTTACCCTGGCAGCCGGGCAGACATGCGCCGTTGTCGGTCCGTCAGGATGTGGTAAAAGCACTCTTTTGTACGTACTGGCGGGTCTGATCAAACATACCGGGGGAGAAGTCACCATCAATGGAGAGCCGGTGCGTCCCAAGAGGCGAAAGACGGCCTTGATCCTTCAGGACCACGGCCTTTTGCCCTGGAAAACGGCGCTGCAAAACTCCTACCTCGGCCTGGAGATCAGAGGGGTAAAGCGTCAGGAAAGGCTGGCGGCGGTTGAAGAGGCTATGAAAGAGCTGGGGATATGGGAGTTAAGGGATCATTACCCGGCCCAACTGAGCGGCGGGCAGCGCCAACGTGTGGCCATTGCACGCTCAATAACATTAAAACCTGACCTTTTCCTGCTGGACGAACCCTTTTCTGCTATTGATACCCTGACCAGGGAAGGTCTTCAGGAAACCCTGTTGGATTTTTGGAAAAAAAAGCAGGCGTCCATAATCCTGGTTACCCATAATATTGAAGAAGCTGTTTTTTTGGGCCAAAATATCTTAATTTTTTCCCATAGCCCGGGCCGGATCCTGCAAGCTATTGAAAACTGTGAAATGGGTGAACGTAATTACCGCGCCAACCCGCTTTTTTACCGGCGCTGCTCCCTGGTCCGGGAAATTATTGAGAGGGGGGCGCGCGTTGGCGCAGGATAGGGCAAAACAAATGGTGGTGGACTATTTCCTGGCCATTTTAGCGCTCTTAGTGTTTTGGGAAATAGCTTCTCTTTTATTGAATAAACCTTATTTGCCGGGGCCTTATGAGTCCTTTTCGGTCTTCGCCCGCGAAATAGGCGAATTCCTGGGTGTCCACCTTCTAGTCAGCACCGTCAGGGTAGTTGTCAGCCTGGCGGCGGCGCTCGTTCCAGCAGTGGCGCTGGGTGTAGTTTTAGGCCGTGTGACAAGGCTTGACCGCTACGCTGCGCCGCTCATATATTTGACTTACCCTATCCCTAAGATCATATTTCTACCCTTAATCGTAACACTTTTCGGCCTGGGGAACTTTTCTAAGATATTTTTAATATGGATCATAGTTTTTTTTCAGATACTTGTTACTACCAGGGATGCGGCGCGCCAGGTGAATAAAGACATGGTGGACTCGGTGCTTTCCTTGGGCGCCGGGGAATGGCAAATTTATCGCTATGTTATCCTTCCCTCATGCCTGCCCAAGATTTTGACTTCGCTTAGGATCAGCCTGGGAACAGCCATCGCAGTCCTGTTTTTTTCAGAAACCGTGGCTAATGTGGGTAGCGTCGGCGGCATCGGCTATTATGTGATGGAGGCATGGGCGAAGTTGGAGTGGAATGCAATGTTTGCCGGAATTATTGCTATGGGTATAATGGGCTTTGCCCTTTACCTGATTCTAGACTGGCTGGAGAAAATACTCTGCCCCTGGGAATTTTTATAGTATGAATTGATCATGATATCCGGGGTTTTATGAGAGACGAAGCAATATGACGGATAGGGCTATTAAGCCTTGTCCCGCAGGCATGGCGCTAAAGGAAAAAGGTGGACAAAATTACCGGCCTAACCTAAAATATAAATGAAGATTAATGGGGAGGTTAGGCGCCATGCCATTAAACCGTAGCGGTAGTGTTATCAAATGCGACCAAAATGTCAATATCACCGCTACCTTCGGTGCAGAATTACTGCTCAAAGGTATTACGTCTATACCCAACATCCTTTTAAAAGTTTACAGCCGGGTAGGTATTTCAGATTTTCAAATGATGCTTTTAATTCACCTAATCAGGCTAAAGGTCGAAGAAAGAAAATTTTACCCGGCGCCTGAAATTATAGCGCAATACATGGAATCCGATCCCTATAAAATAAAAAATGAGCTGGCGGTTTTGCTGGAAAAAGAAATGATTGCTGTCAGCGATTATTATGACAGTGAGCGCAATGTTATTTTTAAGGGATATGACTTTGAGCCCCTCTTTCTAAAAGTTTCCGACATATGGGCCGGAATCAGGGCCGGCGAGATTGAAGAATCTGAAAAACTGTTAAAAAGCGTTGCCTTGGGACAACTTTCCACAAATTACGATCTGCATCATGAAGCAGCCGGGCTCATATCGACTTTTGAAAAGGAATTTGGCAGGCTGTTTTCACCCTTTGAAGTCGAACAAATTGAGCAGTGGCACAGTGATTTTGAAACAACACTTGTTATTGAAGCGCTTAAAAGAGCCGTATTAAGGGGTAAGCACAACTTAAAATATATTAACGGCATCCTGGCCGAGTGGAAAAAGAACAAACTGCTCACAATACAAGCAATCGAAGAATACGAGCAGGATTTCCTTAGACGGCGCGCCGGTCGCGGCAAACGCGCGTCAGATACAGGGTCGAACCCGGAAAAGACAGAGGGAAAGAATGTGTCAAAGAAAAAAGCGTTTCTAAAAACCCTCTATGTATAAATAGTTTGTGAAAGGGAGCAAAAATGAGCGTGATCTGCCAGATCTGCGGTGACCGGGGCATCGTGCTTAAAAACGAAATAGCTGTTCCATGCAGCTGCGTCAAACAAAAAAGAACAGATAAGATATACAGGGATTCACGCCTTCCAAAAAAGCTATTGGGCTGCACCCTGGATAACTTTAATTTCAAGTACTATGCCAATAACTGTGTTGACTTGGAAAAAGGCATTACATACTATGAGTTGGCCAGGCTGGCGTTTCAAGCCGCAAAAAATTTTATCGCGGATTTTCAAAAGGATCCCAATGCCGATGGTCTATTGTTCACCGGTCAGGTAGGAAGCGGCAAAACATTTTTAGCTTGCTGTATCGCTAACGCTTTGTTAAAAACAAGACAGGGGCTTCTGTTTGCTGTAGTGCCCGACTTGTTAGACCAGATCCGTTTTACCTATGATCCGGGGAGGGGTCCGGATGAGCTTACCGAATCCGGTATCTTAGACACCGCCAGGCGGATCCCTCTGTTGATTTTAGACGACCTTGGAGCGCATAATTACACGGAATGGACCAGGAACAGAATTTACTCGATTATTAATTATCGCTTGAACCACCGTTTACCTGTGATTGTTACGACCAACATTGTGTTGGAGGACCTGGAGGAATATCTTGGAGAAAGGACAACTTCCCGCTTGCTGGAAATGTGCCGGCCATACCGTCTTCTGGTTGACCTGGATATCAGGGTCATCCGGCGCAAAGAAAGAGATTTGGGGAATCCAGCCTTCCCGGTGGGTCGCTCTCGTTCTTGAACGTAAATAAAAAGGCAACCGATTAATAAATACTTGCTTTTCGCTAAGCAGGTATTTTTTTCTTTCAAAATGTTAATACTTATATGCGGTGGCTAAATATGTATGTATACAATGTTTTTTGCTGTACAGAATATCCTTTGGAGTCGGGAAAGGAGGAGAAAATGGATAAATTTGTTCCTACGATAAAATTAAAACTAACCGCGTTGGTTATAGCAACAGCAGTCGCCGGGTTCACTTTTGCAGCGTTGGGGGAATGCGCCGGTGGTCCGGATACTCAGTTTGCAAACTGCTCCGGTTCCGTAGCTATATATTACACAGTTAAGGAAGGTGACACCTTATACGATATTGCTGGCCGATACCAGGTGTTGTTGCGTGAGCTGGTGAAAACCAATAATTTAAGCGGGAGTCTAATTCGTCCGGGAGATGTCCTGAAGGTGCCTGAAAATACTGTTGCCGACGGTAATATGTCCAGGGGGAATATCCCAAGGGAAGAATTGATGCTCCTTGCAAGGCTAATCCACGCGGAAGCCAGGGGTGAAAGTTTTGAAGGGCAGGTAGCGGTTGGCGCTGTAATCATGAACAGGTTGGCCAGTCCTTATTTTCCAAAAACCATCCCGGAAGTTGTTTTCCAAAAAAGCTATAGGGTCTACCAATTCTCACCGGTCGGTGACGGCTCTATCAACTTAGAGCCCGACGAAGAGGCATTTGAGGCGGCTAAACAAGCGCTTTCCGGGAAAGACCCCACTGACGGGGCCTTGTTCTTTTACAACCCCGATATCAGCAAAGACCAGTGGATTCGAACGTTGCCCGTGGTGACACGAATCGGCAATCACGTTTTCGCTACAAGTTCATAAAATAGTCGAGGCGACCATTAAATGGTCGCCTCTGTCGTTGTTTGCTCAAAACTTATACCTTTTATCTGTACATTTACTTCTCTAACCTGAAGCCCGGTCATATCTTCCACTGCTTTTTTAACGCTTCGCTGGATGTCGACGGCTACTTCCTGCAACTGGAAGCCAAATATAACTATTGGAGCGACATCAATAACCACGATACTTTCCTGCTCCTCTGTGGCGTTTACTTTCCCGGCGTGACTAACCCCCCTTACCTTAGAAGCCGCATGTGCCGCAATGGCGATCAAAGCGTTGTTGGATATGGAAAGTTTGCCGTGAAAAGTAAACGTAGGGCGAATTATCGATTGCTCCAGCCAGCTTTTTTTACCCGGAACACCTTTTTTGCGTAAAAATACTTGCAGCGGATCGACCAGGGTACCGGGAAAGCTTTTTTTAACTTCTAGCGTGGGCGCAGGTATGACGTGCTTGCTGAACTGGGCTCGGTGAAACTTTGCCTTCCTGATCTCCTTTTCGGTTGCGACATCCTCGATATTCAGAAACCTTGACGGGGCGGGGAGTTCCAGGCGCCAAGCGATGCGCTCGGTCATTTCTTTAGAAGTGCCTAGAATCAGTATTTTTTCAGGCGCTATGTTTGAAATGGCCTCTTTTATCTCTTGGACTTGCTTTTCATCCACAAACAGCGCAGATTTAATCGCGCCAATCCTGGTTGGTTGACGTTTGGCCGAAGTCCCGGCCACAATACGGTTTCCCTGTATTAATAAACCATCGTCGATAATAGCCTGCGCATCAACCTGGTGTGCAACTACAGTGGCCCGGTGGCTTTTCCCGGTGCCGCTCGGACCAATTAAAGCAAATACTTCCAAGTGACGACACCTACTTTAATTTAGCAAAGTTGCCTTTTCCATCATAGCATATTCGAAGCCCGCGTAAAAGAGACAAGGGGACAGGTGTTGTGTCCCACCACATTTTACCATAATGAACCGAACTAAGCCAGGGGTAAAAACTGTTTTAATGTATCTTAAACGGGTTTCATGCGGTTCGAGTTTATGAAAAGTCACAAAAAAGCGGCGGCATCTTTCGAGCCTGGGTACTGATGCCCCGCAATTTTTTACCATCCTGCTTTAGATGTGATTTTAAAAGTTTTATACTAATTTTTTACGGCGGAAATATATATACGTTACTATAGCTAGGGGAAACATAAAACCCATAAACAGCGCCCATGCCAACGATTCGGAAAGGGGCCGGCCCCGCTTGCGGGTATCAATAAAAACCCAGGTAGCCGATACAACAAAGAGGGACAGTATGAACCAGTTGATGATCAGTTGAAAAGTGGTCAAACTTTCACCCGCCTTTAACGGTATTTTTTGACTTTAGCCGGTACGCCACGTCCAAGCAGCAGTTAAAATGGTAAATAAACGGGTACAAAACAAACCAAGTAAATGATAAACCCATTTCATCATTTTTAACACCCGTAAATCTTATGGGTGTATGCTATTTATTCGACACTGTTTTAAAGAAAACCTTTAAACCTCATTATGTTTTTACACTTGACTTTTTAAACGGACTATGTAAAAATAAGTTTTGTTAATCGATTAGGTTTTAACGGGGCATAGCTCAGTTTGGTAGAGCGCACGGTTCGGGACCGTGAGGTCGCACGTTCAAGTCGTGTTGCCCCGACCAGCGAGAACCTGCATGTCCTTGAATATTTCAGGGTAGCAGGTTTTTTT
>JALHFC010000013.1:0-30445 GCA_022839445.1 Pelotomaculum sp.
CCAGTTGGCCGGCCTTTATAAAGACGCCGTGAAAATACGCTTGGCGGCGCCTCCTGTTGAGGGCAAAGCCAACGAGGCTTGCCGTGCTTTTATTGCGGAGGTCCTGTCGGTGCCCCGTTCCCGGGTGGAGATCGTGTCCGGGCTGACCGGCCGCAATAAACTAATTAAAGTCACGGGTGTAAGCGCCGAAAAGGTATTAAAGGCCTTTTTAGTCTAAGCCCGGCGCATTTAGCTGTAGCTCTCCAGCAGCGACTGGATTTCTTTTGTGGATATCGTCCTTGTAATATACAATTCGCTTTGTTCGGATAGGGGAATCTCTTGCGGCGCCGGCAGTAGCCGGCGGTTTTGATTAAAAAGCACACGCACCCTGGGAAACATAGAATGGCCCTTTGGGGTGTCAATGACTGCGGCTATCCGGCAGTCGTTTAATTCGATGAAAACGCCGGACGGATAAGCGGCAATGTTGTGCAGGAAGGCTTCGACAATATGGTCTTTAAACCAAAAGTTGCCGGAGGCGGCGCACATCTCGTATGCTTCATGAGGAGGGAAGGCGTTTCTGTAAACACGGTTTGCTGTCAGCGCGTCAAACTTATCGGAGATGGCGACAATCTGCGCGTACTCGTCAAATTCTTTTTCCTTGATCCCCAAAGGGTAGCCTGATCCGTTGTAGCACTCGTGATGTTGGTAGGCGATCCGAGCATGGACATCTTCCAGGCCTTTTGCGGCCCGGATCAGATCGTAGCCGTAGACGGTATGCTTTTTCATTATTTTAAACTCTTCTTTGGTAAGCGTGTCCGGTTTATTTAAGATCTTATCCGGTATTTTTACTTTTCCCAGATCGTGCAGCAACGCCCCCACACCCAGGACGCCCAGTTCTTTTTTATCAAGTTCTAAAGTAATGCCGGTCATTAAGGCTAATACGCAGACATTGACCGAATGGGCGAAAGTGTAGTCATCCTGGGAGCGCAGTTCGACCAGGTTCACCATTAGGGAACTGCTGGATAAAAGTTCATCTGTCACCAGCCTGCCGGATTCCTTCGTTTCCAATAAAATATTCTTCACCTGTTGCACGGCGGCTAACCTAGTTTGATCGGCGATGACATCTTTAACCACTATTTTCGGTATCACTGTACCGGGCGCCGACTCGTCGTCTATAAAAACAAAAGATACTTCAAGCTGCGCCAGCTTTCTGATATGGCCGGGTGTTAGCTCCACCCCTTTGCGAATAAGCATTTCACCCCTAGCACCGTAAATTGTTCTCCCTATTTTCATGCCAGGTTCTAATGAAGAAATGTTTACTTTACCCATATTTATTGCCCCCCAGACGGTAATCATAATAAAGTAATAATTATATGGTCAATAAATGAATGAGTTTATAAACAATATATACATTTCTTGCGACATTCACTTAGTAAATCTTACCATAAAGTTTGGCCACGTGTCAACTGATTAATATGTGTTTTCAAATTGTATGTGCCGGCTCAAATTATATGAGCAGTTGACTGAAATGGCGTCTTTCTATATAATAAGGCGTGTTAGCAATGTTTATCCTAAAGCCTGTGAGCGGGAAGAGTAGGCGAAGGACTGTCCGTTTAAAGAGAGCCCGGGTTTGGTGGGAGCCGGGCGCGGCATTCGCTGAAAATCACCCGTGAGGCGCCGGCTGAAACCCATCGGCGGGGACTAAGCCGGGCCGGTTCGCCGCCGTTAAACGGCGACTTAAAGAGGCCGGCTTTTAGCGCATTTGTGTTGTTATGCGCCGGGCCGGCAGTTAGGGTGGTACCGCGGGCGATAAATCCCGTCCCTTAGGGGCGGGATTTTGTGTGCACTGATAGTTTTTTAGCGTAAAAACGGTAATAATGTTTTATTAGCGAGGTGTGAAAAAAATGGACTATAGTAAAACTTTAAACTTGCCCAAGACTAATTTTCCGATGCGCGCCAACCTTCCCGAAAGAGAGCTGGAAATTTTAAAATATTGGGACGAGATGGACATTTACCGTAAGGTCCAGGAAAAAAACAGCGGGCGCCCGAAATTCATTTTACACGACGGGCCGCCTTACGCCAACGGGCACATCCACCTGGGGCATGTTTTGAATAAGGTTTTAAAGGACATCGTGGTGAAGTATCACTCCATGTCCGGTTATGATGCGCCTTACGTGCCGGGTTGGGATACCCACGGCTTGCCTATTGAGCAGCAGGCCATTAAAACCTACGGGCTAAAGCGGCATGAAATAGACCCGGTGGAATTTCGCAGCAAGTGTAAGAATTTTGCCCTTAAGTTTGTGGATATACAAAGAGATGAGTTTAAGCGGTTGGGTGTGCGGGGACAATGGGACAAACCTTACCTGACTCTAATGCCTCATTTTGAAGCCCGCCAGATCGGTGTTTTCGGCGCCATGGCAAAGAAGGGTTACATTTACAAAGGCCTAAAGCCGGTGTACTGGTGCGCCACTTGCGAAACTGCGCTGGCCGAGGCCGAGGTGGAGTATGGGGACAAGGAGTCGGCGTCAATTTACGTCCGGTTCCCGGTAAAGGACGGTAAGGGGTTGCTGCCGGAGGAAAATACTTATGTAGTGATCTGGACTACCACCCCCTGGACGCTTCCCGCCAACGTGGCCATTGCCCTGCACCCCGACTATTCGTATGTGCTTATCCAGGCGGGTGGGGATAAATACCTGGTGGCAAAAGATTTAAAGGACAGTTTTTTAGAGATCAACGGCCTTGGTAGCGCTGTGGTGATCAAGGAGTTCAAGGGGTCGGACCTGGAGCGGGTGGAGTGTAGCCACCCCTTTGTGGACAGGACTTCGCTTATAATCCTGGGTGAGCATGTCACTTTGGATCAGGGCGCCGGGTGTGTCCATACCGCTCCGGGTCATGGCATGGAAGACTTTGTGGTGGGTAAACTTTACGACCTTCCCATTATCTCCCCTGTTGACGCCAGGGGCCACTTTACTGCTGAAGGAGGTATTTTTGCCGGCCAGTTTTACCTGGACGCTAACCAAAGCGTAGTACGGGAACTGGAACAGCGGGGTCATTTAATGCATTATTCCACTATTGCTCACCAGTACCCGCATTGCTGGCGCTGTAAGAAGCCGGTATTCTTCCGGGCTACCGAGCAATGGTTCGCTTCTATCGACGGGTTCCGGCAGGCTGCTTTGGATGCCATTCGTAAAGTAAAATGGATCCCGGGTTGGGGAGAAGAACGGATTTATAACATGGTAGTCAACCGGGGCGACTGGTGCATTTCACGCCAGCGCAGCTGGGGAGTGCCGATCCCTATTTTTTACTGTGAGGGATGCGGGAAAGAATTAATTAACGACGAAACAATCAGCTATCTCCAGGAGCTGTTTCGCAAACATGGTTCCGACGTTTGGTTTTCACGTGAGGCCAATGACCTGCTGCCCGGGGGGGTAAAATGTCCTCAATGCGGCGGTGGTGAATTTACCAAGGAGTCAGATATCATGGATGTCTGGTTCGATTCGGGTACCAGCCACATGGGTGTGTTGGATGAGCCGTCCGTGTGGCCGGACTTGCGCTGGCCGGCAGACCTTTACCTGGAGGGTAGCGACCAGCATAGGGGATGGTTTAACTCATCCCTTTCCACCTCGGTGGCTGTGACCGGCGAGGCGCCTTACCGGGCCGTGTTGACGCATGGTTTTTTAGTAGACGAACAGGGGCGCAAAATGTCCAAGTCTCTGGGTAACGTGGTTGACCCCGCCAAGGTGATCAAACAGATGGGCGCCGATATCCTGCGCCTGTGGGTCAGCTCGGCCGATTACCGGAGTGACCTGGCGGCTTCCCAGAACATTTTAAAGCAGATGACCGAGGCTTACCGGAAGATAAGGAACACCTGCCGCTTTTTAATCGGTAACCTGTATGACTTCGATCCGGACCGGGATGTGGTGGAATACGGGCTATTACCCGAGATTGACCGCTGGGCGCTGCTTAAATTGCAAAAATTGATTCAAAAGGTGACCGGCGCGTACCGGGACTATGAGTTTCACGTGGTCTACCACGCTATCCACGGTTTTTGCGCCATTGATATGAGCGCCCTTTACCTGGATATCATCAAGGACCGCCTTTACACCGCGCACGCGCGATCAACCGGGCGGCGGGCGGCTCAAACGGTCCTTTACGAAGCGCTGACTGCCCTGGTCCGTCTTTTAACTCCGATCCTGGCCTTTACATCGGAGGAAATCTGGCGTTATATACCGGGCGAAAAGGGTAGCGTAGAAAGCGTTCAACTCACCGGTATGCCGGTGGCAAAAGAAGAATACCTGGATAGTGATCTGGATCAAAAATGGGAGCGCCTGCTTTCGGTAAGGGGTGAAGTTACCAGAGTCCTGGAAGCGGCAAGGCGGGAAAAAATAATCGGCAACTCCTTGGAGGCCGAAGTTGATCTATATGCCGGTGAAGATCTGTACAAATTTTTAAAACCCTTAGCCGGAGAATTGGACACCCTCTTTATCGTTTCGGGTGTAACGCTGGGGTGCTCCGACGAAGCGCCCCCAAATGCCATGCGTTTTGATACCATGCCGGGGTTGGCGGTATCAGTCCGTCCGGCCGGCGGTCAAAAATGCGAGCGTTGCTGGATGTACAACCAGGAAGTGGGCGCCGATCCTAAACATCCAACTGTCTGTCCCAAGTGCTCGAGGGCGTTGCAAGGGGAATTCTAACAATAAAAATGGAAAGGTGGCCGTTATATCATGGAAATCAAAATATTAGGTCCGGGCTGCCGGAGATGTAAGGCTTTGGCTAAGGATGTGGACGACGTTGTGGCCGGCCTGGACATGGACATCCGGGTGGAAAAGGTAGAAAAAATGGATGAAATCCTTAAATATAATATCTTACTTACACCGGGTCTGGTAATTGACGGAAAACTTATTTCCACCGGCCGCGTTCCCTCAAAAAGTGAGATTAAAAAGTGGATTTTGGATAACGCAGGTGACTAAAAAACAACCTTTCAAGATACTGTTATGGTGATGATACGATGTTCTTTTTTATTGCAGCAGCTACTTTTATAGCTGATCAAGTTTCTAAAGCCGCCGTGCGGGTATTGATGTACCAGGGGGAATCAATTCCGGTGGCGCCGCCGGTTTTTTATATTACTTATATTATGAACCCCGGCGCGGCGTTCGGGCTCCTGGCTAACCGGACGCCTTTCTTTATAGCTGTAGGAATCCTGCTTGTAGCTGGAGTATTAATCGGGTACAAGAAGTTGCCAAAGGGAAACAATTTATTAAAGTACGGCCTGGCCTTGCTTTTAGGCGGGGCGCTTGGTAACCTTGCCGACCGGTTGCGGTATGGCCGTGTGGTAGATTTTTTAGATTTCCGGGTCTGGCCGGTTTTCAACCTGGCAGACATAGCCATCGTGGCCGGGGTCTGTCTGCTGGCGTGGGAGTTAATTAAAGGTAGTGGTAATAAGTCAAAAAGGGACAGGGGATTGTAGCATTGCTGGTATATTCCTTGGAAGCAGGGGAGGGGGACGCCGGTAAAAGGCTGGATGTTTTTCTAGCTGCCGCAACAGAGGATTTAACCCGCTCTTACGTTCAGAAATTAATCGGGGAAGAAATGGTCACGGTCAACGGGCAAAAGGTCCGTTCCAGCCACAGGGTCAAGCCGGGGGACCTGATCAGGTTTCAAGTTCCCGTGCCTGAGGAAACAGTAATTAAGCCGGAGCCAATACCCTTGGATGTTTACTACGAGGATTCCGACGTCATCGTGATCAACAAACCAAGGGGGATGGTGGTCCATCCTGCACCGGGCAATTATTCCGGTACGCTGGTAAACGCTCTCCTGCACCACTGCCGCGACTTGTCCGGAATTGGCGGGGTAATGCGTCCCGGTATAGTCCACCGTTTAGATAAGGACACATCCGGCCTGATTATGGCGGCTAAAAACGACATAGCCCACGTTAGCCTTTCCCGGCAGTTAAAGGACAGGTCGATTGAACGGCGTTACCAGGCGCTGGTACATGGGCAGGTCAGGAAGCAATCGGGAATAATCAATGCCCCCATTGGGCGCGATTTGAACAATAGACAGAAAATGGCGGTAACGCCCGGCAGCGGAAAAGATGCGGTGACAAAATACCGTGTGTTGGGTCGCTATAGCGATTACACATTTCTTGAGTTAAAGTTAGAAACCGGAAGGACCCACCAGATTAGGGTACACCTGTCTTTTATCGGGCACCCGGTGGTAGATGATCCTAAGTATGGTGCCTCCCGCTCCCACTTCGGCCTGGAAGGGCAGTTTCTCCATGCGGTGGCGCTTGGTTTTAGGCACCCGCGCACGGGCGCCTATCTTGAATACGAGTCGCCTCTGCCCCGGGTCCTGTCTGACATTTTGCAAAACCTAACGCCTGAAAGCCCTGCCAAAAGGCATCAATAAAGCCGCGATGCCCGCTGCCATCAACGGCCCTACGGGCACGCCACGCAAAAACACGATACCTAAAATAGATCCAAATACCAGGCCAAAAACAATCTCTGGATCAATCCTTAGCAAGTTTAGACCATGCCTGTTTAAAAGGGTTGCCAGCGCTCCCCCGGCAACAGCCAAGATGCCGGGTAGCGAGGTAAGATTGCATAAGATATCCCGCCCTGATATCTTCCCTTCAGCCAGGGGAACCAGAATTGAAAGCATCAGGAATAAAAGGCCCAGTTCCAGTCCGCGCCGTTCCAGCAGGGGAAACACCAGGTTGATGTTGGTAAACTTAAAAATTAGCATCAGGCTGGCTGCTGTGGCGATCAGGTGCGAATGTGCTACGATCCCAATCAGGAGCAAAGCCACCAGCACGTTTACCCCGGACAAATGCTTTCCTCCCCATTAAGCAGTGACTTTGTAAACTATATGTCGCCTCTTTGGTTACTATTACCAGCGTAAAAACGATTTTTCTAAGGAGCGATCCTATCGCGCATCTTGTCCCCGGAAAACTTATTTAATGGTATTTCTATAAACCCAGCGTAAAGTGTCTCCCCGCAGGCCGGTCCGCAAAGTCTCCAGCGCTAGCGCTTCACCGGCGGGGATATTGCCTAGGTTGACGTTCGGACCGAAGCGTATGATCAAATCCTGCTGCTGCTGTTTTAAGGGAGCTTCCCAAATCAGCGCCCTGGGGTCATCCACGGCGGCCAGCATCTGCTCCATTTCACTGTCGATAAAATGACCGTTTTTGTCATAAAAACCAGCGTTTTTGCCTGACTCCCTGCCTTCGATGATTACTTTAAAGGCGCCGTGCCGGAGGTCACCATGGATTTGATTGATGTAATGCCCTACCTGTCCTTTGTCCTGCAAATATTTCTTTCCCACCTCAGTCAAAACTTTTAAGTCCATTTCCTTGGCCATTGATATTGCCTCCGCCCTTACCTTTGACGCGATATTGATCGTACCGTCGGAAATCTCTATGGCCGTGTAGCCGAGGCTAACAGCCTTTTTTAAATATTCGCGCAAGTTGTCTTGTAAAATTGCTATTTCTAAAAGCGTCCCGCCGGGGTATACATCAACCCCGTAGCTTTTAATTAAGCTTATTTTCTCCTCCAGCAACGCGTGGGGATATAAAACCGATGTCCCAAAACCTAGTTTGATCATGTCAATGTATTCCCCCGCCACTTCGAGCAAGTCTTTTGTTCCACCTAGACCCAGGCCTTTGTCAATAACCATAGTCAACCCTTGTTGTCTGGGTTTGTCTTCCCGCCCTTTGATGGGAAAACCAATAACCTCCTGCCGGTCCATTGCGGCGCCCCTAATATTTTTTCTAAACACGATCAGACTTGCGCCTCCTTTTGGATAATTTGTTTAGGTTATTCACCATTAAAAATAAGGGTTACAGCAAAACTTTAAAAAAGACATTTCTAAGCGCCGCCTTGCATATGAAATTTACAAATTAATGTGGGCTAAAGGGGTGTATAAATTGTTCTTATTGACCGATAAGATAGTAGCAGGGATGGCCGGTGTAAGGATCATTTCGGCAACCATTGAGTTTACCGCTGCAATGTTGATGCTCAAGTTCGGCAAGATTGAGACGGCTTTTAAAATTAATGCTGTCCTGGCGCTGGTCGGACCGACCATATTGCTGACCGTGACCGGTCTGGGTCTGGTCGGTCTGGCCGGTAAGGTAGCCCCTTTGGGAATGGTTATTATAATAATGGGAGTTCTGTTAATCTTTTTAGGAATTAATAAGCTGTGAAAAAACATCGATGTTGGAAGGAATATGGCTTATTATGAAGAAATAAGTATAAAATGTTATATAATTTGTAACCGGTAAGTATTTCATATCCGTTCCATGATAGGTAATAGTATCAATTAATCTTATTTTTATGTGCAATTTGCATGTCTTAAGTTATTGCCATTAACTGGTTAACCGAACATTTTCTCAGTTAGGCTTGATGGAGGTGGTAATTTGTGAATGAAGATAATACAAAGTTTAACAGCGGCAAGGTATGGGTTAAGGATGGTAAAGTATTTGTAAAGGATCCGGCGCCGGATGGAGAACCGCCTACCATTACCCCGTGCGACGGGATTGATCTGCAAATTAATGGCAATACAGTCACTGAAAAGACAAAAGTTTATGAAAGAGATGAAATTATCTTAATACCTCAAACTACTGAAAAGCCCGGCTCGTATCGGATCAAGTTCAGCAAGGACAGGCTTTCGGCGGAGCTGGAAATGGAAGTCGTTATTGCAACCCGTTACATAATAGAAGACGCCCAACCCCAAAACAACTTATTACTGAGGGCCACTGCCCGGACTGAACCGGCGTGTCCCTTTACACAGGAAGATATATACAAGGAAATTGCCGTGAATAACATTTCATATGGCCTTTTGCACGGTGAAATACAAGATATAATCACGAACCCCAAGAGCGGTATCTACCTTATTGCCGAAGGGGACGCCCCTGGGAAAACCGTTGACGAGCGGGTGGAATTAAACTTCGCGACAGGGCCGGAAGAGCATAAAACATTTACGGATGACAACGGTAAGGTTGATTACCGCGACATTGTCGAGATCCCTTCTGTTGAGCCCGGGGCGTTATTGGCGGTAAAACATGATGGGGTCCAGGGAAGCCCTGGCAAGGGTGTAAACGGCGATGTCATACCGGTGCCGGCGCCTCAGGTTGTGGAGTTGGAGGGCGGTAGGGGTGTGGAAATTTCATCTGAAGGCAACAAGGCATACGCCAAGATCCACGGGCGACCTACCACCAAAAAGGTAGGGAAAAGATACATAATAGAAGTTGACCCGGTGTTGCACAAAAAAGGCGATGTGGATATGTCGTCCGGAAACATCCGCTTTAAGGGCGATGTGGTTGTCCACGGGAACGTCAGCGAGGGAATGATTGTACAGGCAACGGGGAATATCACCGTCAAGGGCATGACATTCTCCGCGCAGATAGCCGCCCAGGGGGATATCACCGTAGGAAGAAACATTACCGGCTCCAGCCTTGTAGCAGGTGGTAATATTGGTTTCTTTAGGTCATTAAATAAAACCCTGGAGACGATACACTCCGACTTTGTTAAAATCATCGGCACAGCGTCCATGTTGTCCAAGAGTAATGAAAAGTTAGGCAATGTTAAAACCGGGCAATTAATCCAGTTGATTATTGACAGTAAATACAAGCAGATCCCTACCTTAATAGCTGAAATGATTAAATTCTCCAACCAAAATGCTTTTATCATCCCAACGGTGATAATGCAGTTTCTGGACAATGTTGAAAAGAAATTAAGCGGCTTAAACATCTTGAAAATAGAGAGAATGGGTGAGATGGAAGCCATTCTATCCGAAATGGAGAATATCCGGAATATAATGAAGGGCATGGCTGCAAATAAAGCCGATATTAAATTTGGTTATGCCGTAAACAGTAGGATTGAGGCCTCTGGTGACGTTAAGGTTGAAGGGCGGGGTTGCATTAACTCAACAATTATTGCCGGTGGTAATGTCAATGTTAAGGGGGTTTTCCGGGGCGGCGAAATTCGCGCCGGAGGTGACGTTGTTATGAACGAAGCCGGGTCTGAAATGTGCGCCAGGACCCTAGTGAGCGCCGGGGGGGACCGGAAGATCTTAATTAGGAAGGTCCATGAGGGTGTAAGGCTAAAAGTTGGGAAACGCATAGCCGATATCCGTTCCGTCCAGAACAATGTTCAAGCAAGTCTGGATAAAGATGGGATGCTGCTAATTACTTAATCCGGCAAAGGACTTTTTATAATTTTATTGACAAAAATGCCTTTTAGCTGTAAACTTGATCAGGATAAAAATGACCTTGAAATCGGTTCTGTGAGGCCGGTAAGGATTCGTAGATATGGTTTTTATGGGCCAACTATGCCTGCTTACCGGGAGTGAGCAGGCATTTTTAAATAATCGTCAGGAGGGTTTTATGGCGAAGGAAAAGGCGCAGATCCTAGACCAGGATGGGATCAGGCGCTCCCTTACCCGGATTGCTCATGAAATAATTGAGCGCAATAAGGGCATCGATAAGCTTGCTCTCATAGGCATCCGCCGCAGGGGCGCTCCTCTTGCAGAAAGGCTAGCCGTTAGGATTAAGGAAATCGAGGGACGCGCGGCGCCGGTCGGCATTTTGGACATAACCCTTTACCGTGATGACCTAATGACACTGGAGCGCCAGCCCCTGGTGCGCTCAACGGAGGTGCCTTTTCCGGTTTTGGGCAAGACGGTGGTTTTAGTGGATGATGTCATTTACACCGGGCGCACTATCCGGGCCGCTCTGGATGCTTTGCTCGATTTGGGCCGGCCCAGGGTGATTCAGCTGGCGGTCCTTGTCGACAGGGGCCACCGGGAGCTCCCGATCAGGGCCGACTATGTCGGTAAGAATGTGCCGACCTCGAAAAAAGAGGTTGTTTCAGTGCGGTTAAAGGAAATTGACGGTGAGGAGAGGGTGGTTATCCTGGAATCGCCGGACTAAATTCAGATGCCGGCGCCAAGCGAAGGATGCAGGCATAAGTTACCTTTTGACTACTGGATTTGGATCCACCTTTAATAAGCGGTCCCGCGAGGCCGGAAAGGGAGATCCCGGCAAGTTTTCCTTTTCAGGCCTCGGCCCGGTTATAAAAAACCGGGCGGGGTTTTTATTTTTAAATTTTTTAGGAGGTTGAAAAATGGGCCTCAGCGGCAAAGACTTAACCGGTCTTCGCAATGTCTCGCCGGGGGAAATACAACTGATTTTAGACACGGCGGCGCCGATGAAAGAAATTATCAAGCGGCAGATTAAAAAAGTACCCATCTTAAGAGGGCGGACGGTTGTCACGGTTTTTTACGAAACCAGTACCCGCACCAGGACTTCCTTTGAGCTGGCGGCCAAGTATTTAAGCGCCGACGCGGTAAATATCGCGGCGGCGACCAGCAGTGTAAAGAAGGGCGAGAGCCTGAAGGATACTGCCCGTACCATAGAAGCTATGGGAGCGGATGTTGTAGCGCTAAGGCACCCCATGGCCGGGGCGGCCGAGTTGCTGGGCGGTTGTTTGGGCGCGCGCGTTATCAATGCCGGGGACGGCGCTCACGAACACCCTACACAAGCGTTATTGGACCTGTTTACGGTGAGGGAGAAGAAGGGGCGGATCGAAGGGTTAAAGGTGGCCATCATCGGTGACATCCTGTACAGCAGGGTAGCCCGCTCCGATATATGGGGCTACACGAAGATGGGGGCGGAAGTAAGGCTGGCCGGGCCGGCCACGCTGATGCCGCCGGGTATGGAAAAATTTGGGGTGAAGGTTTGCAGTTGCCTGGAGGAAGCGTTAGACGGCGCCGATGTAATAAATGTCCTCAGGATTCAACTGGAAAGGCAGCAACATGGTCTTTTCCCGAACTTGCAGGAATACAGCAGGCTGTTTGGTATAGACCGGGAAAGGCTACGGCTAGCCGCGCCCGGTGCGCTGGTGATGCACCCCGGGCCGATGAACCGGGGTGTGGAAATATCTGCGGAAGTGGCAGACGGACTACAGTCGGTGATCAATGAGCAAGTTACCAATGGGGTAGCGGTGCGCATGGCGCTCCTGTACCTTTTGATTGGAGGTGGCGCCCAGAATGAAGCTAATTATTAGGGGCGGGATGGTAATAGACCCTGTTACAGGCAGCATGTCTGAAAAAGATATCCTGGTATCGAAAGGTAGGATAGCAGGAATAGACGCTGGTATTGGCAGTAACGGCGCCACGGTTATTGACGCGAGAGGCAAACTGGTGGCGCCCGGGCTGATCGACATGCACGTACACTTGCGCGAGCCTGGGTATGAGCCCAAGGAGACTATTTATACAGGTACCCGCGCTGCAGCCAGGGGCGGCTTTACTTCCGTGGCTTGTATGCCGAACACCAACCCGGTAGCCGACAATGCGGCTGTTGTGTCTTTCATAAAAGACAAGGCCGCGGCGCAGGGAGTGGTCAATGTGTATCCTATCGGGGCCATCACCCGCGGAAGCAAGGGCGGGGAACTAGCCGGGCTGGGCGATATGAGAGAAGCCGGAGCGGTGGCGTTTTCTGATGACGGGTCGCCGGTAATGAACGCCGGCTTAATGCGCAGGGCGATGCAATATGCCCGGATGCTTGGGATGACTATTATTTCCCATTGTGAAGATATAAATTTGTCTGCCGGCGGGTCAATGCACGAAGGCTACATTTCTACCGTCCTGGGCCTCAAAGGAATTCCATCGTCGGCCGAAGAAGTGATGGTGGCCCGGGACATCATATTAGCCGGGGAGACCGGTTGCCGGTTGCATATCGCCCACGTTAGCACGGCCGGGTCAGTCCGGCTGGTAAGAGAGGCCAAGGCCAGGGGAGTTAGGGTCACTGCCGAGGCGACGCCCCACCACTTTACCCTGACTGATGAAGCTGTGTTGGGTTATGATACAACCACCAAGGTCAACCCGCCCTTGCGCCTGGTTGAAGACGTGGCGGCGGTGAAGGAGGGTTTAGCGGACGGGACTATCGACGTGATTGCCACCGACCATGCCCCTCATACACTAGAAGAAAAAGATGTGGAATATGAGCGCGCCCCCTTTGGCTTGGTGGGCCTGGAAACGGCGGTGGGTCTGGTCTGGACGGAGCTGGTTGCGACTGGTTTTCTAACACCGCTGCAGGCAATTACAATGATGAGCCAAAACCCGGCCAGGGTGCTGGGTATACCGAGAGGGACGCTGGAGATCGGGGCAGATGCCGACATCACTATCATTGACCCGGATTTTTCCGGGGTAGTGGACCCGGTCCAGTTTGCCGGCAAAGGCCGGAATACGCCCTTTGGCGGGCGGCTTTTAAAGGGCTTGCCCCGGGCGACAATTGTTGGCGGCAGGGTAGTGATGCAGGGGGGTTATGTGAATAGATAGCATGAGGATAATTAGAATAAATAATAGGACTGGTAGCCAACGGCTACTAGCGGGGGTGTTTATATGCAGGCAATATTAGCCCTGGAAGATGGTACCATTTTTCCGGGCGAGGCTTTTGGCGCGACAGGAACGCAATGGGGGGAGGTTGTTTTCAACACCGGAATGAACGGTTACCAGGAGGTATTAACCGACGCGTGCTGTTGTGGGCAGATTGTTGTAATGACTTATCCCTTAATTGGTAACTACGGTATTACGAAAGAAGACTTTAATAACAAAAAGATCCATGTCCGCAGTCTTGTTGTGCGGGAAGTATGCGAAAAACCCAGCAACTGGCGTTACTCAGAGACTGTTGACAGCTTTCTAAAAAAAGAAAATGTGATCGGCCTTTCCGGTGTTGACACCCGCGCCCTGACCCGGCGTCTGCGTAGTTTTGGAACTATGCGCGGTGTTATTTGCGCCGGCGCCGGCGACCACGACGCGCAGGCGCTGGTGGAGCGGGCCAAAAATTGCCCCCACCTTACCGGCCAGGACTTGATTTCGGGTGTTGCTCCCACTGAAATCCGCGTATACCACGGTGGCGCCCGCAGGGTGATCTTGCTTGATTTCGGGGCTGGAAGCAACATTATCCGCTGCCTGCAGGAGCGGGATTGTGAAGTTGTAGTAGTACCTCCGAAAACCACGGCCAAAGACATCCTTGCCGCAAACCCGGACGGGATCGTGCTGTCCGGCGGCCCCGGTGATCCTGTCGATGCGCCGTACGCTGTAGAAACAGTCCGGGAGTTGATTGGTAAAAAACCCCTCCTGGGCATCTGCCTAGGTCACCTGATCTTAGGATTGGCTCTGGGAGCCATGACATATAAGATGAAATTCGGCCACCGGGGCGCCAACCACCCGGTGAAAGACCTGGATACCGGGCGTGTTTACATTACCTCTCACAACCATGGTTTTTCCATTGAAGAGACATCCATGAAGGAGCTGGATATATACGTCTCTCACCGCAACTTAAATGACGGTACGGTGGAAGGCTTTAAACATAACAATTTACCGGTCCTTTCAGTGCAGTTTCATCCCGAAGCGTTGCCGGGACCGCAGGACTCCGTGTATATCTTTGACCAGTTCATAGCGATGATGGCCGGGGAGGGGAGGTAAAATGCCGATTAAAGAATGGATCAAAAAGGTGATGGTGATTGGCTCCGGTCCTATTGTCATTGGCCAGGCCGCCGAGTTTGACTACGCCGGAACACAGGCCTGCCGCGCCTTGCGGGAGGAAGGACTGGAAGTAGTCTTGATCAATTCCAACCCGGCTACCATCATGACAGACGCCAATATGGCCGATCGGGTCTACATTGAGCCCCTGACGCCGGATTTTGTTGCCCGGGTGATCCGGCAAGAAAAACCGGACGGGCTTCTTCCAACGCTGGGCGGGCAGGTGGGCCTAAATATGGCCTTGCAGCTTGCCGAAGCCGGTGTGTTGGAGGAGGAGGGAGTGCGGCTGCTGGGCACACCCCTGGAAGCCATTAAACGGGCCGAGGATAGGGAAAAGTTTAAGGAAATGATGCAATCCATTAAAGAACCCATCCCTGAGAGCGCGATCATTTCTACTCTAAAAGAAGCGGAGACTTTTGCCGCCGGGATCGGTCTTCCCCTGATTGTCCGCCCGGCATATACCTTGGGAGGAACCGGCGGCGGTATAGTATATACGATGGAAGAGTTGCGGGCTACTACCGCCAGGGGCTTAAAGCACAGCATTATTGGTCAGGTTTTGCTGGAGCGCTGCGTCGCCGGCTGGAAAGAAATCGAATATGAGGTGATGCGGGATAGCGCCGGCAACTGTATTACCGTTTGTAATATGGAAAACGTCGACGCCGTTGGTATCCATACAGGGGACAGCATAGTGGTAGCGCCCTCCCAGACACTAAGCGATGGGGAATACCACCTTTTAAGAAACGCATCTTTAAAAATCATCCGTGCTTTAGGGATCGAGGGTGGTTGCAACATCCAGTTTGCCCTGGACCCCAATAGTTTTGAATATTATGTAATTGAAGTCAACCCCAGGGTTTCCCGTTCTTCCGCTTTGGCTTCCAAAGCTACCGGCTACCCTATCGCCAAGGTGGCTTCGAAGATCGCTATTGGACTCACCCTTGATGAAATTGAGAATGCAGTTACTGGTAAAACATATGCTTGCTCCGAGCCGTCCCTGGACTATATCGTGTTGAAATACCCCCGCTGGCCGTTTGACAAGTTTGCTAAAGGAGACCGCGTCCTGGGTACACAAATGAAGGCTACCGGCGAGGTGATGGCCATTAGCCGCACGTTCGAAGGAGCGCTCTTAAAGGCCATCCGCTCGCTGGAAATCGGCCTAGATTCCCTATCCCTTCCAGGGGTGGATAGTTTAAGCTGGGGTGAGCTTGAAAAAAGGTTGGCAAAGGCGGACGACGAGCGCTTGTTCCTGGTGGCCGAGGCCTTGCGGCGCGGTGTTAGCTGCGAGCGGTTGTACCAAATCACCAAAATAGACCACTTTTTTCTGGACAAGATCAAGGGTGTCTTAGCCCTTGAAGAAGAAATTCAACATGCCTGCGCAAACGGGAGAGGACTAGCGCCATCCCTTTTGGAACAAGCTAAAAAATCCGGATTTTCCGATGCTCACCTAGCTAGCCTAGTCGGGTTGGAGGTATCCCAGGCGCGCGCCCTGCGCAAAGAAAAAGGGACATTGCCTACTTTCAAAATGGTGGATACCTGCGCTGCCGAGTTTGGGGCCGTAACGCCTTACTACTATTCCTCATACGATTGTGAGGACGAGACGCGGGCCACTTCCGGACGCAAGGTAATGGTTTTAGGTTCCGGGCCTATCCGCATCGGGCAGGGGATTGAGTTTGACTACTGCTCTGTCCACTCGGTGTGGGCGTTGCGGGAGGAAGGGATCGAGGCCATTATCGTTAACAACAACCCGGAAACGGTAAGCACAGACTTTGACACCGCCGACAGGCTTTATTTTGAGCCGCTGGTCACTGAAAACGTTTTAAATATACTGGACAAAGAAAAGCCGGAAGGAGTCATTGTGCAGTTCGGCGGGCAGACCGCCATTAACCTGGCCAAGCCTTTAGAAGAGGCGGGAATTAAAATTCTCGGTACTTCAGTGGAAGATATCGACCGGGCGGAGGACCGGGAGCGTTTTGACCGCCTGTTGATAGATCTGGAAATCCCCAAACCTGCCGGGCGGACAGCTTTCTCGGTGGAAGAGGCTGTGGTTATCGCCTCCGAAATCGGCTTTCCGGTGTTGGTCCGCCCTTCTTATGTCCTGGGCGGGAGGGCCATGGAGATCGTCTACAACAACAAAGAACTGCTTAATTATATGGCTTCGGCGGTCAAAGTGACACCGGAGCATCCCGTGCTGGTGGACAAATACCTTTTTGGCAAAGAGCTGGAGGTTGACGCCATCTCGGACGGCGCCGACATCCTGATCCCCGGGATTATGGAGCATATAGAGCGGGCCGGGGTCCACTCCGGTGACAGCACAGCCGTTTATCCGCCCCGGTCCTTAAGCCGGGAGGTGAAAGACCTGGTGGTTGACTATACCGCCAGGCTAGCCCGGGCGCTCAACGTCAAGGGCTTGATTAACATCCAGTATGTCCTGCATGAAGGCCGGATTTATGTCCTGGAGGTCAACCCGCGTTCCAGCCGGACGGTACCGTATCTTAGCAAAATTACCGGTATCCCGATGGTAAACCTAGCCACAAAGATTATTATGGGCGCGACGTTAAAGGGAATGGGTTACAAGGGCGGGCTTTACCCGGAAAGCGACTATGTGGGTGTAAAGGTGCCGGTTTTCTCATTTGCTAAACTCTTGCAGGTGGACATTTCCCTGGGGCCGGAAATGAAGTCTACGGGCGAGGTTATGGGTGTGGACCGCGACTTTAGGGTGGCCCTGTACAAAGCCATGGTGGCGGCGGGGAGCATGTTCCCGAAAAAGGGAACCGTGCTGGCTACCATAGCCGACCGGGACAAAGAAGAAGCCATTCCTATTATAAAGGGACTGGTGGATTTGGGTTATAAAATTTGCGCCACTTCCGGCACCGCCACTATGATTAAAAAGGCCGGGTTGCAGGTGGAGCAGGTGAAGAAAGTACACGAGGGCTCACCGCATATTGTGGATCTGATCCGGGCCAACAAAATAAACCTGGTTATAAACACCCTAACCAAGGGCAAGGCGCCGGAGCGGGACGGTTTCCAGATCCGCCGGGCAGCGGTGGAATATGGCGTGCCCTGCCTAACTTCCCTTGATACTACCAGGGCCATCATGGATGTGCTGGCTGAAAAGAAGGAAAATGAAGATTACAGGTTAATACCGCTGCAAGAGTATATGCCGAAGAAGTGAAATAGTTAAACCTTGTAATTTGACGTTATTGATGGATGCTGGAATCGTTAAACAGCAGGAGGTAGCAGAAGGGTATTTTAGGCTGACCGTGTTTGCCCCGGCAGTGGCGGTGGCGGCTAAGCCCGGGCAGTTCCTGCATATGCGGTGCGGGGACACACTCGACCCGCTTTTACGCCGGCCAATCAGCATCCATGCTGTTAACCGGGATAAAGGGGAGGTTGCCTTGCTGTACAAGGTGGTGGGCAAGGGAACGGCCCTATTGGCACAAAAGGGAAAAGGTGATCAAGTAAACCTTTTAGGACCCCTGGGCAAGGGTTTTACATTGCCGGAACGCAATGAAAAGGTTTGCGTTGTGGCCGGTGGTATTGGTATTGCCCCCCTTTTTTGTTTGCTGCAGGAGTTAACCGCGCGAAATCACAGCGCTGCCGTGTTCCTTGGGGCTGCTACAGGAAGTCAATTGCTTTGCGCCGGCGAGATGGAAAGGTGCGGGCATATAGTCCATATAGCTACCGATGATGGATCGGCAGGCTTCCCCGGCACCGTTACCGGCCTCTTTGAAAAAACAATAACACCCGGATCGTCGTCAGTTGACAGGGTTTATGCCTGCGGTCCCCGCAGGATGTTAAAAAGGTTGTGTGAAATAATCCGGCTGGAGGGGATCCCCGGCGAGGTGTCGGTTGAAGAAAGGATGGGCTGCGGGGTAGGCGCCTGTCTTTCATGCGCCTGTAAAACGCGGGGTGAGGGAAACGGTGTCGCGTACAAGAGGGTTTGTATGGAGGGGCCGGTTTTCCCGGTCGGGGAGGTGGTTTGGGAGTGAGCAACGCCGGCGTTAAAGTTAAAAACAGGCCGAATTTATCAGTAAATATTGGTGGTATCCACATGAAAAACCCGGTTGCCACGGCTTCGGGGACGTTCGGCTACGGTCCCGAATACGCCCCCTATATTGATTTAAACCGTCTGGGCGCGATCGTGGTTAAGGGGACCACTTTGGAGCCGCGGGCCGGAAACCCGGCGCCCAGGCTGGTGGAGACGCCGGCCGGGATCTTAAACTCTATCGGTTTACAAAACCCCGGTGTGGACCGGTTTATCGAAGAGTACCTGCCTTATCTTGCCGGGTATGATCTGCCGGTGATTGTAAATATTGCGGGGGATACCGTTGAACATTACGCCATCCTTGCCGGCAAATTGGATCGCGCACACGGCGTTTCCGGTATAGAAGTTAATATTTCCTGCCCTAATGTCAAAAAAGGCGGGATGCAGTTCGGCAGCGACCCGGTTATGGCGGCGGAGGTGACTAGGGCTGTCAAGGGAAATACGGAAAAGCCGGTGATTGTAAAGCTTTCGCCCAATGTCACCAGCATCGTCGCGGTAGCTAAAAAAGTAGCGGAAGCCGGGGCGGACGCCCTGTCCATGATCAATACCCTTCTGGGCATGGCCATTGACATTAAAACAAGACGTCCTGTGCTCGGTAATGTGATGGGCGGTTTGGCCGGCCCGTCGGTAAGGCCGGTGGCGGTACGGGCAGTTTGGCAGGTATACCGGGAAGTGGACCTGCCGATCATCGGCATGGGTGGCATCATGGCGGCCGGGGACGCCCTTGAATTTGTTTTAGCCGGGGCTGCGGCGGTAGCTGTTGGCTCCGCAAACTTTGTGAATCCTTGTGCGACAATGGATGTGTTGGAAGGAATAGAAAAATATATGATCGAAAATGAAATTCAAGATATCAGCGAACTTGTGGGGGCGGCGCAAAGGTTTTCACTTTAAGCGGGTACATAGCCGGTTGCAAAATTTAAAAAAATAACCACAGGCCAGACACCCGGCAAGTGGTTAGGGAATTAGGGCAAACTCTTTGGGAGTAACGGGTCAATTTAGTGGCCGAATGGCAGACAAAATCGCTTCCATTTTTGGGGGACTTTCTGGGCTGAAATTTTATTCCTTCTTTTGTGCAAAATATCTGATAATATTGTAAAATCGAATGAGTTCAGGGATTCCGGCTTTTTGTATTGTAGGATTTCCAACATGCAATACTCCACATCTTCAGGTTGAAAACCACTTGAAACTAATTTAGATTGCAAATCCTCCAACATCCGGGCACACCCCCTAAAAATATGAGCCGTTCTAATATTCGCCAATTTTAATTGTATTTTGACCTTTTTGTTAACATAAATCAATGGTGCTTTGGAATCATTTATTTTAGGACTAAAGTCCTATCAAAGGCGCAAATCCTGCCCGGGCGAAAGGGGTGACAGGTTAACCATAGCGCTTATTTATGTAAATATTTAAAGGAAATTATATTTTAACATGGAAAGGTGAGCGATAATGGAAAATATATTTTTTAAAAACCCGCTTATTATCGCTTTAGACGTTGATACCACAAAGGAAGCTATCGTCCTTTCAGACATGCTGGGACCTTACGCCGGCGGGTTCAAGGTGGGTATGCAACTGTATAACAGCGCCGGACCTGAGGCCTTGCGAAGGCTTAGGGAAAGGGGCGCACCGGTATTCGCTGACTTAAAATTACACGATATTCCCAATACTGTGGCCGGGGCTGCCCGGGCGCTCACGAGGCACGGCGCTTTGATTATAAATGTACATGCCGCAGGTGGCAGCGAAATGATGCGGGCGGCCGCCGGGGCGGCGAGGGATGAAGCCGCCAAAGCCGGGATGGCGCCCCCGCTGGTTGTGGCGGTCACAGTCTTAACCAGCATTAGCCAGGATGTGTTCAACCGTGAAACCGGTGTCCCCGGTCCAATCCAGGATCGTGTCACAGCCTGGGCGCTACTGGCCAGGGAAGCGGGACTGGACGGGGTGGTGGCGTCGCCCCTGGAGGTTAATGCCGTCAGGGAGACCTGTGGCCCCGGCTTTGTCATCATTACACCCGGCGTGCGCCCGGCCGGGGCTGCGGTAAACGACCAGAAAAGGACCATGACCCCGGGTGAGGCAATAAAGGCAGGCGCCACCTACCTGGTTGTAGGGCGACCGGTAACTGCGGCCCCTGATCCTGTTATGGCGGCCAGGCTGATCCTGGCGGATGTTTGCAAAAAAGAATAAAAGCACACGAAAAAATGGACAGGTAAAGCTTCACCGCTATTTAAAGCATGTAATGGGGAGAGGGAAACCTTGACAAGGCGTGATCATTAAGGGGAAAATAGGGGTTATGGGAGGTTGGAAGTTAATGAAAAATGAATTGGCAGCACAAGTTAGGGTAAAAAACAGCAAGAGTTACAAACGCACCGTGCGTGAAAAGGGTTTAATCCCCGCAGTAATCTATGGAAAAAACATAGATAGTGTCGCTGTTTTGGTCAACACTAACGAGTTCAGAAAGATCCTGGTAGAATCCGGCTCCAACGCTTTGATCCAGATGAGCGTAGAGCAAGACGGGGAAACCAGGAAACATCAAGTTTTGGTAAAATCGGTCCAACACGATCCGGTGCGCCGTAATATCATCCACGTCGATTTTCACCAAGTTTCATTAGTTGACAAGGTAAACGCCCACGTTCCCATCCAGTTGAACGGTGAAGCTGCTGGGGTTTCCAAAGGTGGTGTTATGGTTTGGACGATGCGGGGGGTTGATGTGGAATGCCTCGCTTCCAACATACCGGAGGCAATTACGGTTGATATATCCAGCCTTGATCTTGGCGATGTAGTTACCTTAGGGGATTTGGTTTTACCCCCCGGCGTGAAAGCAATCGGGGAAGAACACGCCCATGTGGTCGCCATTAACGTTGTGCGCGCTACCGACGCCGATGAACCGGACAAAGAGGAAGAAACGTCGGAAACAGACGGACCTTAGGAATCTGTCTAATAACCGGGCTGATCCACCGGCGTTTATCTTTTAGGATACATGACATTGGGTTTGGGCCATAATATTAAAGAATATCTACCCATCCTGGATAGGGGCGTTGCCATGTCCAGGATTGGTTTCTCTTTTGACTTTAGAATTTAATTGGGACAGGTGAGTTTATGCTGGACAAAGATAAGATCACGTCAATTTTTCGGGATACGGGAGCCATGCTTGCCGGACACTTTCTGCTGACGTCAGGAAGGCACAGCGACCGTTATATCCAGTGCGCCCTTGTTTTACAGCGACCTGACTGCGCCGGGATCCTATGCCGTGAGCTGGCGTCCCGTTTCGCTGGTGATGACGTTACGGTTGTAGCCGGTCCGGCGACGGGCGGCATCATTGTATCTTATGAAACAGCGCGGGCGCTTGGCGTGCGCGGGATTTTTGCCGAGCGGGAAAATGGCGTCATGAGTTTTAGGCGGGGTTTTTCCATAAATCCCGGTGAAAAGGCGCTGGTGGTGGAAGACGTAATTACCACCGGCAGCTCGGTGTGGGAGGTTATTGACGCTGTGCGGCGCCAAGGTGGCATTGTAGCAGGCGCCGGTGTACTGGTGGATCGCAGTAATGGAAAAATAGACCTTGGGGTGCGGGTGGAGTCGCTGCTTCCCATGGAAGTGGTGTCCTATAGCCCGCAAGACTGCCCTTTATGCAGGGAGGGCTTACCCCTGGTAAAACCCGGTAGCCGGAATATTTAATTATTTTTTTCTAAAACGCTTAGCTTTTCCGCCATATTTCCGTCCGGTGAGGCCATTATTGTTTTCTGGCGCTCGTAGATAACCATCCCAGGTTTAGCGCCTTTCGGCTTGCGGACATATTTTTTTAGGGTATAGTCGACCGGGACGTTTTTTGACTTCCGCGCCTTGCTGAAAAACGCCGCCAGCCCGGCAGCCTCAACCAGGGTGGTGGAAGGAGTTTCCTTACCCTCTGTTTTGATAATTACATGCGCGCCGGGGATATCCTTAACGTGTAGCCAGATATCGTTTTCCCCGGCCATTTTCATGGTCAGGTAGTCGTTCTGCTTGTTGTTTTTACCGACAAATATTTGGAACCCGTCTGTAGAACGGCAGCAAGGAGGTTGCGGGATTAGTTTTTCCCTTTTGCCTTTTGCCGCGCCGGGCCGGTAGACAGGCTGTTTTAGATACCCCTGCCCGGTAAGCTCCTGCCTAATCTCGGCCATCCCGGCCATGTCGGAGGTATAATCCAGCGCTGTCCTGATTCCTTCCAGGTAATCCAGCTCGCTGCGCAATATATTTGCCCGGGCTCCTAAAATGCGCCTGGTGTTTTTTGCTTTGACGTACTTTTTGAAATAAGCCTGGGAGTTCTCAGCCGGCGTGCGCTGGGGGTTAAGGGGGATCTTTACGGGCGGGCAATGTTCCTCATAATAGTTTTCCAGGGTCACTTCCGGTTGTCCTTTCCTCAGGCGGTAAAGGTTGGCCGTCAGCAATTCACCGTAAAGCCTCAGCTTTTCCGCGCCGGCGGTATCATCCAGGCTTTCCGCATATATATCAAGCTTCTTTTCTATTTTAGCGGTTTCTTTTTTCAACAAGGCCGCTATGGCGCCCTTTTCTCGGTTTAGCTTCTCTTGATTTTCCCGGGCCGTAAAAAAGATGTCCAGCAGGGAATTCATTTCCCCATCCGCCCTATTCCCGGCGGTATAGCTTAAATCAAGCGCGGCAAAATCCAAAGGTTCCCCCCCTTTTTCGGTTAGCAGGCATGGTTTAAATTGCCCCTGCCTGGCAGGAACGGATATTGCTTGCAGCGATTCCCACAGCATCCTGAACTCATAATCACCACACTGGTCCAGGACGATTTCCGGCGCCAGGTTGGCCCTGTAGACAATTTCTTTGCAGGTTACCGTGCAAAGCCCCTCCAAGCGCTTTTGCAGCAGGTGCGGGAGAGGGGTTTGCAGGGGCAAATCCAGTAAGGCCCGGCGGAACTCTTCTTCGTTTAGCAAAAGGGGGTTTAACTTGTTTTGTTCAGGCGGCGGCAGGTATTGTCGCCCAGGCAGCACTTCCCGGAACCGGCTGACATGGTGGGAGTACCGTTTAATGCCGTCTAAAATGGTGTTTGTTGAATGATCCAGCAAGATAATGTTACTGTGTTTGCCCATTATTTCGCAGATCAGGTGTTTTTCAGAAGGCTGACCCAATTCATCCCGTGCGCTTATCTTGATTGCGAGCACCCGCTCCAAACCAGGCTGGTTAAAGCCTACGATCCGCCCACCCTCCAAGTGTTTGCGCAACACCATGCAGAATAGGGGAGGGGTGGTGGGGTTTTCCCTCACTGCTGTAGTAAGGTGGACCCTGGCGTTTTGTGCGCCGGCGGAAAGGAGCAAGCGCTGTCTTTCACCGGGCTTGTGAATTAAAAGGATAATTTCTAGTTTGTCCGGCTGGTAGATCCTTTCGATTCGTCCGCCGGTCAACTTTTCTGCAAGCTCTTTTCGTGTTGCTGCAAGGACGAGGCCGTCAAATGGCATATGATTTTTCCTCCGGTGGATAATGGCAGACTATAATACCATATTATATAGAATGCGTATCATTTAATAAAGAGTGTCAGAATAAATAAGCCCTTTGGCGACTAAGAAATGAACCGGGAGTAGCCTCTCTACAATAATAAAAAAACGCCGCAAATCACCGGCGTTTAAAGCTAAAGCGCAGCCTGAAAAATTCTAATGTTGTCGCCAGGCATTAGCGCTGATCAGATTTCTTACACGTACTTCCGGTTTAGTTGTGTGTTTTAAAAGGTACATATCCCTGCCGGATTGATATTAATTCATCCACTAAGCTGCGCTCCTTCATTTTTATCCAAAAAGGTAAGGCTTCCGGCCATATTTCGCTGACCAAAATTTTTTTAAACTTAGGGCGTAAAAACTTTAGCGCTTTTTGCCCGAAGCCCTTTCTTTTGGGATTTCCGCCTATGGATAATACTCTCAAGTCGAAATCGGCGCCGTATTTAAAGCCGATAATTTTTACACCTTGATTAAGTTTATAAACAGTTGCATGTTTGTTTTCGTATGTGAACTCGTATTCATACATTTCATTTAGTGGATACATCCTAACCCCCCCTTTTCTAAAACGGGTTATGGCAAATATCCCTGGTCCTGTCTTTATATTACTATAGCACGTGCCCTTTTGGCAAGGGTTTATGTTAGATTAATTCGAATTTTCTGATTATTGCAAAAGACCTTTTTGGTTGTCCTCGCCCTGAACTGGTAATTATTTTCTCCTGCCTTGAATATGTTTAGGAATAATAAGGGAAAACGAGGCAAGGGGTGACTGTTATGGCCGGGCGATGGTACGCCTTGACGCGGCATGAAGTTGTGGAACGGCTGCAAAGCGATGATAAAAGGGGCTTGACGGAAAAAGAGGTAAAAGAAAGGGTGCGCCGGTTTGGCCTTAATGAACTGGTAAGGGCGCCCAAGGAGCCACCCTGGAAACTATTTTTAAACCAGTTTAGGGATTTCATGGTACTGGTACTCCTGGCGGCAACCGCTATCTCAGGTTTGCTGGGGGAGTACGCCGACGCCATAACAATCGCCATCATTGTTATGCTAAACGCGATCCTGGGTTTTATCCAAGAATACCGGGCCGAACGCTCCATGGAAGCGCTACAGCGCCTGGCAGCGCCTGAAGCGAGGGTGTTGCGCGGCGCCTTGGAACGTAAAATTCCGGCGGCAGGACTGGTTCCCGGCGACATTGTCTTTCTGGAGGAAGGAGATAAGGTTCCGGCGGACTTGCGCCTGCTTCAGATATCTAATCTAGAAGTCGAGGAATCAGCGCTCACGGGTGAATCAAAACCAGCCGGCAAACGGGAAGTGGTCCTGCCCGGGCAGGACCTGCCTTTGGGCGACACCTGTAATATGGCCTACATGGGTACGGTAGTCACCAGGGGGAGGGGGCGCGGCATTGTGGTCCAGACGGGGATGTCCACGGAAATGGGCCAAATCGCCGGCATGATCCAGGAAACCGGGCGGGAGGAAACGCCGCTGCAACGTCGCCTGGCCTATTTGGGTAAATGGCTGGTAGCTTTTTGCCTTGCCATATGCGCTGTAGTAGTTGTGGTAGGGATCGCCAGGGGGGAGGAGGCTTACCAGATGTTTCTAGCAGGGGTCAGCCTGGCGGTGGCCGCCATCCCCGAAGGTTTGCCGGCTATTGTAACAGTATCGCTGGCTATCGGGGTGCAGCGGATGATCCGGCGTAACGCTATTATCCGCAAGCTGCCGGCGGTTGAAACTCTTGGCTGCGCCACGGTAATCTGCTCTGACAAAACGGGGACCCTCACCCAGAATGAAATGACCGTGCGCAAAGTTGTTGTCGGCAAATATACTATTGACGTGACCGGGGAAGGTTACGATCCGAAGGGGGATTTTGCCGGTGAGGTGGACAGGCAGGGACGTCATTTCACCTTGTTGATGAAAGCAGCGGCCCTTTGCAATAACGCGGTTTTGGAGCGTAGCGGTATAAGTGTGGCCGGTTTTTTTAGAGGCGTGGCCCGAGGTCTTCCGTCAGGTAGGGAATGGTCGATTATGGGTGACCCAACCGAAGGGGCGCTTCTAGTTATGGCCGCTAAAGCAGGGTTCTGGCGTGAAAGGTTGGAAATGAAAGAAACCCGCGTGGCCGAACTGCCTTTTAACTCTGAGCGCAAGCGCATGACCGTGGTTTACCGGCAGCCTTCCGGCGCCGCAACGGCTTATGTAAAAGGCGCGCCGGATGTGATCCTGGATATATGCACGCATGTTTATAAGGGTGGCCTGGCTGTGCCTTTATCGGAGCAAGAAAGAGAAAGAATCATCGCCGAAAATTCATCTCTCGCTTCCCAGGCGCTCAGGGTCTTAGCTTATGCTTACCGGGAACTGCCGTCCGGTATAGAAAGGACCATTGATGAGTCTATTGAAGACCGGCTGGTTTTTCTAGGTCTGGCAGGGATGATCGACCCGCCAAGGGCTAGCGCTATAAAAGCAGTGCAAACATGCCGTAAGGCGGGGATCAAGACAGTGATGATTACAGGCGAT
Organism: Pelotomaculum sp.; assembly: GCA_022839445.1. GTDB lineage: Bacteria > Bacillota > Desulfotomaculia > Desulfotomaculales > Pelotomaculaceae > JALHFC01. The sequence goes on from JALHFC010000013.1 coordinate 26,542, forward strand.
CACCAGCTCACCGCAAAAGGTGTAGCTGACGATTTAGGTATCCTTTCCAGGGGCGATAAAATCATATCCGGCCGGGACCTGGATCGGATGTCCGGCAAGGAGTTCCAGAAACATGTAGGCCACACGTCAGTTTATGCCAGGGTGTCACCCGGGCACAAGTTGCGGATTGTGCAGGCGTTAAAAGAAGCGGGACATGTGGTAGCCATGACCGGCGACGGGGTAAATGACGCGCCGGCGGTTAAAAAAGCCGATATTGGAATTGCCATGGGGATTACCGGTACCGATGTGACCAAGGAAGCTTCGGCGATGGTCCTTACGGACGACAACTTCAGCAGCATCGTAGCGGCGGTGGAGGAAGGGCGCGGCATCTACGATAACATCCGCAAATTCATACGGTACCTTCTTTCCTGCAATGTCGGTGAAGTGCTGACAATGTTACTGGCTGTGTTAGCCGGGCTACCACTTCCCTTGATGCCGATCCAGATTTTATGGATGAACCTGGTCACTGATGGTCTCCCCGCTATGGCCCTGGGAGTGGACCCACACGACCGCGACATCATGACCCGTCCCCCCCGCCGACCGTGGGAGAGCATTTTTGCCCATGGCATGGCTTGGCGGATAATATCCAGCGGGACGGTGATCGGGCTTGGCACGCTACTGGCGTTTCGGATCGGGTTGTCTACAGGAGATGCAGCCCTAGCCCGCACCATGGCTTTCAATACCCTGGTTTTCTTTCAGTTAATCTTTGTATTTACCTGCCGCTCGGAGTTCCACACAATTCTAGAGGTGGGGGTCCTTACCAACCCTTATCTGATAGGCGCCGTCCTAATATCAGCTACCTTGCAGCTAGCGGTAAATTACGCGCCCTTCCTACAGTCAATCTTCCATGTTGTTCCTTTAAAAGGAATACACTGGATTTATATCCTGACCATTTCCGCGACACCCACAGTCTTTAGCACACTATTCCGTCATTTAGTGGACAGGGCCAGGAAAAAAGTAATGTACCTAAAAGTATAACAGCACAGGGGGACGGTTCTTTTGTGTCGTCGAAGACGACACAAAAGAACCGTCCCCCTGTGTCCCTATAGATTTTTTATGAACTCGTGGTAGTCGGTTACGGGTGCTTGGCAGGCGAAGTTTTGGCAGATGTAGGCGGTGGCTGTTTCGTTAACCTGGCGTTGTTCTTTTAAAAAAGGAGCTAGTTTTTCTATATCCTTGCCCGCCTCGCCTTCCGGGTGAAAAATTGTCACTGTTTCCGGTAAAAAACGGCGGCGCACTGCCTGGAGCATTTTTTCCACCGCAGGGTTGCCGGGCCGCCCGGCGATGACGATTTCCCTGGTGGCGCCCAGGTGGAAGCCCAATCCAGTTAAAAAGTAAGTGTAGCCACTTGGATGGGTAGCTACTTCACCGGCAAAGGCCTCTACTAATTTTCCGGCTGTTTCGGCAAATGCCATATCGCCTGTAAGCCGGGACAGGCGTAGCAGGTTATTTAGCATAACCGAGTTGCCGGAAGGCAGCGCCCCGTCGTAAATTTCTTTGGGCCTTGCTATGAGTTGCTCGACGTCATTGCCGTAGAAGAAAAATCCCCCTTTATCCTTGTCCCAAAAAAGGTCGTTGGCCTTTTTCACCAGCATAATGGCTTTTTCCAGGCAAGTAGCCTCAAAAGTAGCCCCGTATAGTTCCAGGAGAGCCCAGGTAAGGAAAGCATAGTCGTCCAGGTAGGCGGGGTGGGCTGCTTCCCCGTCGCGGTAGCGGGCCAGCAACCTGCCGTCTTCCCGTCTCATTTCTTTGTAAATAAAGTCTACCGCCCGGAAAGCAGCCTCCCGGTAAATTGCCTTTTCAAACACGGCCGCTCCTTTAGCCAGGGCGGCAATCATCAACCCGTTCCAGGAAACAAGGATTTTGTCATCTTTGAACGGGCGCACCCGCTTTTCCCTGGCTTCAAATATTTTACTTCTCATTTGCCGGACTGTTTCTACCGGTCCGTCAGGTTGCATGTCAGCTGCAACAGAAACCCCTTCCGGGTTTTCGCGGATCAGGTTGGGAATGCTGCGGCCTTCAAAATTGCCTGTAGCGGTTATATGATACAAGCAGCAGAAAGCTTCACCATTCTTTTTGCCCAGGATCTCGCTGATTTCACCGGGGGTCCAGAGGTAAAAACGGCCTTCCTCGCCTTCGGAATCGGCATCCTCGGCCGAGTAAAACCCCCCTTGCGGCGAGGTCATGTCCCGCAATACGTAGGTGAAAATTTCCCTGGCCACATGAGCGTAAAAGTCATGCCCGGTAGCCTGGTATGTCTCAATGTAGGCCAGGGCCAATAGGGCATTGTCGTAGAGCATCTTTTCAAAGTGCGGAACCAGCCATTTTTCATCGGTAGAGTAGCGGGAAAAGCCGTACCCGATGTGATCATAGATGCCACCGCTGTACATGGCCTGTAGGGTTTTTTCCACCATATCTAAAGCCACTTTTTTCCCGGTCCGCTTCCAGTAACGCAATAGAAAGGTAAGGTTGTGGGGAACAGGGAACTTGGGCGCCGCGCCGAACCCCCCGTGCTGCCGGTCAAAACGGTTATGGAGTTGTTTGTAGGCATTTTCCAGGGTTTGCCCGGATAGTGTATCTCCCGGAACTGCGCCTGCTCGTAACTGCAGGGATTTTGTTATCTGTTCACCGGCTTCCAGCAAGCGATCCCGGCTTTTATTCCACATTACCCGGATTTGCGTCAGGATATCCACCAGACCCGGCATCCCTGCCCGGCTGTTTTTTGGAAAATAAGTACCGGCAAAAAAGGGCTTCCTTGCCGGGGTCATGATTATGGTCAGGGGCCAACCCCCGTGCCCGGTCATGGCCTGGCACACGGACATATATATGTGGTCTATATCAGGGCGTTCTTCCCGGTCCACCTTAATGGCCACAAATGCCTCGTTTAAGATTCGGGCCACCTCTATATCTTCAAACGATTCTTTCTCCATCACGTGGCACCAATGGCAAGTACTAATTACGACATTCAGCTATACCCAATAGATAAAAAAACCGGTTTGCCTTCTGCCCTTGCTTTGGCAAACGCCTCATCCCCCCAAGGGAACCAGTCTACGGGGTTGTGGGCGTGTTGCAGAAGATATGGAGATTTTTCCCCGGCTAATCTATTGGGTACTTTAGTTGTTGTCATGGCATCACCCCCTTTTTTTCAGCAGGAGCACAGGGGGACGGTTCTTTTGTGTCGTCGAAGGCGACACAAAAGAACAACCATGAAAATGCTTTACACAGTAGAACGGATGAAAGTATCCATTTGTTTCCGTACTTTCACATTAACCGTCCCCCTGTGCTCCCCCATAACTCGCTATATTGAAATTATTATACCGCAAACATCCGGCTGATATTTTAAGAAAAGCAGGAATTAACGTCAAGGAAAGGGAAGGATCTTGACAAGTTTTTGAAAGGAGTGTTGGACATTAGCAAATCAAAAATCAATTTTATCATTGACGCCATCATGTTTTTAGCAATGATGTTCATGGTGGGTTCCGGCTTTGTTCGAAAATATGTTCTTTTAGGAGGGCGTGCTAGCCGGGAAGCTTTCGGTCAAAAGATGCAAATGTATTTATTGGGGGTAGACCGGGATACCTGGAGTACAATTCACTTGTACGCGGGCTATTTCCTGTTGTTTTTGTTGCTATTGCATATTATTTTACATTGGAGACAAGTAATAGCGATGTATAAACAGCTTATCGCCGGCCGCAAACAACGCGTATTAATAACGGTAATATTTCTAATTATTAGTGTGTTACTGGTGGTATTTCCATTTGTATTGCGCTCGTCGGCGTTTCCTGGATAACTAAACGCGTGTCAGCAAGCATCACACGGTTCCGTCCCGATTCCTTGGCTTTATATAAAGCCATATCGGCGTTTT
>JALHFC010000013.1:30466-31828 GCA_022839445.1 Pelotomaculum sp.
TCGGCGTTTTCCACGCCGTCAACACCAAAACTCACCGTTACCTTAATCTTGGAATGATCTAGTTGCACCGGTGTACCGGATATATTTTGGCGCAGGCGCTCGGCTACTAAATTATTTAAAATTCCTACCGAAAAAAGCTGGGGGTTTTAAAAAACGGGTAGGATAAATTTGGTTCCGTGCGGTTTTAGAGTTGGTAATTTAATAGCTGTGGAGGCAGACAATGCACAGAGTATGGCAAGACAACGGCAACCTGTTGATTTAACCTGCATAGTTTGTCAGCCTATAAAGACACGTTATGCTATTGGCGGCACGTGGGTATAGCAGAAGATAAAAACGCAAACTATTCTCAACCTGTAATTTATGCCAGGGAATCCTGCCCCGGAACCGAAACCTGTTAACCCGCTTGGCCCGGATTTCTAACAGACCAAGTTTTAAGCTTTACAGAACACATCCTGGGCTGTGCTTATTAGAAAAAATCAAAAGAGATAAGTCTTTAACGCTTCCTTTACTTTTTCAAATTCAATTTTAACCTGATCGAGTATCTCCGCTACACTCCCGGCGCCATTTTCGGCGTCGAGGCTTTCCAACTCCTGGGCTAGGGAGGAAAGTCTTAACGCGCCGATGTTTGAGCTGCTTGATTTCAGGCTGTGCGCCGCAAAATGCAGCGCGTCCATGTTTTTCTCCCTGATGGCTTCCTTCAGCGCCAAAAGCAGGGCAGGAGTGCTGCTGAGGTAGATCTTAACCAGGTTGCTAAATAGATCCGGCATTTCGTGCGTCTGCAACCGGCGTAGACTTTCCAGAATGCCGGGATCGATCACGTTTTGGCCTGCCGGTCCAGGCGGCATCAAGTTAGTTTCCCCATCCCTTTCCTGGGCCGGCTCCCGCAGGGGCATCCAGCGCTCAAGTTTCTTTTGCAGTTGGTTAAGGCTAATTGGCTTGCTCAGGTAGTCATTCATTCCCGCGTTGATGCATTTTTCGCGGTCACCTTTCATGGCGTGGGCGGTGATGGCGATGATGGGGGTATAACGGCCAAGGGCGGGTTCATTATTGCGAATGGCGCCGGTGGCTTCAAAACCATCCATCACAGGCATCTGGCAGTCCATGAGAATCAGCGCGTAACTAGTATTTAAGACGGATTCCACCGCTTCTCGCCCGGTTGAAACCATGTGCGCCCTATAGCCGAGCTTGCTTAGCTGGGCCAGGATCAGCTTTTGGTTTACAGGATTATCCTCCGCTACTAAGATTAAATCCGACATTTCAGCCGGCTCCGGTTCAGGGTCGCTATGGTCGATTATTTTAACTAAAGAAGGTTTTTTGTTTTCGGGCAATTCCTCTTTGATGTCAGGAATTCCTAGCGGCGCT
>JALHFC010000133.1 GCA_022839445.1 Pelotomaculum sp.
ATTTTATTGATTCGGAAGAAGAGAAATCCATAGACCAGTTAATCCTCGAACACTACAGGCAGCAGGATATTAGGGCCAGGATCAGGGAGACGATGAAGGATTCAAACCAGTAATCGAACCTGTTGATTAACAACTTGTATCGCTTTATAATTTACTGTAGTAGTTTGCTGTATATTAAGAAGTACGGGTTAGAACGGGAGGAAAGAAAAAATGCCCATTACGGAAATACTATCGCGCAATGCCGAGCTGTATGGACAGGAAAAATGCCTGACAGAAATTAATTTAGATCTGCAGGAAAGGCATCATGTCACCTGGCGCGAGTATGAGCTGATTGAAAACAGCCCGGCGGGTGAATACCGGCGGGAGATGACCTGGCGTGTTTTTGACGAGAAAGCAAACCGGCTGGCCAATCTACTGCTCAAGAGGGGGATAAAAAAAGGGGATAAGGTGGCTATTCTTTTAATGAATTGCCTGGAGTGGCTGCCTATTTATTTTGGCATATTAAAAGCCGGCGCTATCGCGGTGCCTTTAAACTTTCGCTACACGGCTGAGGAAATAAAATATTGTCTAGATTTGTCGGAAACTATTGCTCTCATTTTCGGGCCTGAATTTATCGGCCGGGTGGAAACGATTTTTGATCAAATTCCTAAAGTGAAGACACTCTTTTTTGCCGGAGAAAACCGTCCTTCTTTTGCTGAAAACTATGACCGGCTTACTGCCAACTGTTCCTCTGAAGCCCCGCCGGTTAAACTTTCGGACGAAGATGATGCGGCGGTGTATTTTTCCTCGGGAACCACGGGGTTTCCAAAAGCAATTTTGCACACGCACCGCAGTCTGGTGTCGGCATGTCGTACCGAAAGAAAACACCACGGCCAAAAGCGTGAAGATAATTTTTTATGCATCCCGCCGCTTTACCATACCGGCGCCAAGATGCATTGGTTCGGCAGTTTGCTGTCTGGGAGCAAAGCTGTTTTGCTTCGCGGCGTCAAGCCGGAATGGATACTAAAAACAGTCTCCGAGGAAAAGATTACCATTGTGTGGCTTTTAGTTCCCTGGGCGCAGGACATTCTGGATGCCATTGAAATAGGAGATGTGAAGCTGGAAGATTATGATCTTTCCCAATGGAGGCTAATGCATATCGGCGCCCAGCCGGTACCGCCCAGCTTAATTCACCGCTGGAAAAAGTATTTTCCCGATCATCTTTATGATACGAACTATGGCTTAAGCGAATCTATCGGTCCCGGCTGTGTCCATTTAGGTACTGAGAATATTCATAAAGTCGGCGCTATCGGAATACCGGGCCACAATTGGGAGGTCAAGATTATCGGTGAAAATGGTCGCCCCGTAGCCCAGGGGCAGGTTGGGGAATTGGCTGTCAAGGGACCGGGTGTGATGAAATGCTACTACAACGACCCAAAAGCGACTGCGGCAGCTATCAAAGATGGTTGGTTATTTACCGGGGATATGGCGATGATGGATGAAGACGGATTTATCTATCTGGTGGACCGGAAAAAAGATGTGATTATAAGCGGCGGTGAGAATTTATATCCGGTCCAAATCGAGGACTTTCTCCGTGCGCATAATGCAATTAAGGATGTGGCGGTGATCGGGCTGCCGGATGAGCGCCTGGGCGAAATAGCGGCTGCGATCATCGAGCTAAAACCGGGCTGCAAGTGTAATGAAGAAGAAATAAAGGCATTCTGTGCTCCGATGCCGCGTTACAAACGCCCGCGGAAAATTATTTTCGATCAGATCCCGCGCAATCCCACCGGCAAGATTGAAAAGCCGCGCCTCAGGGAAAAATACGGTGCAACAAGTTTAGTGGCGGCTCAAACGGCGAGATAAAATTTTTACTTTTCCCCGGCCTTAACGGGGAATTTTTTTTGAAAAATCTTCTCTAACCGGGCTAGTTTGTAGAAATAACTAATTGTGGAGGGGGTTTTGAGTTTTTTGACGAATTCCAGTAGTCAAAGATAAAAAAGAATACCGTGCTTTTTTGAGCACGGTACAGCATAATGTCTTATTGATGGGTGTTCTCATAGGTGAGGGATTAATTTTGTTTGCTATGTTTTAGATACAATAAATGGCATAGCTATTGCGTTACGTAGATTAATACCGCTTTTTGAACAAATGCCATTGGTTATATAAAGACGGTACTCTTTATTCAAAGCATAGGGATTAGCGGGAGCGATAGTAACAGTTTTTCCGTCATCTAAGGCAGATATAGTACAGGTTATTTTTTGATTATAATTATCAGTTATGAAAATGTTATTATTTAGACTGGATTCATTGATATATGTGCTGAATTTAACTTTCCATATTTTATTTACATCACTATTTTTAGTTGCCCAAATATCAAAGTTAGGCAGAAAAGGTGCCGGTGGTGATGAATATTTTGAATTCACGGTTAATGTATATGGATGATTAATGGCTTGGGTAGAATTACTGTAATATTTGTACAAGCTAATCTCCAGGTAATATTCGCCGGCGCTCAACTTAATGTTTTCATAGTTTTCGTTAAGAACTGTACCCTTTGAAATAACATTTCGAAGTTCATTTTCTATCGGGTCTAAAATCCCATCATTTTCTACTATTGAAAAAAGTCTAATTCTCCAGCCAGAATCGTTAGTGCCAAGATCGTTATGCCGAAAATTCACGGAAACAAGGTCCTCTCCTGGCAGGGTAAACTTGTAAATATCTTTATCGCTTGCACTCCCCAATAACGTGGTTTGCAAATAACCCGTATATGGGAGATTTAACATTATAGTGTCAGCTTCTTTTGTGTTATCATTTGGTTCTTTTTCAAATGTATTGCCCTGGGTAAATTTAACATTAAATAGGTATGGTTGATTAATAGCTTGAGTTGAATTGCTATAATATTTATAAAGGCTAACTTTTAAGTAGTAACTGCCGGCCGGCAAACAAACACTGTCTGTGTGATCTTTGACTTTGCCATAGGAGATATAATTTAGCAAATCTGTTTCCGTTCCAAAACCATCACTGTCACGTGTGTATTTTAGAATACGTGCATGCCAACCGGAGTCATTAGTGCCGAGATCGTTATGCTTAAAATTCAAGTCAACTTTACCGTCTGCGGGTAATGTGAATTGATAATAATCAACATCGTCAGTGGGCATATATTGCAAATATCCCGCATACGCAGTATTTATTTGGACGTTGTTGGCTAAACCGATGGTGTCATTAATTTCCTTTTCAAACGTATCGCTTGGAGTAAAACCTACATTAAATTGATATAGTTGATTAACAGCTTGAGTATCCTTGTTTGTTCCATAGGAAGTAAAATATGTTAGAATTGTTTCAGTGCCAGGCAGAGCACTATCTCCCGGTTCGTACCGGATAACCTGCGCATGCCAACCGGAATCATTGGTGCCGAGATCATTATGTTTAAAATTCAAGTCAATTTTGCCATCTGCGGGTAATGTGAATTGATAATAATCAACATCGTTAGTGGGCATATATTGCAAATATCCCGCATATGCAGTATTTATTTGGATGTTGTTGGCTAAACCGATGGTGTCATTAATTTCCTTTTCAAACGTATCGCTTGGAGTAAAACCTACATTAAATTGATATAGTTGATTAACAGCTTGAGT
>JALHFC010000363.1:0-520 GCA_022839445.1 Pelotomaculum sp.
TGTAACCATTGCTACAACTGCAAAAAGAGCATTTATAGATAATGTAAAGGTTTATTATATGTCTTCTCCCACCCTTTCCGCCACAACTCTTGCATCTTTCGGAGAAGTAGCCATAGGGACTACCGCCGGACCAAAGACTTTTACCCTGACGGGCAGCAACCTGACCGGTAATGTTACGGTAGGCGCATTAAACGGATTTACTTATGCCACTACCGAAACCGGCACTTATGCTTCTTCGCTTCCCCTGACTCCATCCGGTGGTTCCATCAACCAGACAATTTACGTGAAGTTTACACCGACAGCTGTACAATCCTATAATGGAAATATCACTATCAGTAGTCAGGGAGCTACTTCCATCAATGTAGCCGCTCAGGGCAGTGGCATACTGGCTGCTCCCACAGCTACTGCTGCTACCAGTGTCTCTGCTACCGGCTTTACAGCCAACTGGAATGCCGTCACCGGCGCAACGGGATATAAATTGAACGTGTACACCAAAACTGGAACAACTAACATATTGAGT
>JALHFC010000363.1:531-1099 GCA_022839445.1 Pelotomaculum sp.
GAGTGAAGATTTTAGTAAATTTACTGCAGGACAACCGAATGGTAGTGCAGACGGGACAGACGTTTCGACTACATTGGATACTTACACTTTAGTTTCCGGTTGGACAGGTAGTAAAGTATTTCAGGCAGGAGGTACAGCTAAAATAGGAGCAAGCAGTGCGTTGGGTTATCTTGTTACACCATCTTTAGATTTAAGTGGCGGAGAAGTTACCTTGTCTTTTAAAGCAATGGCATGGGCAGGCGATGCAACCGATTTAAAAATTTATCTTGATAATGTTCTTGTTTATACTGCTACTGGTTTGAATAATACCGATTATACTTTAAAATCTTATTCCACCACTCTGACAGGTGGAACAACAGCTTCAAAAATTAAATTTGAAGGAAAGCAAGCATCGAAAGGCAGGTTCTTTTTAGACGATGTCGTTGTCACGAAAAGCGGTTCAAAAACTCACGTTTCCGGTTCTCCGTTCACCATTTCGGGTGGCAGCAACACTTCCTACACCTTGAGTGGGCTGGCTACCAATACCACCTATTACTACACCGTAAAGGCAACCGACGGTTCCAATACT
>JALHFC010000134.1 GCA_022839445.1 Pelotomaculum sp.
GTGGTTTTAGACGGATTCAATTACCGCCAATATGCTTATGCCGTGGATAACGGGTATGCGCCGTTCCTCAAAAAAACGGGTAAGGCAGTAAAGGCCAACGGTGTTTACCCGCCCGCAGACAATATATGGTTGGCCGCCGTGCTTACGGGAAAACCTCCGGAAGAGAACGGTATTGTCACCGGAAATGATCAGGATTTAAAGGTACCTTCGCTTTTTGCGGTGGCGGATAAGCTGCAAAAAAAAGCGCTTCTTTTACAGTCCGGCCCAAAGACGCTCCATACCGAAGCAGAGCCGGTCTTGTGCAGTGATCAAAACGCAAACGAAACGGCTGATGATGAACTGTACGACACGACGCTGGCAAACCTGGACAAGGGCTATGACCTCATCATGGTCCGCTTTCACGGTATCGCCGCCAACGGGGAGCGGTACGGCAGAGCGGCGGCTCAAACGATGGATGCGGTTGCAGCGATTGACCGGTACCTGGAAGAGATGGTCAAGCGGTGGCCCGGCAAAGTTATTGTTACCGCCGCTGCGGGAACCAGGCCCGCCGGGCCGGCCGGGGCGCACGGTGAATTCAGTTGCGAGACGATGTTTGCGCCGTATTGGCGCCTCAAGTAGGAGCCGGTTGCCTACCCGGAAACGGTTTTGCGCCTATTAAAACGGCCGTGGACACTGCCTGATAACAAAAGGAGGATGGGGGAAATGCAGGTAATGGGATTGATATTTAAGCCCAACGCCAAAAGGATTGTCGCATGGATGGCGATTTTGGCCGCGCTGGCAATTGTTTTTTGCCTGGCGAATCCGGGTGTAGCCGGGGCCACAAATACAGAAGGAGAAAAAACAAGCACACTTACGATTAAGTTTAATAACAACGGAGATGTTACCACTGCCGCTACCTTCACGGTAGACGATATGCGGCAGATGCCCCAAAAAAGGTATGTCTACAGCACGATGGATAACGGCGCCAATGTCATATTTAATATGGCCGAGGGAGTTTTGCTGACCGGGCTTCTGGAAAAGGCCGGTATCGACACCAAGAATGCGTATGAGTTTAAGTTTACAGCAACCGATGATTACTCCCGGACTTTAACCGGAGAGTACCTGCTGAACACGCCCCGGTATTATTATCCGGGTCTAAAGGAAAATTCAATGGAAGGAGCAATCCCGGTCGAGCCCTTACTCGCGTTGAAAGCCTTTGAGGTATCGGATCAGGACCAACTGGATTTTGACCTCATGGATGACTACTATTCGGTGAGGTTGTTTTTCGGTCAGGCTGAAGACGAAAAGATAACCAATAAAAATTTTGTCAAATGGGTAGAACAAATTGAAGTATTTGCGCCGCCGGCCGGCGCCAATCCCCCGTCTTTAACGGATGACATGGTAAATATCGCCGCCGGCCAGGCCGTGAGCATCACTTTTACCGATGACCAAACGTGGAGAAAAGCCATTACCGGTATTACCGTCGATGGAATATCTATCGAAGGGCGATACACTGTTGACGCCGGAGTGATCACGATTGAGGCAAGCGTGTTCGGCAGTGACAAAGACTATCTGATTGTTGTCAAGGCAACCGGTTACCAGGACGCCGCCGTCAAGCAGCACAAGGGTTCATGGCCGGTGGTTTTCAGTGTTGACGGGAATGCCGCAGCATCGCGTTCCTTTACGATGGCTGATTTAAGGATGATGCCGCCGGCAACAGTTAAGTACGGGGCGGAAACCTGCAAGGGAGTTTACTTAAAGGATTTATTGACTGGTTATGATCATACCTGGCAGGTCCAGATTAACGTAACCGACGCCGCGACTTTCCCTATTGCTCCGGTTAAAGTTTGCGATTTACTTGACCCGGCCAATAAATACCTGCTGACGTATGATATTAACGGGCAGCCAATCAAGATCGGGTCCGATAACCAGACATTGCTGCGGATCTACTGGGGCCTGGGAACCATTTATAAAAACGTAACAGGAATTACAATTACAGATGTTTTCAAAAACTGGCCGCGTGAAGATACACCCGTGCCTGTTGATAAACCCTGGACCATTCGTTTCAATCATGAAGTTTCCACAACCCAATCGTTGGGCGAGCATATTTATGTGACTGACTCAGCCGGCGAGAAGGTAAATGTTACATGCAAAATTGGGATGGATCAGAAAACAGTCGAGGTTTTGCCTGCCGGAGAAGGCTACTGCCCCGGTACAAGCTACACCCTCTGGATCGAAGGCAGTTTGCAGTCCAAGGCAGGCAAACAGCTTAAACAGCCGGTTAAACTGCAGTTCACGACCGAAAGGGGCGAAACAAGTTTAAAGCCGGTTAACGCTAGATCAAAGTCATATTAGATGAACCGCTTTACCAGCAAAAACCCTGGAGGGAAGAACAATGCCGTTGAAAAAGAGTTTTAAGCCCGGCCTTTACCTGAGAATTGTCACCTGCTTCGCTATATTCACAGCGTTATTCAGTTTTCTTTGTCTGGCGAATCCAGGCGCAGCCGGGGCCGGTAGCCGGCCCGTCCAGGTCATCCTTTCCTGGACAGATGACCCTGCCACTACCCAGACCATTGCCTGGCGGGCGGCGGGTGACGCTGTCCAGGGTCAGGTCCAGTACCTGCCGGCCAAAGACTTTCGCGGCAGTTTTTACGGGGCGCAGTCAGTGACTGCGGTAGAGACCGGCCCCTACAACGGGTATTCGCATTTTGAGGCCACCCTGCGGGGACTGAGCCCCGGTACCGGCTACATTTACCGGGTGGGCCGGGAATGCTCCTGGAGCGTACCCTCTTTTTTCACTACCGCCGGCCCGGAGCGAAAGTTTTCCTTCTTATATATGGGTGATGTCCAGCAAGGCTATGATGCCTGGGGGAAAATGCTGCAAAGCGCCTTTAAAGATAACCCCGGCTTAAAATTCGGTCTTTTGGGCGGGGACCTGGTTTATGACGGCGCCAGCAGCGAGGAATGGCAGCAGTTTTTTGCCGCCGCCACCCCGGTCTTCAGGTGTATACCATTAATGCCGGCCGTGGGCAATCATGACGATAAGCCGCTGTTTTGGGATTCCTTCGCCTTGCCCCGGAACGGCCCGGCAGGGTTGGAGGAAAAGTTCTACTCCTTTGATTACGGGAACTGCCATATCGCGGTGCTAAACAGTAACCTGATGGGTGTCTCCAATCCTTTTTATAGCGAGATCTATAACTGGTTAAGGCAGGATCTTACCAACAGCGACCGGCAGTGGAAGTTCCTGGTTCTCCACTACCCGCCTTACCCGGTTGTGTTTGACGGCCCACCACTTTTTGAAGAATGTGGCGTGGATGTGGCCTTTGTCGGGCACCAGCACGTCTACATGCGTACTAAACCCTTGCGCGGCGGCCAGGTTCAGGCAAACCCACAGGACGGGATCGTCTACATCATGGGCAATGCCGGGACCAAATATTACCCGGCCGGTACCGGTGAGGAATACACGTACTATATTGACAAACAAGTAGCCGGTATCAGCAACTACCAGGTCATCAATATCGACGGCGGCGTCTTCACCTTGACCGCCAGGGATGCCGCCGGGCAGGTGATTGACAGTTATACGCTGCGGAAACAACCGGTGGCTTTGGCGGACGCTCCGGTCACTGCGCCGCTTGCCCCAGCGCCGGCGCTTGCGCCGGTCACCATTGTTGACGCCGGCGGCCAGGTGATTATGACGGACCCGCCGCCGGTCATCATCGAAAACAGGACAATGGTACCGATCTTTATGCTTGCCGGGACCCTGCAGGCCAATGTGGCCTGGGACGCCGATCAGCGCACGGTGACGGTGACCAGGGGCAGGGATGTCATGCGGGTTAGGGTGGACAGCGATCAGGCCAGGATAAGCGGCCGGAGCTTATCCCTCGAAGTGCCGGCCTGCATTGT
>JALHFC010000364.1 GCA_022839445.1 Pelotomaculum sp.
CCACCTCTATCGTACGCAGGTATGGGGATGGAGTCTCTGTGAATGGTAATGTCTCCGAGCAGGAGGCATTTGACCAATTTAAAGAGAAAACCGGGAGAGTTCCTGCTTCAAAGGATGAATTGCGTAATTGGCTAGCCAGTCAACGCGCTACACCGACGCCTGCATCCGTTGCAGCGTAAAAAAACCACATACCAAAGAGAAAGGAAAAACACAATGTACCAAACGATTATCCTCATCGGAAATTTGGGGAAAGATCCCGAAATGCGCTTTACACCTGGCGGACAACCGGTGACTACCTTATCGGTGGCCACAAATCGTCGTTACAACGGTCAGAATGGACAACCAGTCAAAGAAACAACTTGGTTCCGTGTCACTGTGTGGGGAAAACAAGCAGAGTCCTGCAATGAATTCCTGCACAAAGGAAGCAAGGTATTAGTTGAAGGGCGTCTGACCCCCGATCCTGAAACTGGTGGGCCACATATCTGGGAAAACAATGGAAAGGTTGGCGCTTCATTCGAAGTAACCGCCTCGACCGTACGTTTTCTTTCTGGNGGAGGAAGCAGAACCCGCAGTAAATACCCAGGTTCCGCCAAATTTAGACCCAAACGAAATTCCATTTTAGCCAGAGTCAAAACGCACCGGTAAATCACAACGAAGGACATGCCCTGAATGGCATGTCCTTTCTCATTCCTATTGAAAGAACACAGGAGGAACACATGGTAAAAGCTGAAATCACAATCGGTACATGTTATGGAGATGCGGTCATCCCCGTTGAGGTAGTGGGAAAAGGCCCGAGACCTGGAACAGTATGGGTACGCGCGCTCAATGGACTGGAGCCATTTACCAAGAACAGCCACGGTGGCCCTTATCAGGACAGCACTACGGTGGTTCATATCCCTCACTTGAGGGATGTCCGAGTTGAGACTGATCCCGAAGAAGCACCAATCTGTGAAACGATTGAACCAGGAGAACTAGAAGTCCAAATCTCTCCGCAGGATCACTTGCTTCCAGCGGATTGGTTTCTGGAGAGTGCTTA
>JALHFC010000135.1 GCA_022839445.1 Pelotomaculum sp.
TTCCGTAGGCGGGACGGGGGCGGTTGACGCCGCTTGTTTCCAACCCTTCCATTATACGGCCCTGGGACACCTGCACCGCGCCCAGAGCGCAGGAAGCGCGCATATTTACTATGCCGGGTCGTTAATGAAATACTCCTTCTCTGAAGCGGCCCACCAAAAGTCAGTGACTCTGGTGGAAATGGACGGCGCCGGGCAAGTCGCCCTTGAAACGGTTCCCCTGGCGCCCCGCAGGGATGTGCGTTGCCTGGAAGGCTACCTGCACGACATCCTGGCCGGCCCGCAAAACGGGGAGAGCAGGGATGACTACATCATGGTTACATTGAAAGACACCGGGGCAATTCTCGACGCCATCGGCAAGCTGCGCGAAGTGTACCCCAACATCCTGCACATCGGCGGTCCCGGCGGCGATCACCGTACTTTAAGCGAGGCGGACCTCTTTTTTTCATTTTTCGAACAGGTTACCGGCTCACCCCTGACAGACGAACAAGCCCTGGCATTTTCCGAAACCATAGATTCATTTCACAAGCAAGAAAGAGAGGTACCGGCATGAAACCTCTTAGACTTACAATGAGCGCCTTCGGCCCTTTTGCCGAGACACAAACGTTGGATTTTACAGAGCTGGGCAGCCGCCATTTTTTCCTGATCCACGGGCCGACCGGTTCCGGCAAAACCACCATTCTCGACGCCATATGCTTTGCCCTTTACGGGGACACCAGCGGCGCCATGCGGGACGGAAGGCAAATGCGCAGCGATCACGCCGGCCCGTCCGTGGTTACTGAAATCACCTTTGACTTTGCCATCGGGCCTGAAACCTACCGCGTTAAACGCAACCCGGAACAAGAACGCTCAAAGATATCGGGCAAGGGGACCACCGTCATGCGCCCCGGCGCCACCCTGTGGAAACGGACAGGCGCGGCTGGCGACGACGATGAAGGGATCGTCATGGAGAACGGGTGGCTCAAAGTTAACGAAAAAGTTGAAAATCTGCTTGGGTTTAAAAGCAGCCAGTTCCGGCAGGTGGTTTTGCTGCCCCAGGGAGAGTTCCGCAAACTTCTGACGGCAGGTTCGGGGGAGCGCCAGGTTATTTTGGAGACACTTTTCCGTACGGAAGTATACCGGCGGATTGAGGAAACCTTAAAAGAGTCGGCAAGAGCGCTTAAAAATGATTTCGAAAAATTGGCAGGGCAAAAATCCTGGGTGTTGCAGGATGCGAAAGCCGGTACGCAGGAGGAGCTGGAAGAGCGGTACGATGAAAACATAAAGCAGCTAAATGAATTGTCCGGCCAAATAGAAACTTGCCGGAACGCGGCAAAAGAAGCGCAGGAGCGCCTGGCTATGGGAAAACAGATCGCAGAAAAGCTAAATGAAAAAAAGATCGCTGAAACGGCAGTGGCGGGTTTGCAAAGAAGAGCGGAAAATTTGCTTGATTCCAGGCGGGGGGAAGCCACCGGCGCAGCTAAACACCTTGGCGATAAAAAGAATAGATACAACAACGCATTAATAGCAAAAGAAGCAGCTGAAGAGATCTTGGCGAAGGAAAAGGAAAGGGAGCCGGAACGGGAAGCGGCAAACCGTGAGATCACAAAGTTAGACGACCTCACCGGAAAAGTTGGCGCCCTAGACAAAGCCCGCAAAGCAGTTATAGCGGCCGAAAGCAAACATGATGACGCAAAAAAAGGCCGTGATAACGCCCAGATTTCCCTTGCCACCATTCAGAAAAAAATCAAGGATATGACCAAAGCACACCTTGAGGCGATAGCTAACGCCGCTCAAGTTGCGGCGCTGGAAGCCGCATCTAAGGAAGCGGCGCAATTGAGCGCGAAAAGACAAGTCCTTGAGACCTCGCGCGGGGAACTGAATAGTATTTCTAAAAAATTTGATGCTGCCGGCGAGATTCTTCGGAAAGCTGAGGATAGTTATATCCAGGCTAAAGGAAAACTTTTTGCCATGCAGGAGGCGTGGAACCAGGGGCAGGCCGCCATCCTGGCCGACAGCCTGGCGCCCGGCGCGCCATGTCCGGTTTGCGGCTCGCTGGAACATCCTGCCCCGGCCCAAAATGAAGCGCCGCTGCCCTTGGAAAAGGACCTCAAAGCCGCACAACAGGCTGTGAGTAACCTCGAAGCGATACGTGATGACACACAGCAAAAAGTAAATAGCATTGCGGAAATAAAAGCTACCCTGGCTGGTAAGACCGGGGAGTTAGCAAAGGAATTAGGCGAAAAAGCCGGCATTCCCCCCGCCGTCCTCCGGGATGCCGCAATGAGAGCAAAGTCTCTCTGGGAAAAAGCCGTCCAAGCCTCAAAGTCTGCTGGTTTTCTCGATGCGGAGATTAAGCTTTTAAGTAAAAAAGAAGAATTAGCCGCCGGACATCTGGAAAAGACAAAAAGTGATTATATAGAAACAAACGCTGCGCTGGAAACCGGCAAGGCAATAGTGCGGGAGCGCGAGTCTTTTGTCCCGGAAGAGCTTCGTGATCCGGCTGCTTTGCAAAAAGCCCGGAACAACGCCAGATCTAAGTTAAAAGAACTAAAAGATAGTCTTGAGCTGGCCCAAAATGCCGCGAATAAGGCTAACCGGGCGCTAGCCGGGGCGAACGCCGCTGTTAACGAAGCTGGAGAAACCCTCCGGGCCGCAAGTAAACGGGCGGAGGTTGAAGAGTCTTTATTCCTACAACGTCTTGCCGATGCCGGCTTTAAAGACTGTGCTGAATATAGCCAAGCTAAAAGAACACAAAAAGAAATCCAGTCCATTGAGCAGCTTATCAAAAATTTTGACGACAGCATGACTTCCGCCAAAGACCGCCTGGTACGCGCCACACAAGCAGCGATAGGTTTAACTGAACCGGATTTGAAAAAACTGACTTTGGATTTAAACAACGCGGAAAACATATGGAAGGAGGCGCTAGCGCAGGGTACAAAGCTTCAGTCGCAAGTTAATCAAGAAAATAGCTGGTTAACAAAACTTCAAAAACTGGAGAGCTCCCTGAAAGAACTGGAAAAACGCTATGCCGTGATTGGACGTCTATCCGAAGTCGCCAACGGAAGGAATATGTACGGGCTGACCTTCCAGCGCTTCGTGCTGGGCGCGCTATTGGACGACGTGACGGTAGCCGCCACTGAGCGGCTTAAGCTGATGAGCCGCGGCCGCTACCACCTCCAGCGCACCATGGACCGCGCCCGTAGAAATGCCCCGGGCGGGCTGGACCTTGAGGTTTTCGACACATATACCGGTATCGCCCGGAGTGTGGTCACCCTATCGGGCGGCGAAACCTTCTTGACCTCCCTGTCGCTTGCCCTCGGGCTGGCCGACGTGGTACAGTCCTACGCGGGCGGCATCCGCCTGGACACAATATTTATAGATGAAGGCTTCGGCTCGCTCGATCCCGAATCCCTGGACTTTGCCATGCGGGCTTTAATTGACTTGCAAAAAGGCGGCCGCCTTGTGGGCATAATATCCCACGTCCCGGAGCTAAAGGAACGCGTCGATGCCAGACTGGAAGTCCGCCCCACAGAAAAAGGCAGCGTGGCAAACTGGGTCTAAACAAGGGACACAGGGGGACGGTTCTCTTGTGTCCCCTAGTGTCGTCAAAGAGACACTGGGAACTGGACGCTAGGGTCGAGTAGATGCGAACCTGCGCTCTCACCACATGTCCGTAGCGAAAACAGTTACCATCAATTGACGAAATTAATATCTGCTTTAGTTCGAATTGGCTGTCCAGATCAATCGAATGCGCGCTCGACCCTTCGGATTACTCCAAAACTAACGCCCGTTAATCTTTCAATTTGCCTAATCGATAATCCCCGGTTCCTGCACCTTTTAATAATGTCATTGAGCTTCCCTTTTTCATATCCTTGAATTTCTGTCGGGCTTTTAACCCTGGAAATACTATTGATAAAATCTGTAGCCTCGGCATCATTTAACCGTGCATTCTGGTCATATTCAAAACATTCGTCCTTATTCTCCTGTAAATTGTAATCTTTAAATAACGCTCTGGCTTTTTCCTTGTCTTTTGAAAATAAATCCAAGGCAAACTCTGTATTGCAAATCCACGGCTTCTCTATGTATTCCCGGTAACTACTCCACGGATAATCCCCTATCTCGCCCACTATTCCTGCTTTTAACGGGTTTTGGTGAATATAGCGAATAACTGTTAAAAAATATCCTTCTATTTCTACTGCCTCACTTTTATATCTATCTTGAAATAAATGACCCCGGCGACCGTACTTCCTATTGTACCAATGAACATAACTCGCTCCTACCCTGCGAAACACAATCCCCAGTTCCTCTTTTTCTTCCTTCATCAGGAGATGGACATGGTTACTCATAAGACAATAAGCATAAATTTCAAAACCGCTTTTCCCCCGGCAATCCTTTATTGTTAATAGCAGTTTTTGGAAATCCTCATCATCTATAAATATAACTTGGCCGTTTATACCCCTTAAGATAACATGATAAACCCCTGTGCGGCTTCTTTCCCTTGCCACCCTTGGCACTTTCACCACCTCCCATACATATTCTAGCATAGGAGGAAGGATGGCACAACACAAAAGAACCGTCCCCCTGTGCTA
>JALHFC010000136.1 GCA_022839445.1 Pelotomaculum sp.
GATCTTGTCCCTAACTCCGTGGAAATTGCCTGACATAGAATTGCTCCAAATACCTTCTGTTAGCTGTGATTTATGCAGTTATGATTTTCTGTGCGTCGGTGGCATAGCATGACAGCATGAATGTGAGTACAGGTAATTGACGATAACCTTTGATTCTTCTAAACCCGCGTTCTGCTTCTATGAAACCAGCGGCAGCATGCCTTAGTGCCATTTCACCGTCCTTAAAATTTGAGACTCTGCGAATAATACCGCGGCAAGCTGAATTGGCAGATTCCATAGGATTTGTGCTGCAAAGTGTCTCGCGAAGCAAACCGGGAACTTTTAGCCGATGTACGGTCAATGTCTCTTCCAGCCCTTCTAAGAGGCTTGCTGCTGCTTTGGGATAGCGGTGTTCCAGCTTGCCTACAAGGTCCATAAGTTTGCTTTTTGCTGTCTCATACTCGAATTCCCTATAGGCTAGGGTCATAGATAGGGATACATTGGCTTGCTCAGATTCCGGCAGGTAGGAGAGCACATTTCGTTTCTTGTGCACCTGGCAGCGCTGGATAAGGGCTATGGAGCCAAAGGTGTCTGTTATGGCTTTGTGGAGGGCTTTGCCTCCGTCTATTATATAGAGCCTCGAGCGAAAAATATCCAGTCCCCGGTGGATAAGGTCTTCAAGTAGGCCCTTGGCAACAACGCTGTTTTCCGAACCACCCTCGGCTATCCCCAGGATACGCTTTTTGCCGTCATCATCAATGCCCATGGCAGCCAGTATGGTCATTTTGCCAAGTTCCAGGCCATCAAGCATCATAACGGGATAGTCCTGGTTTATGGGGCGTGTGAAGAATTCCTGCATGAGGGTGTCCATTCCTTCGATAAACCGACGGCTGACTTCGCTTTTGCTGGCGCAGATGGCATCCGTGTTGTCTCCATCAATAGTACGTATGTATTTCCTGGTGCTTACTCCTGATAGTAGTTTTGCCATAATAGCTTTGTTTAGCTGGTCTTCTGTTTGGAACAGAGAAAGTGTTTCCAGGGGCAGTTCGCCGCTTCCATCCACAGCTCTGGTCCTGGGGCGTTCCACCCTGATTTTCTTACCACCCATGACTACTGTGGTTTTTTCTGTGCCATGGCGATAGCCAGTGCGTTCTTCATTATTATGCTTTCCTTTGGGACCGGCATATTGTTCTACATCTTCTTCCAGCATCATACGCATGACCTCTAGCCCAAGTGACATGGATAGCTCCATTAATCCATGCCTGGCCTTTTCGTGCAAGATTGTGCTATTAATAATTTGGATGCTTCCGTTGACGGATTCTTTGTTTTCCTGATATACTTTCATTACGACAGCTCCTTTTTGTTATTCTGATGGTATATCGGGTAATGACTTTATTCTATCAGAGTAATTTGGAGCTGTCATTTTCAATTTCTACGGAGTTTGGGGCAGAATCCTGATACCTTCCTGCTTTGATCTTTCAGCCAATTCCTTATGGAGGGATTTGGGAAGGCGTAGCTTGAACTGCCCAGAATAATTCTCCAGTGCATTAGACCCCGGTATTTCATATCCGCTTTCCAATGCCGCCATCAGCCACTGTTTTTTTGCATCCTCAAGCATCTCCATTCCCTTTTCCAAATTGTCGGCGCATGTCAAACAGCCTTTGAGTTCGGGTATTGACAGCACATACCCGCCTTCGGTTTCGTCCTTGACAATTTCAATTTTATAATCTAAGTTCATGTAGTATTCTAAATTTTTCACGGCTCATTCCTCACTTTCAATAATATCTTTAACCATTCTGACATACGAAAGCTTTATAGGTTCATTCTCGGGGATAGTTATGGGAGGTTTTCCCTGTTTTCTGAAAGTCCAGTGACTACTGCCTCTACTCGGCTTTCTGCCCACGTAGCCATAGCTTTCCAAAATCCTTTTAAGCTCTGTAAACCTTACGTCCTTTGACAAGGAAATTATTTTATTTAATAGCTTTTCCCATTTCGACAAGCTTGCCACTTCCTAATATATATTATAGTACGGTGTCATATATGGTGTCAATTTTTTATGACGCTATCCGCTTGTTTGCCGATTTTGGCGCGAATGCTCGGGGATTCCTGGAAGGGCTGTTCGCCCTTCCAGATACCCCTAAATATTTTTTTAATTTATATCTTGTTATTTAATGAATCGGGTGATTTTGGAGACTTAAAAAACTGTCGAAATAGGTATGTTATTGTAGTATTATTTTCTAACTATTCTGTAGGAGAAAATCGTTTTTCTATAGAAGTAAGCTAAATAATTAAAAAAAGTTTAATATAGGGGAAAAATTTCACTAATTATTGTTATTAAATTGTATTAATTGCCAAACGGTTGTTTTATGGAAAAAACCTACCCTAAACTGCCAGGACCACGTCAAAGTCATAGAAAAAACACCGTCACCCTTTTAAATGCCGATTAATTCCAGTGCACGTTCAGAGTTCCAGCTTATCTTACGAAAAGCAGAAGCAATACATTTCACACCATTTAACCGCAATAAACTAATGGCAAGGTTGCGTATAGTTGCAAAAACACGGGGAGCAGAGCCAGTCCGGATTAGAACGGTCCTCGTCAAAGGTCACATCACGCACCCAATGAAGACAATTCTCAATAGACCAATGACCACGGATTGACTTTAGCAGGAACTCAGCGTCAGCCTTTTCCTGAGTTAGACTGGTTACCAAGAAAGCGACATCCTTTTTGAGATTATTGCCGTACAGGTTGGTAGTAGAACGGGATACCCTAATGAATTGAGCAGCATGTGGGAAATTTGTTTGCCCCTCTTTTACATCTACTACCTGGATTTTGCGTTTTTCAATACGGCCGTGACCCTTATCTACCGTTACGTGTGGAGGGGGAAAAATCACCCTCTTTAACCTTGCGTATTGTTTCAAAGAGTTTTTCTGGTTTTGTTTTACCGGAAGGATATAATCGGCGCCTTTATCTTCAACAATAAACCGGGCATTTTTCACCTGGGTTTGGAGCGCATCAGCGGTAACTATTTTGCCGTTTAAGTACAGGGGCTCTAAAAGAGGTTTGAAAGCGCTGATTTCATTGCTTTTTTATCTACCTGCTGCTGGCTAATTACCATTCGCTCATGATGCAACAAGGCTGAAACAAGGTGTACAGCTTTGCCGCCGGCAGGTTTTGAGCCACGTAAAACCTTTCCGTCTACAGCAATAATGTCATCAGAACTCTGATGGGCGAGCCATTCACCGATGATCCGGTCGACCTCATCAGCATTTACTGATTGGATGGAACGGCGCAGGGTAGGCTCACTGGGAGGGACATATTTTTCAAGTCTATCATTATAACGGCAACCAAGGCGTTTTAGTAGTTCCTGTGATAAATTTGCAGCCCATTCGCCAATACCAATAAAGCTTTTTGCGCCAGATAAAAGAGCGCAAATTGCCACAGCCAGGATGGTTACCTGAGAGTGGCGGATACCACGGGGTTTTCGAGGATCCTTGATTTTTGCCAGGTACTCTGTCAGACCACCTTTGGGACCGAGCGTAACTTGATTTAAATCAACCAATGCTTTTTCTCTCCCCTCATATTCAGGAGGCAGAAGAGGAGCAGATAAAATTTCCCGGGCATCTTTATGCAGGGGTTTTAAAAAAATAGTCTTGGTCTGCCCGTTGTAATAATAGATACCGGCTTTACGCCCGTAACCACTGGTCCTGCCAAGTGGAACCCAGCCGGCCGCCCGGTAGCAAGTGCCGCTAAATCGGCTGTGGTCTACAAAGGTTTCTGCCAGCAGGGCCGGGTGACCATGGACTGCCAGCCAGTCTTCCGGTAAGCGCTTCGTATTTAGCGCCAGGACCTTAGATGCCAGGTTCTTGATTCGTATGCCGGGTAGTATTAAAAAACGCTGGTTATTGACAATGAATTTTAGCCTTTGCTTTTGCTGTTCTCGCGTCCAGTTAAGCCACTTTTCGCGGCGCTTGCTTTTATAGACTGCAGAACCTCAGCCAATTAGGGCAACCCACTGTCCGTCCAGCAAGGCCACATATTTTAGGGTTTCGCATGTGAGGCTGTGGAAGCCCAGATAATGATGCCGGCGCATCAGGTTATTCCAGGCGCTTTCTTCTCCTGGTGTGATGGGGCGGACTAATAGTGATTTAAGGCTTAACATTATTCTGTTGTCTTCATTTAGATGATCTATATCTGCTCTATTCCTGTCCATACTTTCTATTTAAGAGCAGTTTTAAGAAAAAGGCCAGACAATATTTGTAATTTAGACGGTTGTCGGGGTGTTTTTTACTTTGACGTGGTCGTGTCAAGAAAGGAATGGTTATAAATATGAAAGCAGTTATTTGCATAAAATATGGGCCGCCGGAAGTGCTTTATCAAAAAGAAGTGGAAAAACCTGTTCCAAAAGTCGGTGAAGTACTGGTAAGAATTGAAGCGACAGTGGCAGCACCATCAGATTGTGCTTTTCGAAAGGGTAAACCGTTTATTTCAAGACTGTTTTCAGGAATTACCAGGCCTAAATATACACCGGGAGATGTTCTTTCAGGTACCATTGAAGAAGTAGGGAAAGATGTAAAAATATTTAAAGTTGGCGATGAGATATATGGCTCTTCTGGAACTAATTTTGGTACTAATGCCCAGTACATTGCACTATCTGAGGATGAGGCACTCGCTATAAAACCGAATAATATCAGTCATGGGGAAGCGGCTGGTATTAGTGAAGGGGCATTAACTGCATTGCCTTTTCTCAGGGATACTGGAAAAATTAAAAAAGGATATAAAGTTCTTATCAATGGTGCATCAGGAGGAGTAGGTGTTTATGCAGTTCAACTTGCCAAATACTTCGAAACTGAAGTGACAGGGGTATGTAGTACTGTAAATCTAGAATTAGTGAATTGCTTGGGAGCCCATAAGGTAATTGATTACACGAAAGAGGATTTTACAAAAACAGGCGATACATATGATATAATTTTTGATGCAGTTGGAAAGAGTTCATTTTCACATTGTAAAAAAGCTTTATCGCCAAGAGGATTATATTTATCTACCGTTCCGTCGATTTTTCTTATGCTGCAAATGCTTTTCACTTCAATATCAGGAAGTAAAAAAGCTGTTTTTGCGGCTACAGGTTTGAGAAAGCCGGAAGAAAAAAAGAAAGATCTTATTATACTTAAAGAACTTATCGAGACGAAAAAAATTAAACCTGTTATTGATAGAAAATTTTCTTTGGAACAAATATCAGATGCACACAGATATGTTGAAAAAGGACACAAAAAGGGAAGTGTGATTATAACTATTGAGCATTAACAAAACCTTGAATAATAATATCACCACGGACTAATATTTAGGTGACAGGGGGACGGGGTGACAGGGTGGTTGTTGACACTATCGGAGACTGATTAAACACCCGTGTAATCTCCATATAAACAAAATGGAGATTATCAAAATGAGACCGTACACAATGGGAAACAATTCTGACTATTTTAAAGTTGCCCGATAAACTACCCTGAAGTGTTGTCCGCTCTGGTTCATTTCCTCCCGGCAAGCATAATGCAATAACCCCATGAATCATCAAAACAAAAAGCCGCAATCAACGCAGCTTTCGTCTAAATTTCAGCATTTGCACCGGCCTGGCTCTACCCTGGAGGCGCACTATCGAGTTATCGAATATCCACTGGATTTCTTCATAAACCCTCATGCCATTGCTCGGGGATACCCGGAAGGGGCGAGTAGAGGTAGGCCTTACCAGAGCTCTGCGTCTTTGGTTTGTGCCTAACCCCCCTCACAGAACTTATCCCGACTAAATTGTTATCCCGACTTTTAATTTTGATGAGCCATATAGTATTGAAAAGCACAGACAATTCAGTACTAGCCATCTTAATAGTCGGGATAATATTTTTTTAAAGTTATCTATCCGCCAACAGCGATTAGAATTTATAATCCTCCTGTCAACATCAAAAAGCCGGGGGGATTTATTATGAAAGAAATTGGCGTATCGCAATTGATCGAAAATGCTGTGGAGCAATTGCGCTCTTTTAATCTCAAACCAAGTATCCCCAAAAGGGGACGTCCCTCATTATGTATTACAAGGTTTCTCAGCTTCGGGACATGCTGCTGATTTTCGGGGATTTATTGGAGGGAATTCCCCCGAGTCACACAATCCCCTACCACCCCCGGTAGCGCCCATGATATAATACGGGTAGGGAAGTGAATACATTGCCGGAACAAAAAAAGACAGGCGCCAAACCGCCCCACCACCCCCACGACAAAGGCTACAAGCAACTGCTAACCAACAAAAAAACCTTTCTCGAACTTTTACATACCTTTGTCCAAGAAGGCTGGGTACAAGAAATAGCGGAAGACGACCTGATCTTGGTCAACAAGTCATACATATTACAGGACTTCAGCGAGAAAGAAGCCGACATAGTGTACCGGCTGCGGTTTCGCAGTACCGAAATAATATTCTACGTGCTGCTGGAACTGCAGTCCACCGTGGACCGCACCATGCCCTTTCGCCTATTGCAATACATGGTGGAAATCTGGCGGGACATCTACAATAACACCCCCGAAAAAGATAGGGACCAAAAAGACTACCGTCTACCAGCCATTATTCCCGCCGTGCTTTATAACGGCGAGGGCAGTTGGACAGCCAGCCCAAGCTTTAGAGAATACCAGTCGGGGCAAGAGCGGTTTCCTAGGTATTTACTGGATTTTTCATATATCCTTTTCGATGTCATCCGTTACGATGAAGAAGACCTGTACCGGGCAGCCAACGTGATCGCCAGCGTATTTTACCTAGATAGGGTCATAGACCCCCGGGAGTTGGTAAAACGGATCAAAGTCCTCGCCGATATGTTGAAGGAAATGGCGCCGGAGCAGTTTCGGCAAGTGGTGGTATGGCTAAAAAACCTAATTAAACGTAAATTACCGAAACCGCTGCGGGAAGAAATAGACCGCGTCTTAGAACAGACCGGGCCACAGGAGGTGGAGAAAGTGATCACCAACATCGAGCGAGCCCTTGACCAAATGCAGGAGCAGGCATTGCTGGAAGGTGAAAAAAGGGGCAAAACAGAAGGCAAAATCGAGGGTAAGATTGAAGGTAAGATCGAAGGTAAGATCGAAGGTAAGATCGAAGTTGCAAGGACGGCATTGTGGGAAGGATTGGATATTGATGTGGTTTGCAAAATAACCGGGTTATCCAAGGAAACCGTTACGAAGTTGAAGAATACGCTGGAGAACTAAAGGGGCAATAAGGAATGGGGAAACAAGGAACATAATGGGGGACTATTCCCTTTTGGTAATTTTCGGGGATTTATTGGAGGGAATTCCCCCGAGCACATGCGTGATAGCCCCATAATTTCCTGAATAAATGCGATGAACGGACACGGGGAGTGTGTTATATGGCACAGGATCAGGTAAGAGTTCCAACCTTTGATCAACTGATGAATCCTACGATCAGAGCAATGAGAGACTTGGGTGGTTCGGGTTCGATTGAGGAAATATATGAAAAGGTAATTAAAAATTTAAACTTGCCGGACGAATTGCTGGAAATACCGCACGGAAACAAGCCCGGCGCACAAACAGAAGTTGCTTACAGGTTAGCCTGGACCAGGACCTATCTGAAGAAATATGGCATATTAGAGAATTCGTCTAGGGGCGTTTGGTCCTTAACCCCGGCAGCAAAAAATATTAATGCTATTGATACGAGCGAGGTTGTTCGAAAAGTTAGGGAAATGCCTAAAAAGAATAGGAGCGCGGAGGAGGCGTCTGTAGACCGGGAAATTGGAGCTGCGCCTGAAATGGAAGAACCTGATGAGATACAAGATTGGAAAGATGAATTACTAAGTGTGCTTATTTCTATGACGCCCGACGCGTTTGAAAGACTTACTCAAAGATTATTAAGGGAATCAGGCTTTGTTCAGGTCGAAGTAACTGGAAGAAGCGGTGATGGAGGCATCGACGGAAAAGGAATCGTTAAAATCAATGACTTTTTAGGTTTCCATGTTATGTTTCAATGCAAAAAATACCAGGGTACAGTAGGACCCGGGCATGTCCGGGATTTTCGCGGCGCTATGCAGGGACGTTCTGATAAAGGGCTGATTATAACAACCGGTACATTCACAAGAGATGCTATTAGAGAAGCTGCCAGGGACGGCGCCCCACCCATTGATTTAATTGATGGGAATCAACTGGTTGAGAAATTGAAAAAATTATCTTTGGGGGTCAATACAAAAATCATACAGGAAGAATCAGTAGGAATAGATAACGAGTGGTTTAAAAGCATTTGATCAGGGGGACAAGGGACCTGTCCCCCTGTCCCTCCGAGCCCAGTCTTTAGGCAAATCGGCGACAAACGTCTGAATGGCCGGTTTGGTTTTTATGCTCATTAATCAGGCCATTTACCAATGTGGCCCTGACTATA
>JALHFC010000365.1:0-864 GCA_022839445.1 Pelotomaculum sp.
CCGTCAGCACGCCGTCCTGGGGCAGGATTACCTGCCACCAGTCGCGGGTGTCAGTGGTGTTTCCGTCCGTATAACCCAGGTGGCCGGTAGACTGTCCGGTGGGTTCAATGGCCTGAGCTTGGTCCCTAGTATCATTGGGCTCGCTGTCGTTGGCCAGCGGCTGGGCAGTGAATTGGGTGGTGATGGTATAACCGCCGTAGCCGTTGTAGCGGCTGATTTCGATATAATAAGTACCTGCTTTTAGGCCCGGACTGGTTACGGCGCGTGCAGAAGCGTAACCCACGGTGTCGGAAGCCAGCTGGATAGAGCCGTCGCTGCCGCCTTTAAGATAGAGATCTATAATGAGAGTGGCGTCCCCGCTGACGGAAGCCGTCAGCACGCCGTCCTGGGGCAGGACCACCTGCCACCGGTCACGTGTGTTTTGCTCATTTAAATACCGCTCCCGCTGCCGCCGGCAGCCAGGCTGTACTCCCCGGCGCCGGCCACAGCCGGCGAAAAAATCAGAAGTAAAAGGAACAGCGCCGTAAGAATAATGGGTGGACATACAGTACCTAATGAGCTTTTCTTTTTCATGCAAATCGCCTCCCGGTTAAATTAATCAAGCAGTTATTACAGCCATATTTCGCCGGTTGCACACCACCTCTTAAAAACAGTTTATCAAACACCGCCTTGCCCGGGGACAGTAAATACCTGGAAGAAAATTCTTGTTAATGCTACTTTTGATTATAAAGCAGAGGGGAAAAAAGGTAAATAAAGAATTAGTGCAGTTCCTTGTTATAATTTATTTTTTTATGAAGGAAAAAAGTATAATATGTCAAATTAAACTAATATGGTTTGCTGTGTAAGTTTTTATGGGAAACGGGG
>JALHFC010000365.1:919-1299 GCA_022839445.1 Pelotomaculum sp.
GGGGTGCAAGTTTTAGTTCCATAATTAATATTGTGCAGGGAGGTACTTAAAATGAAAAAGTTTAGAAGCATCTTGATTGTGGCGTTTGTGCTCCTGGCGGTCGCAGGGGCGGCTTACGCGCTGGATACAAGCAATGCGGACTACAGCGTGGATGTGTACGTGTACGGCCAGCAGATTGAATTTCCTGATCAAAAACCGTTTATCGACACCAGTGTGAATAGGACTTACGTGCCGGTAAGGTTTGTCTCCGAGGCCCTCGGCGCCAGTGTCGATTGGGACGGCGAGAAACAAATCGTTACGATCAGCCAGGAGGAGCTGACCGTTAATTTGACCATTGACAGCAACCAGGCAACTGCCACGAGCGGCGAGGAAACCAAGAC
>JALHFC010000014.1 GCA_022839445.1 Pelotomaculum sp.
GACACTTCCCTTCGCCTTTTCACTTATAAATGCTTACATCATTATCTCTATAATTCAAAAAAGGATCAAGCTAAAAATCATTTCTTGTCAATTGCTTTTAAAAACCTGCGCAATCCAGTAATATATACTATAATAGTAATTGCAAACAATCTAGCCCGAGAGGAGGACCTTTATGTCAAATACCCGGACTGGAAGTAAAGGAGACTTTAAAAGGGATCTAACAGTAGACGAGCTGGAAATACTCCTTGAAATCGGCAGAATTGTCACATCGGATATAGACCTGGACGAAATACTGCAATCCGTTCACTCCTATCTTCCAAGACTTATACCACACACAAAAAGTGGCATATTCTTTTACCAAGAAAATACAGGTAAAATTACCATCTTTGCGGAAAACATCTCCAACCATTTCCTCTTTAAGCAACAGCTCAAAACCAAGCAGGGTTGGCGCTCTACCGATATTTATACGGTTGAGGAAATCAAAAGGCTTCAATATTTCCAGTCTGCATTAAGGCGTGATGGTATCCTCTATACCATCGGCGCTCCAATCATACTGGAAGGCAACTTTATCGGGACCATCCACCTGACCAGGCCGGAAAGCCGGCGGGATTTTAGCGTTAGGGATTTGCGCATGCTGGAGTTGGTAGCCCAGCAAATCGGCATTGCCGTAAAAAACGCCCTTACCTACGAGAAAGGATTAAGCAGGCTGAAAGACTCGCCGCCCTGGGCAGGGCAGCGGCCATTATAGCCCATGAGGTTAAAAACCCGCTTACATCAATCCGGCTTTCTCTTTATACTATTGAAAAAAAATCCTCCTGGAAAATGAATTACAACGAGGATTTGGAAATTCTCAAAGAAGCAGTGGACAGGGTCAGCCGGACAATGGAAAATTTGCTTAACTTTTCCAGCGATACCAACCTCCTGTTAAAAGAAGTCAACCTGAATGAACTGATGAAAGAACTGGTGGACGAACATAAACAGCACGCTAGAAAAGACCTGATTATTGAAACATCATTAAATAAACCCGTCCCGTTAATTATTGCCGATTGTGAAAAGCTTAAGGAGATTTTCGGAAACCTTCTTGCAAACGCGATTGCCGCTACGGACAGCGGCGGTACGATACGTGTCTCCACCATACCCTGCTTTGACCGGGTAATGGTAACCATAGAAGATTGGGGTATAGGAATTCCCACCGAAATTCAACAAAAAATATTTGATCCGTTTTTTACAACGAAACAAAGCGGCACCGGTTTGGGGCTGGCTATAGCCAAAAAAAACACCGAGGCTCATCGTGGCTCAATTAAAGTGGAGAGCGAACCGGGCTGGGGAACAAAATTTACAGTAACCCTCCCGGTCCAGTTGGGTGTAGGTTGGCGAGGTGATCTAGATGAATGAGTATTTAAAAAATGAGATCAAACTGCTCCTAGCAGATGATGACCCGCTGGTACGCCGCAGTTTGCGAATGATTTTTGATCTACATGACATTACTGTCGTTGGGGAGGCGACCAACGGCGAGGAGGCCATTGAAGCAACTGCCAGGCTTAAGCCGACAATGATTTTAATGGACGTAAATATGCCTAAAATGGACGGTATTAAGGCAGCTAAAATCATTAAAACAAAATATCCGGAAACGCTGGTGATCATCCTGACCGTAAACAACCAGCATGAAAAGGTAGTCCAGGCAATCCGTGACGGTTGCTCCGCTTACGTGCTGAAGGACAGCTCCCCGGAACAGTTAATTGAAATTGTTGAAAGCGTAGCCGAAGGCCGGTACTTTGTTGATACCTCAATCGCCAATGACCTTCTAATAAACCTTGTCCACGGGACCCCTTTGTCGCAGACGCAGAAAGACAGCACGCAATTAACCGGGCGGGAGAAGGAAGTGCTGCAGTTAATCGTTAACGGTTACAGCAACAAGGAAATAGCCGGAAAATTAGATATTACCCTGCGCACAGTGAAGGCCCACGTCAGTAGCATCTTGATCAAGCTCAACGTCAGTGACCGTACCCAGGCCGCTGTTCTCGCCATCCAGGAAAAGCTGGTGGAACCAACGGAAATGTAGACAGCAAAAGATGGGAGTGATCGATCTCAAACTAAAAAAAAGATGCGCCTTTTGCCAAGGCGCGGGTGAGTAGGGGGTAGTTTTTTTAGTAAAAATGGTTTACTAACAGGCTACTTCCAATTTTTTTTACGGAAACAGCCTTTTTGCTCAATCACCTCCCAGGAAGAATAAGAAATATCGTATTATTTTTTAATCACTCGTTTCAGGAAGTATCCTTCAGCGTCAATAACATCCCTCAATAAACGCAGGTCCTCATCAGTCGGCTCAGCCATTTCTTTGACATCCGGCGGGATAATCAATTCAAAGTCAACCAGTTCCTGGATGTCCTGTGGTGTCCTCCCCGGCTTCACCTCGAGCAGCATCATTCTCCTTGTTTCCTCGTCGAACCCAAACAGGGCCTGGTTGGTAATTACCCTATATGGACCGGAGCCCATAACACCGGCTTTTTCCCGGTAATCTTGGGAGCCGTCGCCAAACCCGATGCTAGTGACAAAATCCAGTTTCTTTACAAACCGTCTTTTTTCCAACGCCATGATGGCAATCGTCTTTTCGCAGTTAGCCGCCATAGCGCCGGCGCCACCGCTTCCGGGGAACCTGATCCCGGGTTTGTCGTAATAATTGCCCTCAATAGTTGAGCAAATATTTCCGTACATATCCACCTGAGCGCCTCCGATAAAGGCGTAGTCCGCGCATCCTCTTTGTGTCATTTCGAAAACAGCGCACAGACCTTTTAAGAAGCAGGCTTTACGGGCCGCCCTGGTGTCACCGACAGACAGGGGCATCCCCATTTCCAAGATTGGCGCTAAGGACCCAGCCTCATAAATCATATATAGGTTGGGGGCGTGGGTAAGCTGGGCGTGCATCGCGGCAATGATCGGCAACCCCGTTCCCACAAACACAATCTTCTGGTCTTCTAGTACTCTAGAGCCGGTAAAGGCAATCATTTCAAACGGAGTATATTCGGACATTTTTTTACCTCCTTATTGTTTTTTGCTCCGGAAAATAACATGTTACCTACAAGGCCAAAAATATTTTAAGTCAGGATAACAGCCTGGCCGCCGTCCATATCCTTCAGTTTCTTGAGTGTTTTATAGCCGACTTTTTCCAGGAAATCATCATAGGTTTCGCAACCAAAGATATACTCATCGAAATATTTTTTCAGAGCATCTTTATTGCCGGTCTTGCGGAAATCATCGCAAATGCTCCTGAACATCCTCAAGTGATCCATATCAAACCAGTAGTTACCGTAGCTGGCGCCGGGATATGCGCCGTAGGGCTGTTCAGTTAGAGTATCGACAAAGGGATACGGAATTTCGGTCAGGTTGGGGTAGGACCTGATGTTTTCAGTGGGGATAATCTTTTCCGTGGTCATAATCGTGCGT
Source organism: Pelotomaculum sp. (assembly GCA_022839445.1). Classification (GTDB taxonomy): domain Bacteria; phylum Bacillota; class Desulfotomaculia; order Desulfotomaculales; family Pelotomaculaceae; genus JALHFC01. The sequence goes on from JALHFC010000014.1 coordinate 3,445, forward strand.
GAGGAGGCCATGGCTATTTCCGGGCAAGTGCAATAAGCGCCAAATATCCTGGAGTTCCCGTACATATCCGCAGCCGTTGTATGAATCAGGCCGACATCAGGATGGCAGGCCGGAAGCATGTAAACATTCTTGCCGGTGAACGGGCACTCGATCATTTTGCCCCTATTTACCAGTTCCATGTCCGATCCACCGTGGTCTCTCACCGGGATAAAGGGAATACCCATCGCCCCCGCCTTAAACCTAACGGACATGCCATAGTTGGTGTAATCATCCATCTCAATCATTTTATTGGTTGATAGATAACGAAGAATTGGAGCAATACCGATTATTTCATAACCCCACCAGGCCAGTTCAACCCGTCTAATGGATACCCGGTCGGGATCCAAAACCATAGCGGCAGCCAGCAGTTCCGGACAAATTGAGTTTGACTGGAAGGAAAGTGTTAAATCCCTGGCGCCATGCCTTATTATTTCATGGATAATGGCAACGGGTACTCTAGTATTGACAAAACCCCCAATGCCAATGTTAATTCCGTCTTTGACGTATTTCGCCACTGCTTCCTTCAAAGTAGTCCTCTTATCATTTAGACCGTGAGACTTGTTAACCATAATTTTTCTTGCTTCGTCAGGAGTCGGCCCCCAGTACTCAAGTTTCTTTTCATCGTACTGCAGGGTGGAAACATTTTTAATCTTGGAACTCACGTCGCCTATCATTTTTTTACCTCCTCTTAAAATATTTTTCATATAATCCGGCCGACCAAGCCCACCGCTTTCTAAAATAGCTTATACACCACCACCTAACTTTAGAAGGTGCGCTTTATGCATTTTAAGCTGGTTCTATTTACCAAGTTTGAATCTTTGCTTATTTTATATTAACTGTATTTTTTACCTTTCACAATGTATCAAGTGTACTAGAACTGTTATATGGACCGGTATTGTCCTTCCAGACAACACCAAACTTTTTACCGGATATCTAAAACCATTTCCTCATACACTAAACAAAACAAAGCGTCAGAATTGTCCGACTTTTTGCAATATTTGCGCACTTATTTCTAGACCGGGCGGACAAAGGTACTAGTACTTTAGTCCATATCCTTATTGATCCTTGAGACAGTAGAATACATTATATAAGGCAAATAAAATTAATTTTTAGGGGGTACAGTATTAGTAGGAAAAAAAATTTAAAAAAGGGTTTACTGGTAGGCATTATAAGGTACGGCGTAAAGGTAAATAATCCGGTTTTAAAAAAAGCAACCGGCGCCGGCTTTATGGTACAGCCACCCGATTAGTCGACGGGGAGAATCTAAACGTTGTTAAATGTTAGATTCTTAAAACCCAGGGAGGAATCGCTAGTAATATGTACTGGACAGGCCTATCACCCGATGAGGCCAGGCAATATCTGGCGAATAAGGACAAATCAAAAAGAGACAAAAGAGTAAGCCTCAAAGAAGCCGTGCAAAAGTTCGTCAAGGACGGGGATAACATCGGCATTGCCGGTTTTGTTAACGGCCGGCAGCCCATTGCCATCGTTCATGAGATCATCAGACAAGGGAGGAAAGACTTGACTCTTTCTTACCAGTCTGCCGGCCTGGCCATTGAATATTTGGCCGGCGCCATGGTCTTGGATGAAAGCAAGAACAGCATCAAGAGAATGGAACTCGCCTACTGGGCGCATGAAGCTTTCGGCATTTCTCCGCTATTACGCTATTTGAGTGAAAGGAACAAGGTAGAGCTTGAGGACTGGAGCAACTACAACATGTCCGCCCGCTTCAAGGCCGGATCCATGGGCCTGCCTTTCATACCTTGTCGCGGACCTATGGGCAGCGATATGTTAAAGTGCAACCGGGCCGTGATGATCGACTGCCCGTTTACCGGAAGGCCAATCATGCTCCTGCCGGCCTCCCACCCGAACGTGGCCTTGGTCCATGTCCAAGAAGCGGATATCTACGGCAACTGCCGTATTCAGGGACCGCTTTTTACCTGCCCCGAAATTGCCATGGCCTCGGCCCACATCATTGTCACCTGCGACCGCCTGATTGAGCACGACGATATGACACGCTTCCCGAACCGGATCAGCATACCCTTCTTCTCCGTGGACGCGGTTATTGAAGTGCCTTTCGGCGCCTATCCGGGCAACAGCCACGGTGTCTATTACTTTGACGAAAAACACATTCCGGAATTCAGGGGCGCCTGCGAAAAGTTCCGCAAGGGTAACGCTGAGCCGCTAAAAGAGTACTATGACAATTACATCTTTGGTGTTGAAAACACCGCCGAGTTCATTAACAAGATACCGGCCAGTCAGATCCTGCAAGTGCAAAAAAGCGAGTCGGGTATTCGCCTTGATGCCGCATACACGGTGTTAGGATAACAGGGGGTGGAAACAGATGGCTAAATATTCAGAAGATTTCACTGCTCAGGAAATGATCGTTGTAGCGGGGTCCAGAACCCTGGAAGACAACAAAGTGGTATTTGCCGGCACCGGCCTGCCGATGGTGGCCATTACACTGGCTCAACTGACCCACGGCCCCGGCATTGTCCCGGTATTTGAAGCCGGCGCCGTAGGTCCGGAACTATCCCGCGGCCTGCCCCTTTCCGTGGGCGGCTCCAGGACAACTTACAAGGCTAACTACCTTCTCGGCCTCAACTCGGCCTTTGAACTTACCCAGCGTGGCTATGCCGACATCGGATTTATCGGCGGCGCTGAAATTGATCCTTACGGAAACCTCAACTCCACTATGATGGGATCATTCCCGGAAGGTTACCAAAAGCCCAAAACCCGGCTTCCGGGCAGCGGGGGCGCCAGCGATATGGCCTGTTCATGTGAGCGTACCATTATCATCATGGTGCACGAGCCCAGGCGCTTTAACGAAAAAATCGACTACATCACCAGCCCCGGCTACCTCGACGGCTCGCCCAATGCCCGCTGGCGTGCCGGAATGGCCGGCCAAGGTCCGCACCGGGTCATCACCACCAAGGCCATCATGGGCTTTGATGATGAAACCAAGCGCATGAAACTGCTTGCCACCCTGCCCGGAGAAACCGTTAATAGCGTGCAGGAAGCCACTGGTTTTGAACTAATTATTCCCAACGACGTGTACGAATTTGAACCGCCGACGGTTGAAGAAATTCGCCTGATCCGGGAAGTTATTGATCCATTGGGTTACTTTGTTAGAAAGAAGATCAAAGAATAGGCTTTACGCTAATTAAATACCCCCTGCTTAAAACGCGCCTTAATTGTTTTTAAGGCGCGTTTTTACGTGTCGCTCTTTACAATATACACACCCTATCATAAAATTATTAGCAAATAGATTGGACAGGGGTGGATGATATGTCCGGCGCAAATCAATTTTTATTGGAGTGCCCGGTATGCCGGGCGAAGTCACTTGTAACCGGCGGGGCCAAGATTTATTGCCCGCCGTGCGGGTATGAGGCCGACGGTACAAACGGGGCCGCAGACTGGGTCAATAATGTGCTGGGGATAGTTGAACAACCGGGTCATAGAAAACGGGCCATTCACGAATGTCCCGCATGTAAAAAGGAGGCGCTGGTAGCAGCGGGGAGCGCCGGAGGTTCCGCCAAAGAGAATTTTATCTGTTTTTCATGCGGCAGTCGCTGGCAAGACGACGAACTGCTAATCTGCCAAGAATGCAGTAGGTTACGGCCGGCGGACGAATTCGAGGAATTGATCATCTGTCGCAGTTCCGTCGGCTTCTATGTTTGCCACAGTTGCTACGAAAAGGTATTTAAATAGCGTGTAGTAAAAAGAGCGTCCTGCAAACACACAGGACGCTCTTTTTGGGGATACAGCAGGCCTAAACATCAGGCCATCTTCCGCTCCGGTGGTTTGATCATCCATAGAATGACCACGGAAATCGCTACAATAACTGCGGCTACCAGGAATGGCGCCGAGTACGACTTGGTAGCGTCTAACAGCATACCACCGACATAGGGACCGGCAAACCCGGCCAGACCCCAGGCGGTGAACAGCAGACCGTAGTTGGAGCCCTGCGCCGAGGGACCATAGTACTGCAGGCAAGTAGCCGGGAACAGGGTGAACATAGCGCCGTAGTTCCAACCAAGCACAGCAGACACAAGGCATAAGAGCATAATGGTTTTACCTACCGGGAACAGCACCAGCATAGCTACCACCTGGAGAGTAAAGGTAACCAAGAAGCATATTCTTGTACCTACTTTGTCGGCGATAGCGCCGATCAAAACCCTCGTCAAGGCGTTGAAAGCAGCATATGAACTGACGGCATAACTGCCGTACATGGAAATTGTTTTGAGCTCCGGCAAGTCTTTGGGAAGCGCTGCCACATCAACCCCTTTCAGGAGAGCCAAGGCTTTGCTCATCTCAAGTATGCCGTGGTTGGCAAGGTGACCGGTGAGCATCAGCCCGGCAAACGAGCCGCCGAAATAAGCGAGATACAGGAGCCAGAACTGGGGAGTCCTGATTGATTCTTCGTGGGTAAAGTCACGGCCGGGTTTGGCCGCCCCTTCTTTAGGAGCCGGCGGGTTCCAGCCGGGCGGCTTGTAACCGGCGGGCGGGTTCTGGAGGCACATGGCCGCGATCACAGCCATGATCCCCATTGCGATACCAACATATTTAAATACAGGAAGCGCACTTCCGGCCCCGATAGCCGGGTTCTGAATTAGCGATACAGCCAGCGGCCCCATGATAAACGAACCCAAACCGAGCCCGACCACCGTGAGGCCGGTAGCGAGGGCCCTCCTGTCAGGCCACCACTTGGGCGCCGTGGCAATTGGGGGAAGGTAGACCATCCCACCTCCAAAGCCTGCGATAACGCCATAATAGATATAAAGCTGAATCTTTGAGGTAATGGTTGAAGTCAGGAAGAAGCCGACAGCAAGGATAATTCCCCCGATAAGAACGACAGTCCTGGGACCTATTTTGTCACTCAGTCTTCCCGCAGGGAACGTCATAAGTCCAAAAATCAGGCAGCAAATAGCATACGCAAGAGACACTTCAGCTGCGGTCCAATTGAACTCGGCCCTCAGCGGTTTGATAAATACACTGAACGCATATAAAAGCAATCCACAGGTAGTACTGCCCAAAACGCCCCCTAAAAGAGGAATCCATCTTGGCATAGATCTCACGTCCTTTCATCTTTATTAGTCAGTCTCTAAAAATGAAGTAAAAGTTCCCGGTAATAAACTTCAGACCACCTTCAAGAATATTGCATCTTCCAAGTTAAATTTTACTGCACACAGCACCTCCTTTGATGGGAAAAATAAAAAATGGCATCAGGTGTATATAGACACACGGCTTTTCTACGGGCGGCGCGTCACCTATAAATATCCTTAGGTGAAATCGCCGGCCCAGCCGGTTCAATATACCCCCAAAAACCATTTTCACATGAGGCTACTTACTATATAACAGCCCGGCAAATAGGCTGTTTATCTGCCTCCATATATATTATACAACATCCGTTATAAAAGTACAAATAAATTGACAGATTTTATTTTTAATTATTAAAAACATTTGACCCTGATTTGATTTTTGCATTAATTTTTTCCATTAGGATTATCGTGCTTAGCTCATGGAAGGTCTGGATAATAGCGCTTTCAACCGGTCCCTCTACCGATAGCAACCTGCTGTTTATTTCGAACCCGGCGCCGTAATTTTCCTGCAGTTCCCCTTTAACAGCCTCCAGTATTTCCTTCCTTATCCCGGGTTCACCCACTTCAGACCACTTAATTTCCGCGCAAACATCGGGCTCGTGCCCCGTACAACGGGACAGGCAATTTAAAAACATTTCTCTGAAAATGTCAAAATCCGGTCTTTTCATGATCGTACTCCTGACTACCCCCGGCATCCTATATTTTATTCTTGTCTTACCAGGCCTTTCTTAATCAGATATTCCATTAAAAGTTTTCCTGTATTACCGGTAATTTTAATGCAGTTCTTTAAATGCTCCGGGGTATCGTACGGGTAAGGGTTGAGAGTCCGGCAGCAAGTCCCGTCAAAACGTTCCACAAACAAGTCGTGAAACTCGCGTGCCGCATTGTAACCCGGTTCCCTGTCTTCCCGGGCATCGGTCCGCCCTGTAAACACACCGGTCATAAAAACCGCCGCGTTTAGCGCCCCGCAGACACACCCGGCGTGGCCCAGCCCGCCGCCAAAACCGGTAAACATTTTCACCAGTCCGGCGTCCAGTTCAGGGGCCACAAGTTCACGAAAGGCTAGGAAAATAGACTCGGCACAGTTAAATCCCCGGCGAAAATAATCTCCCGCCTTGTTGCGCGCCTCTAAAGCAAGGTCCTGACCCATAAAAAAAACCTCCTTCGCCAGAATGTTTTTACAAAGATACTTCTACGTGAAGCCGGTATCTCCTCCCGGCGGCGATCGGCTTATAATATTTCTGTTTGATAGTCTGTAATCTGAACAGCCCCTTGACACTCAATAAAATTGACGACAGCGGCAAGAACCCGGCTGACATGGGACTGCTCGCAGCTGACAAAGGCTATCCCAATAGTAGAACGCTGCCAGGTATCCTGAGCGCCTACCTCAGCAACGGAAACATGGAAGCGGTTTCTAATCCGTTCCAGCAGGCTTTTTAATATCTTTCTTTTTTCCTTGAGTGAAGTGGCTTCTCCCAGGGTCAACTCGATAGTTAAAACGCCGATAATCAATGTATATTCTCCTGTTAATTATTGCACTTTTATGAGGACTCCATGATCAAAGCCGGCGTGAAGTCCAGGAAATCCGCGCTGACAAGGTGAAAGTCTATACCCCAGGCACTGTCCGGAAGGCGCATACGGGCAGCGGAACCGTGTAAATGACTGTACACAACGGTACGGACACCGTACTTTTGAAATATTTCAATAAATTCGTTTTTTTCGTGCCGGTCATTAGTAGGCATATAGTGAATCATGGCAATAACATATTTTATCCCGGGGCCTATCCCTTTCAGTGAATTTTCCATCCGGATTAGCTCCCGCCTGTATATTTTGAGATCATGCCCGCTAAAACCTTCGGCGCCGGGGCATAACCAGCCTCTGGAACCACAGATGGCAACAGGTCCGGCCGGAAAATGATCATTTTGGATCACTCTCATATTGCAGGGCAGCGCCGCCCTCACCCGTGACAGGCTCTGCCACCAGTAGTCGTGGTTGCCTGCCACGCTCACAATGGTCCCCGGCAAAAGGCCCAGAAAGTCTAAGTCGTACCTGGCCTCACATAGTTTCATGGCCCAGGATATATCTCCCGGTATCAGCACCAAATCTTCACCTTTTATTGTTTTAATCCAATTTTCATATATTTTACGATGGTGCCCGCGCCATTTCTCCCCGAATACATCCATCGGTTTGTAAACTTCAACGTTTCCCCAGTGTCCCGGGTCAACCGGCCGGCGAAAAGAAAGGTGGATATCTCCTATCGCATAAATCCTCAATATTACTCTTCCCCATTTTATGTAATTATTGAAAAACGCCCTTTTTTACCAGGCGCCTATTTTCTGAGGTTTTGCAACCTTTCCTCCGGCCCGATGATATTAGTAATTCGGACACCAAAGTTTTCATTTACAACAACCACTTCACCCATCGCTACAAGCGTACCGTTCACCAGTACCTCCACAGGCTCATCAACTAGGTTCGACATTTCTACTACCGACCCGGGTGAAAGCCCCAATATATCTTTAATCGGCCACCTGGTACGTCCTAGGAGTACAGTTACTTTCAGTGGAATATCCAGGATCATATCCAGGCGCTGCTGGTTAAAGCCGGGGATCGCAATCTTCGCCGGCGCGGCTAAATCGGTGTAACTTGCGGCATGTGGTGACTGCTCGTGGGACGGCGGGGCTTTTTGTTCTTTTGGCGCCGGGGGTGTTGAAACAGGTTCCGACCCTACCAGGTCTTGCAACACCGCATCAGCGAGGTCATCGACCATTTCCGCCGCATCGTTTCCCAAATAATCAGCCACATCAAGAATCTCAGCCATACCGGCCTCATCCTCAAAAACCGGCGCCTCCCCACCATCCTGAAACATTTCACCATAAATAAGGCTTACTTCTTCCCTGGCGGTTTCTATACTCATGACTTGCATAATCTGGGTGTCAAGGATATCGCCTACAATCATCTTAAACCAAACGACTACTATCGGTCCTTCTTTGATTAAATCCAGCGGTATGAATTCCTCTGCGCTGTTGATAATCTTCGTTTCGGGAGGAGAAATATTTACCGTTCGGCCAAACATTGTGGCCATAGAGGTAGCCGCCGAACCAATCATTTGGTTCATGGCCTCGGAAGCCGCGCTGACGCCGATCTCGGTGAGTTCTTCGGAAACATTTGTGCCGTCACCACCCATCATCAGGTCAGCCAGTATTGCAGCGTCCTCTAACTTTATGATTAACAGGTTGTAACCGGAAAGGCCCTCGGTAAACCGCACAAAGATCGTCATATGGGGTATTGCAAAACCCTTAAACAGTTCCTCTAATGTTGTGATAGATACCCTAGGACTGGTAATTTCCACCTTTTGGTTTAGCAACATGGAGAGGGTAGTTGCCGACGACCCCATGCAGATATTTCCTATTTCCCCTAAAGCATCTTTTTCTTCCTCTTGTAGACCTTCAACTGGCTCGGTAGCGTCGTCCACCTGGTTAAATTCTTCCGGTTGCTCCCCTACCGGCGTCGACTCCAGGTCTTCCAGTTGCAAAGACTCTGGGCTAGAGTCCAAAAGGGCGTCAATTTCCTCTTGTTTTAACAGCTTGCTAGACATCCTTGTCGCCCTCTACAAGCGCAGTAATTTGCACGGCAAGCTGGTTCCCCATCGTGCCGGCCTGAGCCTTGAATTTCAATTGCTCGTCAATATACAGATCCATATCCTGGTCCATCCTCCTGTCTAAAAGCAAGACATCTCCTTCCTGCAACTGCAGGAAATCTTCAACTGTAATTTGTGTCTGCCCCGTTAGAACGGTTATTCCAATCATTGGGTAACCTAGCCAGTGTTCTAGTTTTTTCTTCTCTATCTCGCTTATAGCTGAAGCCTGGGGTCCAAAACGTCTTTGGCCCGCCATATGGGATACCAAGGGCTCCAGCAAAGGGAAAGGCAGGCAAAGGTTGACAAAGCCTTTTGCTGAATCACCCACCTGCGTCGTCAAAGTGATCAGGGCAACAATCTCATTAAATGAAAATAATTGGTGCAAGTGAGGGTTGGTTTCGATAGAGTCAATTAACGGCTCAACCTTGATGACATCTTTCCAGGCGAGCGCCAGGTTGTCTAAAATAATGACGGACAGTTTTCGGGCCACCGCAATTTCTATATCTGTCAGTTCCCTAACGGATTTGGGTGTTTCACCGTTTCCCCCGAAAAACAAATCGATCATCGGGAATAAAAACATTGGGTCAAGCTGAGCTATAGCCGTACCTGCCAACGGCTTCAAAGAGAAAACCACCAGCACTGTCGGGCTTGGTATGGAGCGGATAAAATCCTCATAAGTCAGCTGATCGGCGGAAGCAACCTCGACTTGGATATCATTGCGCAGGTAGCCGGTTAAAAAACTGGATAGAAGGCGTGCGAAACCGCTATGCAACACGAGAAGGGTGCGCAGTTGTTCTTTGGAAAATTTGTTTGGACGCCGGAAGTCATAACGTTTATATTCTACTATATGCTGAGCTTCCTGAAGCGCTTCGAGTTCGACCTCACCTGTCGACAACGCGTCTAATAGGGCGTCTATCTCACTTTGTGACAGGACATCCATAGACTAATCATTCCTTAAATTTTTATTTCCGATCCGGTAATCAGGGCCCCGCCCTTGATCGGGGACATACCTTCCCTCCTGCGACAACCAAACCAAAACCCCACAACACCACAACATTCCAAACCACCCCACAATATTGTTAACCTAAGGAAGGTGTGTCCCCGTTCTTATTTATCGCCCCTGGCTAAGACCCTTCCTATTGCTTGTAGAATACGATCCTGCTGGAAAGGCTTCACGATAAAATCTTTCGCCCCGGCCTGAATAGCTTCCATCACCATAGCCTGCTGTCCCATAGCGCTGCACATAATAATGTTCGCCTTGGGATCAACGCCGCGAATAGCCTTCACGCTGTCAATGCCGTTCATTTCCGGCATGGTGATATCCATAGTCACCAGGTCGGGCTTGTGTTTTTTGTACAACTCCAACGCAACCTGCCCGTTCTCCGCCTCGCCAACGACTTCGTAACCATTTTTCGTAACGATATTCTTAATCATCATTCTCATGAAGGCCGCGTCGTCTACAATCAGAATCTGTTTGCCCAAAATATAATCTACCTCCGTTCCTCCCCTAGCATTCCGCCGGCATACCCAGAGCTTCAAAAAGAGTAACCAAAGAACCGGTTTTGGGAACCAGGAAAAAGTGCCCTTTGATTTGCTCGGTATTTTGAAAAAACAACGTCTCTATCATCAGTACCTTATCGTCCCAGTGACCGCCGGCCACGAGGGAAGCGCTTAAGATTGCCCCCATCATATCAAAAGCAAACATAGGCACAGAGGTAGTCATGGTTAAACCGGTCATTTCCCCAATTGCATTTAAAAACGAGCCCGTCAAAACATTGCCGATTTCATCCACGGCCGACTCACCCATATCGTCCAGTTCCCTGGTGGAACCTATGGTCTGCCCCAACAGCATATCTATTAGATTATAAGTGCTATGCTCCGCAAAAATAAATAATACTGTTCCCTCAATGTCCCCTTCAAGGCTTAGATTGACACAGGACACTACTTCCTCCAGCCCACCCACCAGGGGAAACACCTGCTCTAGATCAAGAAAGCAGGTTTTCGGCACGTCAATGAGCACTTTTTTTTGCAACAACTCAGCCAGAGCGGTTGCCGCGTTACCGAGACCGATATTGCTTATCTCCTGCAGGACATCCATATGGAAATCCGACATTACCCCACTTTCAATCATCTTTAAATCACTTCCCGGATTTTCATTACTTTTTAAGATAAAAACAAGAAGCCATTTTTTCAAAACCTAGCTCATGATAATTAAAAATCATTTCGCTTGCACCGATAAAAAGCACACCCCCATGATTTAACGCCCTGTAAAATTTTATATTCAAATTTTCCTGGGCTTCCCTGGTGAAGTAGATTGTCACATTCCGGCAGGCAATCAGGTCGTAGCCCATACCAAAAGGCGACAGCAACAGGTCATGCTGCCGGAAAGAAACCTTTCTCTTAATACTGTCTTTTAAAACATACAAGCTCCCTTCCTTATTAAAGTAATTTTCTAGGCGAAGCCTGCTTACATTTCGCACTTGTTCGTGGCTGTACCTGCCATAAGCAGCCGCTTGAAGGATGTTGCGGTCAATGTCGCTGCCTTCAATCAGATGACGATATCCAGGTGTCATTTCATCCAGGATGATGGCTAGTGAATAAGGCTCCGCCCCGCTGGAACACGCGGCGCTCCAGATTTTCAATACTTTTCTTTTTGCCAGCAACAAGGGAAAAACCTTTTCTTCAAGAAAATTAAACATACTTTTGTCCCTAAAAAATTCGGAAACATTGATTGTCAACGTGTCAAGAAAATGCATGTAAGCACCGCGATCAGCAACCAACAGTTTCCAAAAGCTATAGTAATTACCTGCATCTTGATTTAATTTAACCATCAAGCTATCAATCCGGCGTTTTAATTGTCTTTCTTTATAAGCGTTCAGGTCTAAATTAAAACTGCTTTTGACCTTTTCCTTAAAACCCAAAAAATTCATTAAATCACCTTTATTTTAGCGCCTGCCGTCCGGATCAGCACCTGTCCTGTCGATGTATCCAAAATCATAGTCCGCCCTTTGTTGCCGCCGACATCCTCCGCCATTACTTTAATCCCTAAGCCTTTTAAAGTGCGCTTTGCCACGGCAATATTACGCTCACCGATATTTAGCATCAGGTTCTTATTCAAACCCGAAAACATCTGTGCCCCGCCGGCCAACTTGGCCTGAAAGAAGCGGATACTGCCTCCTAAACGTCTCATTTCCGACACCAGGATGGGTATACCAAGATCGGCAAATTTAGCCGGCTTTGTTATATCGTTAAATTGGGCACTGTCAGGAAGCATTATATGTAGCAACCCTCCGACCCTCGCCACCGGATCAAAAATAGATACACCAACACAAGAACCCAAGCCAAGGGTAATCAAACGATCCGGCAGCAAGGCGGTTTTCAGCTCGGCAATGCCCACCAAAATGTCCGTAACAGGCGCGTCCTTCTCTGCTACACTTCCCCTCACCGGTGAAAGCCGCATTCAAATCACCTTACTTCCGCAAATTATTAGCCAGTCCCCACATTTCATCCGTTGTGCGCACCACGCGGGCATCAAAACCATAGGCACGCTGGGCTTCAATAAGGCTCGCCATTTCTTCTGCAAAATCCACGTTGGCCGCTTCCAGGAAACCTTGCCTGATTGCGCCAAAGCCCTCGCTTGCCGGAGGTCCGCTTTCCGCATCACCGGCACCGTTGAATGAAAAATAGTTCCCACCTTCGGGCGTCAGGCCATCTGCATCGGCAAATTTATATAGCATGATTTGCCCGGCCTCTATTACACCCTCCACTCCTTCCGAAGTCACTGTCCCACCGGCATCAACGCTGATCTTTTCCGTCCCTGGTTCAACCCTGATTCCATCAAGTTTATAGCCGTTAGGCGCAATCAAATTGCCTTCCATGTCAAGCTCAAAAGCGCCGTCACGAGTATAACGCATATCGTTGCCGCGGACAACCCTAAAAAAACCTTCACCGCTAATAGTTAGATCCAGTTTTCGCCCGGTTTCAATCAAATCACCGGG
>JALHFC010000137.1 GCA_022839445.1 Pelotomaculum sp.
CTATGATACTGGCCTTTCGCTACGTGTACCAGCACCACGGCGCAAACTTTATGGCTAAGGGCTTAACCTATACCTAACACGTCTTTCCGGTATACCTGCTAGAATACCAGGCTTTTCACCTGCCTTTTCGTTAGTTTTTTAATCTTGGCCAGCACGGCTTTTTTAACTGATTGTTCCCATTGCTGTGGTTCTCAGCGGCTGTCACCTCGCTTTCAATGACCTTGACTAGCTTTTTTGTTACCCTACCACCGCGTTTGCCGTATAACCTTGCGGAAAAACTGGTGACTATAGCTATCATGTCTTCTACTAATTCTTCCTGTGGTCCTTTACTGGGCCGGTCATCTACTTCGTCAATTATTACCCGGAATTGCTGGAAGTACCGGTTTAGATGTAATTATTTCTATAACAATCATTTAAACCCTGCCAAATTAATGACTAAATTAAGGAAAATGTTTTGTGGTATTATTAATATCGGGCTGAAACTAATTCAAAGCCGTTGTATCGGTAACCAGTACAAGGAAAATCTTTTCGCTTCGTTATAAACATTCCAGCAACAATAAACATTCCAGCAACATCTTACATGCATATATATATACGACAAACCAGTCAAACTGTCACAGCAATTTTAAAATTTTTTTAAAACAGCGTTGTTTTGCCCACGAAAGTCTCGTCGTCCAGACGCTGTCTTTTTACCAGTTCGGCGAAATAGGCGCCTTTTTGGATTAGTTCCTCATAGGTACCGTCTTCGGCGATTTTCCCGTTTTCCAGCACGATGATGCGGTCGCAGTTGCGGATGGTGGAAAGCCTGTGGGCGATGACGATACGGGTGCTGCGCAGGGAGTCCAGGGCCTCGGATACCTGTTTCTGGGTAATATTGTCGAGGGCCGAAGTGGCTTCGTCAAACATCAGTACCCGGGGTTTGGGCACAACCGCCCGGGCAATCATCAGCCGCTGGCGCTGGCCGCCGGAAATGCCGCCGCTGCCTTCTGAAATCATGGTCTGCATGCCCATCGGCATGGCCCGGATATCATCGGCGATACCGGCCAGTTCTGCGGCCTGCCAGGCGTCGTCCAGGGTTAGCCAGGGGGCTGAAACAACGATATTGGAGAAAATATCACCGGCAAAGAGCCGCCCGTTTTGCGTTACCGCCCCGATATGCTGGCGCAGCGACCTCAGGTCAAGGCGGGCGATGTCCTGGCCGTCATAATAGATCGCTCCTCTTTGCGGTGTTTCAAATCCCAGCAGGAGGCGCATCAAGGTAGATTTCCCGCAGCCGGTTTTGCCCACAATGGCCACATACTGGCCGGCCGGTATTTTCAGGCTAAGGTTGTCGAGGACCAGGGACATTTCCTCGTTGTAGCGGAAAGACACATTGTTTATCTCAATACTGCCTGTGAGCCGGGTAACAACCTGCTTGTTTTCTCCCATCTCCGGTACCGTTTTAAGGAGCGGTTCCACCATCTCCATCAGCGGTTTTATGTTGGCCAGGGATGTGGCCACGCCGGCCAGGGACATCATCGCGCCGTTCACCAGGCCAAAGGAGGCGCTGAAGGCCATATAGGCTGGATCTTGATTAAGGCCGGCGGGTTAAAAGATAAATCTGCCTGTTCTTTATACAGCCCGGCCCATTTGGCAAAGACCCGGCGTTCCGCGCCGGCCAGCTTGATTTTTTGCACACCGTTGAAACTGGCAAAGGTAAGGCCGCCGAGACGCGCGTTAGTTGTTAACTGCCGGCGGGTGAGGTTCAGCTGAATGAGGCTGCTGATCACAGTAACGCCGAGCTGCGCCAGGATGACCAGGAGGGCGGGCGCTACCAGGGCCGGGGTGAAGCTCATAATCTGAAACACATAGATAAAGGAGAACAGGGCGGTAAGTACGGTAGATAATAAGACGCCGGTCAGCATTTCGCAGAGCTGCCCGACAGCAGCCACCCGCGCGCTGAGTTCACCGGCGTTGAAACTTTTAAAAAAAACGGCGGGCAACGAGAGCAGCCGGCTCATGGCGGCCGCTTCCACGGGGATGGTCATTTTGCTCTGTACCCGGGTCATCAAAAGTGTTTTAGTGATCTCGATCAACATCGAGGATAAGGTAACCCCCATAAGCAATATCGTCACCGGCAGCAGCAGCCCTGTATCCCCGGCCGGGATCACCCGGTCGAAGACCAGCCTGGTGGCATAGGGAGTGAACAAGCCTAGAAGGCTGGCCGCCAAACTGGCCAGGGCCACAAAAATAAGGTCGGCGTGGGAAAGGGCGCCGGCAATGTATTGCAGCAGGTCGGCCAGTCCCAGTTTTTTCAGGGGGAAGGGCCGGTAAAAACAAAAGGCTTCCTCCTGCAGCATGTCCCTGGTTTTCCGTGATAGCCTGATCTTTTTGCCGCTTTCGTGATCAAAAAACTCATAGCCGGCCAGTCCAACGGGGATGAGCGCCACTGTGTCGCCGCCTTTGGTCTGTCCCAGCATGGGACCGGTGGAATCGCGCCACCAGTCGCCCTGTAGTTTCACCACCCGGCGCATGATGCCGGTAGGGCGCAGGAGATATTCGAGCTGGTCGTTGACGCCGGCGATTTCTTCGGGCAGTTCCCCGGGCTTAATATGATAAAACTTAAAGATCTCCTCAATAGCGTTTTTTGTTTTTAAACGGTCTGTCTGCAACGCGCCCGCTATCGCTTTCTTGCCCAGGACAACCGAGGAAAGCTGGGCAAAGGCGTTTTGCATGGCTTCGTCATCGTACCGGACCCTTGTTTTTATCTGTTCATCAAACCAGCCTTTACTCACGGCGCATTTCTCCTATTCAGTGGTGATCAGTCTGGTATAAAGCCCTCCGGCTTGGTATAATTCCTCATGCCGGCCGCGCTCCGCCACCCGGCCTTTATCCATGACGATGATTTCATCGCAATCGCGGATAGTGGAAAGCCGGTGGGCGACAATAACGCAGGTGACGCCCCGGTCCTTGATGGCGTTGATTAGTTCATATTCGGTTTTGGCGTCCAGGGCGGAGGTGGCCTCGTCCAGGATGACAATCCTGGGGTCCTGGGCCAGGACCCGGGCGATTTCGATGCGCTGCCGCTGGCCGCCGGAGAAATTCCGGCCACCTTCCAGGACCGGGCAGTTGTAGCCGCCTTCCCGCTGCATGATTTCCGTGTGCAGCCGGGCGTCACGGGCCGCCAGGACCATTTCAAAGTCTTCAATGGACTGGTCCCACATCTTGATGTTGTTGGCCAGGGTATCTTCAAATAAAATAATATCCTGGTCTACTACGGCGACCGAACCGGTAAAAATTTCCCGGCAAATATCCGCCTGCGGTATGCCGTCAAACTCAATGGCGCCGCTCCAGGGCTTATATAAACCGGAAATTAGTTTTGAAAGGGTGGACTTCCCGCACCCCGAGGGGCCTACCAGGGCAACGCGCCGGCCGGGTTCGACTACAAGGTTAAAGTTTTCAATCAGGGGCGGGGCCAGCCGGGAATAGCCGAAGGTAACACCTCTCATGGTCAGGGCGCCGCCCAGCTTTTCATATTCCCGCTCGTCTTCTCCTGTCCCGGGCAGGTATTCCACATCGGGCGGGTAATTCATCACATCTTCAATCCGCTCCATTGAGGAACGCATTTCCTGGACGCTTTGTCCCACCCCGATCAGCGCGTTCATGGGCGCTAAAAATGAGGCCATAAAGCCCTGGAAGGCCAGCAGCATACCGGCGGTAAAGGCGCCGTTGATGATCAGCGCCACCCCCAGGATCAACACCGCCAGGTTGGCAATTTGCTGTAGGGCGGCGGGCGCCATCCCCAGGTACTGGTTGAGCAAGGCAAACTTGACCGAGGAGCTGTTGACGGAAGCCTGAAAACCGGCCCAGCGCTCAAAATAGCCGTTTTCAGCGCCGGAGGCCTTGATCGTTTCAATCATTTCAATGCCGTTTATGGTGGTAGCCGCCAGTTTGCCGCTGTCGCGCATCATGGCCCGGGTGATGTCTACCCGTTTGGCCGAGAGCAGGCGCGCCACCCACATATTGATCAGGGTGGCGGTAAGGCCCACCGCCGTCAACAGCAGGCTGTATTTAACCATCACCGCCAGGTAAAAGACGAGCATGGCCAGGTTTAACAGGACAGGCGCCAGCTGGTTGATTAAGGTTTCGGCGATGGTCTCGTTGGAACTCTGCCGGGCGGCGATGTCACCCACCATCCGCTGGGAAAAAAATTCCACCGGCAGGCGCAGCACATGCCAGAAAAATGTGGTATTGGCCACAATGGCCAGCTTGCCCCGGATTTTTAGCATGTAAAGGGTGTTGATCACCGACACGGTGATTTGAAAAGCGAGCAGGCCGGTCATGGCCAGGATGAAAGGGTAGAACCAGTCGGGGTTGGCCCGGGTGAGGATGCGGTCAATAAATACGCGGGAAAAAACCGGTGTAACGACACCCGCCAGCGCGGTCAGGATACCCGTTAAAATGACAAATAAAAATGGCGCCAGGGTCCCTTTAAGCCGGGTTTGGGCAAAAGCCGCCACGCTCCTGGGCCGGCCGTCGGCCACAAAATCGCTGGTTTTGGCAAACATCAGGGCAATTCCGGTAAACGATTTATCGAACTCCGCCAGCGGGACCTGGACCGTCCCCCGCGCCGGGTCATTAAGTACCGCGCAGTTTTTCTT
>JALHFC010000138.1 GCA_022839445.1 Pelotomaculum sp.
AAAACGCACACCCTTGACAAAAATAGAGTCAAGGAGATGTTGCGAAAATGGCAAACAAATACACAGAGGAATTCAAACGAGAAGCACTAAGAGTATGTGCGCAGCATGGAGTACGAGCGACGAGCGAAAAGCTGGGAATCCCGATCAAAACGCTGTACCTCTGGCAACGTACCGAGCGTCTGGGACGGGGTAAACCTCTAAAAGGACTAAAACCTGGCGAAACGGCGGAAGAGGGCTTCAAACGCTTAGAGCGTGAGATTGATGAACTACGCGAAGCCAACCATATCCTAAAAAAAGCAATGGGTTTTTTGGCGGGTCGATAGCGAGAAAAAAGCCACGTGAGCTGTATGCCTGGATAGCGAAAAACCACGATGCATCAAGTATCGCCTTATGCTGTGCGGCATTAGGCGTACGGCGTGAAGGCTATTACGACTGGCAAAAGCGCCCTTGCCGCAGGGAACGGGATGAGGCGTTGGTATCGGCCCTGAAGAAAGTGAGAAACGAACATCCCGCATATGGCGTAAGAAGCATGATTGAAGCATTACCTGAAAGGTTAAAACCAAGCTACGGCAAGGGCTACATCATTTGCCGCGAGTACGGGCTGCTGCAGAAACGGCGCAAGCCTCACGGAATTACCAAAGCAAATCCGAAGGCACTACCGGCGGAGGATTTAGTAAAGGGCGATTTCAAATCGGAAACCCCCAATACCAAATGGCTGACCGATATCACCGAGATGAAATGCCAGGATGGCAAGCTCTATCTGTGCGCCGTATTAGACTGTTTTGATGCTTCCATTGTCGGATTTTCCATGGATGTCAACATGAAGACACCGTTATGCACATCAGCGCTGAACAGTGCCGTAAAACGTTATGGAAAGACCGAGGGGCTGATTGTTCATTCCGACCGAGGGAGCCAGTTTACCTCTCACTTATTCAGGGAAACACTTGCCAATAAAGGGTTCAAACAGAGCATGGGACGGACAGGCAACTGTTTTGACAACGCCCGGATGGAGAGCTTTTTTGCCACACTGAAAAAAGATCTTATCTATCGCCTACCAGTGTATAAGATGAACAGAACCGAGGTTCGGCATTATATCTTTGAATGGATAGAAACCTACTACAATAGGAAAAGAAGGCATACATCAAATGAGCAGAATCTCCCGCCGCTTGTTAAGCGAAAGCTTTTCCAGGAGCAGATTCAGGCGGCGGCATAACGCGCTCTACAGCCGCGCGGGCTAACCTCGGAAGCCAATGCGGCTCCGTCCTTATCAGCGTTTTAGTATACGGAGCGGCTGACGCTATTATCATCCCGCTCTTGGGGAAAAGAATTGGCTTGAATTAACAGGGAAATTAGCCATATAAGTTAGGCTAGTGATTACCCAACGGCAGCCCTTGACATGGAGCCTCTAGGCCTGTGTTTCTGGGAGCCCGCGGGGAGTCCACGCTATGCGCTGGCCTCCCGCCCAAATAGGCTAACACAGGCCTCCTCCATGTCAAGGGCTGCCTGGTTGGCCCTATTTGCCACATTATACCGATGTTTTGGGTGTGCGCTTTTATTGACTTTTTCACCATGCTGTCATATATTCTTGTATATTCCAGCATGGCATATTAAAATCCTTTTTGATTCCGGCTATGCCGGGTTAGGGAAAGATGCATATAAATAAATCAACCGGCTTCGCTACTTATATCCAAATTTTCTAAACACCCCCCTCGCTACCCATTTGCCTTTCGAATGCCTGGCGTACCAGTCCCATTACATAAGGCAGTTCCTCAAGCGTACTCAAGCCTATTTCCACATCACCATTGCCCCAACGACCAACGTTACTAACATCCTTGCATAGCCCCTTGGGGTCGTGCACCTCATGGAATTGCATATTAAGCGAAAGGCGTAACCGCTTGGCTTGGGGCACGACATCCACAAAGTTTGTTTCTGCTTTATACGCCACATAGAGTTTAAGGAACTCTTCGGTCACACAAGGATCAAGAGCCAACACCTGTTTGCGGAAGACTTCAAATACAGCACGCATAGGACGATCATGATCCAATTGTTCGTGATCATCGATGCTGTAATCCGCAACGGGTTCAGCTTTGGGTTTATACGCTAGGATAATATCCGCCGGTAGCCTGGGTGCGTCCCACACGGTTATAGCTATGTCTGCAAGTCTGTTAGCACGTTTTTCGATTTCTTTTTCGTTCCACTTATCTAGTGCACCAAGACCTTTATTTAATTTAAGTGGGCTTTGTTTAAACCCCCCAGACATATCTCGCTTTTCAGCGAATGGACGATCACTGTATTCAGCGTTGTAGCCAGTGAGTGTAAGGTTACCGGGTGTATGTAGCCATTTTTCCTGAATGCTTTTCCACCGCGTGCCCAAAGCATCCTGCCAGTCTATAGAAAGGTTTTCATTTTGCGGCAAGATGTGCTCAATAGTGTACTCATCCACAGGCACGCATTCCTTACGGTTGTAATTTTCAATGCGGCGAAGCCAGTAGCTACGTCTAGGGAAATTGTAAAGATCGCGCACTTTAAAATCACGCTTGAACTCTTCATCATTTGGAAAGCGACGATATGACGGAAGCCGAAGCAAGTGAGCCTGAATACTTTCAAGATAACGGTCTTTTTTTAATGCCCGACCAAATGTAGAAAAAGTTTTGTTGAGTGAATTAGTGGGTATAGCACAAACTGCACGACGGAAGACATATGCTTCCACAAGTCTTACGGCTTGCAAAAATTCCGCCTTAGTTAGCAGGTTGGTGTTGTAATCTTCATAAAGCTCAAGCAAAAACGGATAAGGCACGTCAACCTTCAACTCACGAAAATCCCGAAAGGCGGTGGCCAGTTCCTTGTCAGTTTCTTGACCCAGTGCCATAGCACAGTAATATATCGCAAAGGTATGTATATCCGCTACCAGCGTATCCACCCCGGCTTTTGCCACATTAGGACTTCTAGCATAGGTTTTAAACGCCTCGTACACCTCGCCAATTTTGGGAATTGCGTCTGTTTTTAAAGTTAGGAAGTGACGCATAAAAGAATCGAAATGTGCTCCGTAAGCTTCCTGCCCAAAGGCTACCTCCATAGGTCGCCAGTGATCTTCATACAAGCGTGTTTGATGTGAAGGATCAAGTCCCATTAGAATAAAATTACGAATGAGGTCTGCCTGGCTTAATTCGCGACCCGTCGAGTTCATGCTCTCAAAAATAAGCTGTGGGTTATCCTGATCCCTATTAAGCGCAATATCTACAATCACCAGTTTGGCTAGGCCTTTGCAAAGAGAAGTGAAGTCCTTGCCAACACTCCTTAATTGATCCTCAAAAAATTCAAAATTTTTTTTCAATCTATGCGAATACTCCATGGGCCACGGTCTCTGCTGTACTAGAGCAAGTAGGCTATCCCTATCTGTTTGAGTAAGTAACAGCTTGAAGCCACGATCGCCATCCTCAAGTGGGTTAAGCAAATAATAATTTCTTAACTTTTTGGGTGAAAAACCATCAACGGGCTCGGAATCACCAAGGCGACGTGCCAACGCCTCGAGTATTAACATCACAGTAGTCAGGCGTTGTTGGCCATCAATGACGAGTAGCGGCGATTGGCTTGTAACTTGGTAAATCCCTTTCTCGATGTAAACGATGGAGCCAACGAAATGTGCAGAGATGGCATCATCATTTCCTGTACGCAGTATATCATCCCAGAGCTGACGGCACTCTCGCTCTGTCCAGCTATAAGTACGTTGGTATATAGGTATGATGAACTGCGGTGATTTTTTTAAAAATTCAAGCAGCTTAGCTTCTGTTGCTTTCACGATACATTCCCCTCCCCGATCTCACGACATGTAGTTTTTAAATTATCAAAATTACTTCCGAGTAGCGCTACCTTTAAACATCCTTTTCTACTGGATTCTTAATTTTATTAAAAGTTTGCAGAAATTGAAATAATTGAGTCAATTTACTGCGAATATTTTCAGCATTCATGTTAATAGTCACCCGGCTAGAAGTATTATTTTCTATAAACTTCTACTTAAATTGGTGTATTCCTCCATAACATGCTCTGGGGATACCCGGAAGGGGACAGTCCCACATCGCGTTCCTGACAGAGTAGACGGTTTTTCGCTGTTAAGGAAAGTATATGCCAGCCAAGGGAACCGTCCCCGTGGCTGGCATAATTGAGCTATTTCTTGTACCCAGCTTTTTTACAATGATTGCCCGGGAAGGTTCTGGACAGCAAAGCCCATCCAGAACCTTCCAAAAGGGGACAGTCCCTCGCCCTTGACAAAGAAACCCACCTCAAACACGAAAAAATGAACGCCCAAAATCTCACAATGAACGAATCCAAAACAACACCCCCATTGGCGTCAAGGTGACAGAGAAACGGAGTTGTTGTCACCTCTTGACACCTTTTATTTTCCGTTCCCGGATCTGAAAGTGCTTTCCAAATGGTCAACAATAGGAACGTAATAGTCTTTCTGGTTTTTTGGAAATACAAAGGTAAACTG
>JALHFC010000139.1 GCA_022839445.1 Pelotomaculum sp.
GGGCGAAGAAGACATTGCAGAAGTAGTGGCCAAGTGGACCGGTATCCCGGTGTCCCGGATGCTGGAAGGCGAGATTCAAAAGCTCTTGAGGATGGGGGAACTGTTAAAAGAGCGGGTGGTCGGCCAGGATAAAGCGGTTGAAGTGGTTGCCGACGCTATCCGCCGGGCTAGGGCAGGGGTGTCCGACCCGAACCGGCCAATGGGCTCATTTATTTTCCTTGGCCCTACCGGTGTGGGTAAGACCGAACTGGCCAGGGCGTTGGCCCATTTCCTCTTTAACGACGAGCGGGCCATGCTCCGCTTTGATATGAGCGAGTATATGGAAAAGCACACCGTCTCCCGCCTGATTGGCGCGCCCCCGGGATATGTAGGATACGACGAGGGGGGGCAGCTTACCGAGGCAGTCAGGCGCCGTCCCTATGCGGTGATCCTGTTCGATGAGATAGAAAAGGCGCACCCTGATGTGTTCAACATTCTGTTGCAACTGTTAGATGACGGGCGTCTAACCGACGGTCAGGGGCGGACGGTGGACTTCCGCAACACTGTGGTGATCATGACCTCAAACCTCGGTGGTCACTGGTTCCGTGAGCTCACAGGCGATAACCGGGAGGAGCTGGAGGCGCGTGTGATGGATGAACTAAAGGTAAGTTTTCGCCCTGAGTTCTTAAACCGCGTTGACGAGGCAGTCATTTTTAACAGCCTGGGCCGGGACGAGATCGGTAAAATTGTAGACATCCAGCTAGCCTTGCTACAGCAGCGGTTGTCCAAATTGGGGCTTTCGCTGGAAGTGGCGCCGGAAGCCAGGATGCTATTGGCGGAAGAAGGGTATGACCCGGTCTACGGCGCGCGCCCGCTTAAAAGGGCGATCCAGCGCAGTTTGGAAAACCCGCTGTCAACTTACATCCTGGAAGAAAAAAGTGTCCATGGCGCCACTATTGCCGTCAGCGCAGACCCGGCAGCGAAAAAACTAGTTTTCCGTCCATCTTAGCGGGACAGCCGGGTACGGTCCTTTTCGTCACACATGGGACAATTGGTGGCGATCCTCTTTGTCCCGCAGGCAATTTTCGTTGGGGTTATGACGACTATTTGACGCGCCGCGCCTTGTGGGTGCGCCGCGCCTCTATAAGGGGTGCGGCGCCTTTTACATTAAACGTCCCTTTGCTTCCCCGGTGTTGAATTGATTCACGCGGGTTCCCGTGGTAAGATAAATGTAGGGATATGGAAGGCGAGTGTTTTTTATGAAGAGGCCTGTATCGACCTGGTCGGCCTGGAAAAAGTGCTTCCCGGCTCCTTTTGCGGTCGATAAACTACAACCCATTGGGATGCTGCAGTTCATGGGGGAATGCCGTCTTGCGGTTTATGTCATCCTATCGGCGTAAAGTAGGTTTGCGAATGATAAAATTGTTTTTTGATGGGGAAGTGGGGTTGAAGTATGGAAGCAAAAGAACCGTCCCCGTGCTTCTCTTTTGGAAAGAGGTGTTGTGTTGAGATACAACCAGGGTGATGGACCCGAACGTGAAAAGGCAGTTTTGGTAGGCGTGGAGGCGCCGGGGAGTGACCCGGCGCGGGCGGTGTACTCCCTGGAGGAACTGGCCAGGCTGGCCGATACTGCCGGGGCTGATGTTTTAGGGCAGGTAATCCAAAAAAGAAACAAACCGGATGCCGCGACATGGCTTGGCCGGGGTAAATCGGAGGAACTGGCTGAGACCTGCCGGGAGTCGGGCGCGGGCCTGGTGATTTTTGATAGGGAGCTTTCCCCGGCCCAGGCACGCAATCTTGAGGACATCACCGGGGTGCGGGTGATCGACCGGACCCAGCTAATCCTCGATATTTTCGCCCGTAGGGCCAGGACCAGGGAAGGCAAGCTCCAGGTAGAACTGGCTCAGCTAAACTACCTGCTGCCGCGCCTGACCGGGCGCGGTACCGAGTTGTCCCGCCTGGGCGGCGGCATCGGGACTAGGGGGCCGGGTGAGACCAGGCTGGAAGTTGACCGCAGGCGCATCCGCAAGCGAATAACCGACCTTAACACGGAAATCAGGGAAGTAAAAAAACACCGCGACCTGCTAAGGCGCGGGCGCAAAGAGGTCCCCTTTCCCCTTGTAGCTTTAGTCGGCTACACGAATGCTGGAAAATCGACTGTCTTAAAGAAGCTAACCGGCGCCGATGTCTTTGTTGAAGACAAGTTGTTTGCCACCCTTGATCCCACCACGCGCAGGGTGGTCCTGCCCAACAACGAGACCGTCTTACTAACGGACACCGTGGGATTTATCCAAAACCTGCCCCACCATTTGGTGGCGGCATTTAGGGCTACTCTCGAAGAAGTGTTGGAAGCCGACCTGTTGGTCCATGTTATTGACGCTTCTCATCCCAATTTGGAAGGACAAATAGATGCGGTAAACCGGGTTTTAGAGTCCCTGGGCGCCATCGCCAAACCTGTCGTTATGGCGTATAATAAGGTTGACCTGTTGCCGGATAATGGAATCCTGCCGGTGGAAAAAGGCGTGCCGGCGGTGCAAATCTCGGCTGCAAGCGGGCGGGGCCTGGACAATTTACTTGCGGCGGTGGCGCGGGAGCTCTCATCCCGGCGGATCAGGACGGCTTTTTTTGTTCCCTATGAAAAGGGTGGCTTGTTATCCATGCTACATGAAAAGGGACGTGTTTTAAAGGAAGAGCCCGGTGAAGAAGGGATTGCCGTAGAGGTGGAAATCGAATCGGTCTGGGCTAAAAGGGTAGAATCCTGGCTGGGTAAAGACGGACCCTACGCAGATATTGCCAAAAAAGGTATTAACAAAAAGGGCGATAATACCGAATACTAAAATAGCAACATTCTTTTTAAGAAAATTCCTCCAGTAATAGAGGGAATTATCAAGTATATGTCGAAAAATAATGCCAATTATTAATATGTTAATATGCGGCAAATATTTCTAATATATTATATTGTTATTTGGCGGTTTGGGAAGGGGTTATGGCGTGGAAATAAATACTATCGCCGGTATTGTTATTTCATTGGTTTGCCTTGTCGGAGCTTTTCTCCTGGATGGCGGACACGTTTTTGGCGGCACAATCGGCGCCACTATTGTCAGTTACTCCGTCAACGAAATAAAAATTGTTCCCCAACTGTTTAAAATTACATTGTTTCAAAAACTGCCCGATGAAAATGTGCTGATTGAACTTGTTGTGAGCTTGGCCGACAAGGTGCGCCGGGAGGGTCTTTTATACCTGGAAAACCAGCTTCCCCTGATTGAGGACGCCTTCATGCGCAAGGGGATTCAGCTTGTGGTGGACGGCACCGATCCGGAGCTGGTCAGGCAAATCATGGAGACTGAGATGTATTCCATTCAGGAGCGGCACAATAGCGGCGCCGGCATCTTTGAAACGGCCGGAGGGTATGCCCCCACCATGGGCATTATCGGGACGGTGATGGGCCTGGTCCACGTGCTGGGCAGCCTTTCC
>JALHFC010000140.1:0-627 GCA_022839445.1 Pelotomaculum sp.
CTTTATACTGTTTTAATGCGCCGGCAATGCTGTCGCTTAAGTTAGCGTACTTTTTCACGAATTTTGGTGCTTGACGCGGGTATAGCCCCAGCATGTCATGGATCACCAGCACCTGCCCGTCACAGTATGGACCGGCGCCGATGCCAATAGTAGGTACGCTGATTGATTCGGTCACTAGTTTGGCAAGGGGGGTGGGCACACATTCCAAGACGATGCAGAAGGCGCCCGCATCTTCAAGTACCCTGGCGTCGGAAATAAGCTTTTTAGCGGTAGCCTCGTCCTTGCCCTGCACCCTGTAACCGCCCATCTGGTGGACGGACTGCGGGGTAAGTCCCAGGTGCCCTACCACCGGGATTCCGGCATTAACAATAGCCCGGACGGTATCTGCTACCTCCCGGCCGCCTTCCAGCTTGACTGACCGGGCTGTAGTTTCTTTCAAGAAACGACCCGCGTTGCGCAATGCTTCCTGAACGGAAACCTCATACGACATAAACGGGAGATCCGCTACTACCATTGCCCGGCAGACGCCCCGGCAAACCGCCTTTACGTGGTGAATCATGTCGTCTATGGTCACCGGCAGCGTAGAGTCGTAGCCCAGCATAACGTTGCCCAGGGAGTCGCCCACCA
>JALHFC010000140.1:753-3642 GCA_022839445.1 Pelotomaculum sp.
TCCCCTTTCTCCAGCGCCACCCCGACGGTGTATAAGCCTATCTTGCAATAAAGCTCCAATTCCTCGCGGCCAACCTCTTTCAAAACTTGCAGGTGGCCCTCCAGCGTCGGGCCATCGCCCCTGGCAACCGGTCCGGTGAGGGCCGGGGCCGGACCAACTTGGCTGATATTTTTTATTGTGCCCTGGACCAGGGGGAATAACGCCTCAAAAGCCTCTTCCCTGGAAAGCCCGAAACGGCCATAAAGCCCTGTCGCAAAATGCATTAATGAAACAAGATAATTGGAGGCGACACAAGCGGCGGCATGATACAGCGGCTTGTCCTTCGCGGCAATGAAAAAACTTTTGCCGCCTAGATCGCCGGTGATTTGCCCGGCCAGGGGCATTGCCTCCCGATCACCTTCCAGGGCAAAGTAGGAACCTGGCAGACTTTCCATCGCCATCTTAACACTGGCAAAGGACTGCAGGGGGTGCAATGAAGCCGCAAGGGCGCCCGACCGGCGCGCTGCGCCCACCTCGTCGGCGGAATGTGCCCCGCTGGTGTGGAATACTATCTGACCCGGCCGGAACCCTCCCCGCCCGCTGATTTCACCTGCAACCCGGGCAATCATCCGGTCAGGTGTGGTGATAAAAACCACGTCTGCGTGTATAGTCACTTCTTCCGGCTTAACGGTAGCAGGGACGTTAAGCTCCCCGGCCACACGTTCAGCGGAAGAAATGCTCCTGCTGGCCACCCCGACCATGGGGTAACCGCGCCGGCTTAAAAGTAGCGCCAGAGCCGATCCTACCTTTCCCGCCCCGACCACAGCAATCCTGGGTTTATCCAATACATTTCCCCTCCGCTACAAGCGTGCGGGAGCAAAAATACAAAAACCTTCCGGAAAACCGAAAGGCATCGTTATCTTACCCCCCGTCTCGGTCCTTCCAGGCTCCAAGCGGTAAACATATGGTTGTTTTTGCGGCTTTACAACGGTTGCAGGTATGGCTCTCCCGGATACCACCCTGTACGAATTTATTTTACCACAGTCAACAAACACACGGCAATTAGTTTTCTAATAATTATTCTTTTTCAACGTGCTGTTTTTTTGCCAACGCCCGGGCCAAATCCGCTACTTTTCCCCGGCCGGAAATGATTAAATCAGGCGCAATTTCGGCTAGCGGAACCATTACAAAAGCGCGATCACACATACGGGGGTGGGGGACAGTTAAATGAGGGGCGCAGACCTCTTCCTGGCCGAAAATCAAAAGGTCCAGGTCAATGGCCCGTGGCCCCCAACGTACGGTGCGGACCCGCCCCAACCCGGCTTCAACACCCAATAGAAGCGCCAGCAACTGGTGCGGTTTTAAGTCGGTCTCCACCTCGGCTACGGTATTTAAAAACCATTCCTGCCGGGTATTGCCTACGGGTGCGGTGCGGTAAAAAGGAGCAACTTTCTTCACCCGCACGCCCGGCGCCGTGCCCAGAAGTTCCAGTGCCTTTCTTACGTTGGCCTTCTTGTCGCCTAGATTACTTCCCAGACCGATGTAAGCTATGGTTGTAATAATAATCCCCGCTTTTTAATGATATATTATAAACCGCTGCTAACATAAGCTCCCCATAGGGGCATGGCATGCCCCTACGGTATCACGATAACCACGCGGGGACACGGCATACCGCGCCCCTGGGATATAGCGGCATCCCTACGGACCAGCAAGGTCCTTGCGTGGATTTGTCCGGCTAATTTCCACGGCCATCCAGGCAAATTGCCCTTTTACCGGCGCTTGAGGCTTTTTCACCCGCACCGTCACCCCGGTAACTGGATAGCGCTCCAACAGGGAGGCAGCTATCGCCTCCGCTACGGACTCGATCAGCCGGTGCGGGCGTCCGCATACTATTGATTGTGTTATCTCAAAAACCCGGGCAAGCGCTGCCCCAGTGACTGCTCCTCGGGTAGCGTCCCATGATAGCCGTAAAACTCCATTCCTTCAACAATAATTTTATCCACGGGCAGTCTCCTTTCACTTGCTGCCGGCCGGTATCCCCCGTCCCAATATAGCATCGGTCATTCTAGCCACCCGCGCCATCTCTTTCACGTCGTGTACCCGCACGATGTCCGCCCCGCCGATGATACCGGCGGTCACGGCAGCCGCGGTACCCTCCACCCGCTGGTCAACCGGGAGGTTTAACACCTTGCCGATAGTGGACTTGCGGGAAGGTCCGATTAAAACCGGGTGTCCCAGGCAGCGCAATTCCTTGAGCCGCCGTAGCGCTTCCAAATTCTGCCCCGCCGTCTTGCCGAAACCAAGGCCGGGATCTATAACGATCTGTTCCTTGGCCACCCCTGCCTCCGTAGCGCTACTGATGCTTTCCCTGAAATATTCAACCATATCTCCGATTAAATCCCGGTACCGGGTGTCTTTTTGGTTATGCATCATTACCAGGGGCGCCCCGTATTCCGCCGCTAGCCCGGCTATAGCCGGATCAACCCGCAGAGCCCACTGGTCGTTGATGATGTGCGCGCCGGCCTCCAACGCCTGCCTGGCCACCGTGGCTTTGGTCGTGTCTATAGAAATAGGGACGGGTATCTCCTGCACCAGCTTTTTTAGCACAGGGATAACTCTAGCCGACTCCTCTTCCTCCCCTACAGGCACATAGCCGGGCCGGGTGGACTCCCCGCCCAGGTCTATGATGTCGGCGCCGTCGTTTACCATTTGCCTTGCTCTTTCCACCGCCAGGCCGTGATCGTAATATTTCCCGCCGTCCGAAAAGGAATCGGGCGTTACATTCAGTATCCCCATCACATAGGTCCTCTCGCCAAGGCGCAGGGTTTTCCCCCGGCAATCGAGGCTGTACGGGTTGTAACCCTCTTGTCCGGCCAGCGCTTCCCCGATTCGATCGGC
Organism: Pelotomaculum sp.; assembly: GCA_022839445.1. Classification (GTDB taxonomy): domain Bacteria; phylum Bacillota; class Desulfotomaculia; order Desulfotomaculales; family Pelotomaculaceae; genus JALHFC01. Next base: position 3,631 of record JALHFC010000140.1, read on the forward strand.
AAGGGCGGCCAG
>JALHFC010000140.1:3706-7342 GCA_022839445.1 Pelotomaculum sp.
GGCTGCACCCCGTCAAGCATGACCAAGCGGTGCACCGCCTTCGGCGCCATCCAGGCGCAACCGGGTCCGTCGGCGCCCACGGAAGCAATGGCCCGGAAAGCTTCCTCCTTATTGTCAACAATGATGCTGTAAATTCCGATTGCCAACCCGCTTACCTCCAATTATTAACGTTCATGTCTTGTGCATAATATAAGCCGGCGGGGCTAAAAAATCAACAGCCCGACCTGGCCTCATCGGACAAATTCGTTTGATACTAATGGGTCATCGTAACCCCACGGAATGCCATGACCCCACAGGCCATGATTCCCCCACGGGGGGCATAACCCCTGTAGGGGCACGGCATGACGTGCCCCTACGAAATCGCGATACCCTCGCGGATCGCGGCGCCCCGCCCGCGGATTGTATATCCCCGCGGGGAGGCGTCTCCTGCCGCCGCAGACGCTTTTATTTAGAAAAGACCCGTAACCTTTCCGGTTGCAGTATCCACGTCAATCCGCCGGTAAGCCGGATTGGAACCGGTACCGGGCATCAGGCTGATTGTGCCGGCCATCGGGCATAGTGAACCAGCCCCGGCAAAGACCAGTATGTCATGGACCGGCAGGATCCAACCCCTGGGCGCCCCCTTTACGGCCGGTTCGTGCGTAAGGCTAAGATGGGTTTTTACCATCATGGTAGAAAAATCGGCAAATGCAGGGTCGGACTCAAACCGCATGGCTTTGGCCTCAGCTTCCAGCGTCCACGAAACCCCCTCGGCTCCGTATATTTCCCGCGCGATTATTTCGACCTTTTGCCGCAGCGGTAGATCCGGCGGGTAAAGGTAGCTGAAGTTGACTTTGTCGTTACAAGCTTCTATAACCGCATCAGCAAGATCCAAAGCCCCGTCCCCGCCTTTTAACCAGTGTTCCGACAGTGCGAAACGGGCGCCGGCTTGTTCGGCATAGCGGCGTACCATAGCTATCTCTTCTTTGGTGTCCGTGCTAAAGGCGTTGACGCACACCACCGGATTAATCCCGGCTTTTTTCACGATTGAAATGTGGTGCAAAAGGTTTACAATACCTCTTTCCAACAATTCCAGGTTTTCTTTTGTGTAATCCTGGGGCAGGGGGCGCCCGGCAATCACTTTGGGTCCTCCCCCGTGCATCTTGAGAGCCCTGATCGTGGCGGTGATGACGGAAGCGTTGGGCACAAGCCCGCTCAAGCGGCATTTAATATTCCAAAACTTCTCAAAACCGATGTCAGCGCCAAAACCGCTTTCTGTTACATTATAGTCCAACATTTTCAGCGCAATACGGTCGGCAATAACAGAAGACTGGCCGATGGCTATGTTTGCAAACGGACCGGCGTGTACCAGGACCGGCTGGTACTCCACCGTACTCATTAAAGTCGGGTTAATGGCGTTTCTCATAAAGGCGGTCATAGCCCCGGCTACTTCCAGGTCGGAAGTGGTAACCGGGTTGCCTTTTTTGTCGTAAGCCACAATAATCTTGCCGACCCGCTCCCGCAGGTCTTTCAAGTCGGTGGCGACGGCAAGGATAGACATAAGCTCGGAACTGACCGCAATGCTGGACCTGGACTCCATCATGTAGCCGTCCATCCGGCCACCAATGCCCATAATAATCTTGCGCAGGCCTTGAGCGCAAAAATCGATGACCCAGCCTATTTCCACCCTGGCGGGGTCAATGTCTAGCCGCCGCAAACCACGCCTGGCCAGTTCCGCGTCGTCGTAGTTCCTTTCGTGCTGCATCCGGGCATTGAGCGCCACCATGGCCAGGTTATGGGCATTCATAATATCGTTAATATCACCGGTAAGGCCCAGGGAAAACTCTGTCATGGGTATGGCCAGGGCATTGCCTCCCCCGGCTGCTGTTCCTTTTACGTTCATAGTGGGGCCGCCCGACGGCTGACGAATAGCCGCGCCGGCATTCATACCCCTTTTACCGAGACCCTCTACCAGACCCAGGGTGGTGGTTGTTTTACCCTCACCGAACGGGGTCGGCGTGATCGCGGTAACATTTATATACTTCCCGTCCGGCCTGTTCTTCAGGCGGTCGATAATTTTCATAAAATCCAGCTTGGCAACCCTACCGTAGGGTATGATCTCATCCTTTTGCAAACCCAACCTTTCAGCCCATTCACCCGCAGAAGGCATATTTATTTCAGCAAGCTCTGCTATTTGGTAGTCTTTCAATTTGGTTGGATCGTAAACCACGATAAACACTCCTCTTATGCTGTATATACTTGATAGGAACTATTCGCCATTGATAAACGAAGGGATATCGCTAACCCAAATATTAAAAAATCCAGGCTATAGGGGCTCATCCCTTTAGACCTGAATTTTGCGCCTAAAAGATTTTGCCTGTCCCAATAATCTCAACACGACACGCTTAGAGCTGTCCCTGCCGTCATAAAAAAGGTTTAAAAAAGGGCGGATAAACCGCCCTACTCGTATATCCACCGGTCAACACTGCGGCTATATTCGATTAATTCGTCCTTTCTGAAAAAAAGGGCTATTTCCCTTTCCGCGCTGGCGGGGGAGTCGGACCCGTGGATGACATTGCGCCCGATATCAATCCCGAAGCTACCCCTGATGGTGCCGGACGCAGCTTGCAACGGGTTGGTAGCCCCCATCATTTCCCGCGCTGCGCGTACGGCGTCTTTGCCCTCAATCACCATAGCCGCCACCGGCCCGCTTGTTATGTACTCAACCAGCGGTCCAAAGAAAGGCTTGTCCTTGTGTTCACCGTAGTGTTTTTCTGCCAGTTCCCGGCTGATCTGCATCACCTTTAGCCCTACAATCTTAAAACCCCTTTTCTCGAATCTGGAGATTATCTCCCCGATCAGGCTCCGCTGCACACCATCGGGTTTAACCATCAGATATGTACGTTCCATCTACAAAACCCCCCATTTCTAAACGCCCACGGCAAGCCCGCGGGCGTTTTTTAGATCCAGCAACAATTATTTTTGCCTTGCCACACCGGCGCTTTTCATCAATTCCTCAAATTCTTCAGATTCAATTGTTTCTTTTTCAAAAAGAGCTAAAATCTCCTTAGCTTTGTTATAGGACTTTTCTATAGCCTGCCGCACCTGATTGTCGATAGCGCTGGCCACCTCTTCGCTATAGTTGCGATCCCTGGCCAGGTCCCTGCCAAGAAATGGCGTGTCCGTCTTGCTTCCATAAGTCATTGGCCCCAGATCGCTCATACCAAACTCCACAACCATTTTCCTGACTATATCGGTGGAGCGTTCTAAGTCGTTTTGCGCCCCGGTGCTAATATCTTTTAGCACCAACTCCTCGGATACCCGCCCGGCCAGGAGCATGGTCACCTGATCCAACAACTGGGACTTGGTGGCGTAGTAGCGGTCTTCCTTGGGTAAAAGCAAGGTGTAACCACCGGCGCGGCCCCTGGGAATAATAGATACCTTATGCACGGGATCGGTGTTCGGAAGCATGTAACCGACAACGGCATGTCCGCTTTCATGGTAGCAGACCAGCCATTTTTCCTTTTCGCTGATAACTTTGGATTTTTTCTCAGGTCCGGCGATTACCCGTTCAATAGAGTTTTCCATATCTGCCATGGTGATCTTTTTTCGGTTCTGACGGGCCGCCAGCAGGGCCGCCTCGTTGGTGAGGTTTGC
>JALHFC010000141.1 GCA_022839445.1 Pelotomaculum sp.
TGTTGGAAGACGCTAAAATAACCTGCCCAATTGATGGAACGGTGCTCAGTAAAAATTTCGAAGAAGGAGAATACGTTCAGGCCGGGGCGCCGGTGGCCACCGTTGCCGACCTGAACAATATGTGGATCAAAGTATATATTCCGACTGACGACCTGCCTAAAATAAAACTGGGGCAACAAGTGGTCTTTACGGTAAGCGGAAGTCCCACGGAGTATAAAGGTATGATCAAAGAAATAGCTTCTAAAGGCGAGTTTACCCCCAAAACCATTCAGACCAAAAAAGAACGCACGAACATAGTATATGCGGTAAAAATCGAGGTAAATAACGACGACGGCGTTTTTAAACCCGGTATGCCGGCTGATGTCGTTATTTATTAGGAGTGGCGCAAATGATTGAAGTTGAAGCCCTGACCAAAGTCTTTGACCACCTCACCGCAGTTGACAAGGTTAGTTTAAAAATTGACCGGGGCGATATTTTCGGCCTGGTCGGGCCGGACGGGGCCGGTAAGACCACCCTGATCAGGATGCTATGCGGTATAGTTGTTCCCACCGGCGGCAGGGTTAATCTTTTTGGCGACAAAAAAGAAGCCTTTGGCTATATGCCCCAGAGATTTAGCCTCTACGGCGATCTTACCGTTATGGAAAACATTAATTTTTTCGGCGCGTTGTATAAACTGGATAAAAAAACAATCAGGCAGCGCTCTGATGAAATATTACAATTAACTGGTCTGTTAAATTTTAAATCCCGCTTTGCCGACAACCTTTCAGGCGGGATGAAGCAAAAACTTGCCCTCACCTGCGCCCTGGTGGCAAGGCCGGCGCTGCTGTTCCTGGACGAACCTACTTACGGCGTCGATCCGGAATCCCGCAAGGAATTCTGGAAAATACTTTACCGGTTAAACAAAGAAGGTATGACTATATTTTTCTCCACTCCCTACATGGACGAGGCTGAACTGTGTAAAAAAGTCGCGTTTATGGACCGGGGGACAATCTTAATTGCGAATACACCGGGTAACTTAAAAAAGCAGTTTCCATACAAACTTTTAGAATTAAAAGCAGACACCGGCGACCTGGATTTCATCAACGATCTCCCTGAAGTTGTTGACGCAAGCTTTTACGGCGATAAATATCACGTGGCGGTAACCGAAACCAAAAGGGCCAGGGATGCCGTCACCGGTATGCTTACCGAAAAAGGAATCAATATTACCCACCTGGAGGAAATACCGCCCTCGATGGAAGATGTATTTATGTCTCTGGCCGGAAAAGAGGTGGTTTAAATGGAACATGCCGTATCCACCTGTGAATTGACCCGCGTATTCGGTTCTTTCACTGCCATTGACAAATTATCCGTAAACATCAGACGGGGAGAAATATACGGTTTTTTAGGACCCAACGGTTCCGGTAAAACCACCACAATCAGGATGCTGTGCGGCATCCTGCAACCCACATCGGGATCAGGCTCCGTGCTGGGGTTCGATCTGCTCAGGGAACCGGAAAAGATAAAGCAAATAATTGGATATATGTCCCAAAAATTCAGCCTCTACGACGATTTGACGGTTTACGAAAACCTGGATTTTTACGCGGGAATATACGGCATTCCCTATCGCGAACGCAAAAAAAGGATCTCTGAAATGATTGAGATGGCCCTTTTGACCGGCCGGGAACAAGACATGGCGATCAATTTGGGCGGGGGGTTGAAACAGCGGCTGGCGCTTGGGTGCGCCATTATTTCACAGCCGTCCATCCTGTTCCTGGACGAACCTACCAGCGGCATCAGCCCTGCCGGCAGGCGCGCGTTTTTTAAATTAATTAAAAAGCTTTCCGGCGAGGGGACAACCGTAGTGGTTACCACACATTTTATGGATGAGGCGGAACGCTGCCATAAAATCGCTTTTTTGTCAGAGGGACGATTGATCGCCTGTGACACGCCGGACAACCTGAAAAAAAGTGTTGTCAAAGGGTGCATGGTAGAACTGGAATTGCCTGACGTCATGGATAGAGTTAACGATATTGAAAAGCTCCCCTATGTAAAAGAATGTTCCGTCCACGGGCTGATGCTGCACGTCTTGCTGGAGACCGCAGGCCACATGGAGGCATTGAACCTGCATACAAAAGCAAGAGCCAAAATAATCAGGCCGTCCCTGGAGGATGTCTTTATCACGTTGGCCAGGCAGGAAAAAAGGCAGGTGTCTTAAATTGAGCAGGATACTGGCGATCCTGAAAAAAGAAGTCTTACAAATGAGGCGGGACAGGTTGACTTTGGCTATTACCATTGCGCTGCCGCTGGTCCAGTTGCTTCTTTTCGGTTACGCCATTCAAACCGAGGTAAAGCACATTCCCACGGCAGTATTCGACCAGTCATTGTCCGCTGAAAGCCGGGACCTTCTGGAAGCCTTCAGCGCTTCCGGTTATTTCGATATTACCTGCGCGGCTGAAGGATATGATGAAATAACCGGCTTGATTGACAGCGGCAAGGCTAAAATCGGTATTATTTTCCCGCCGGATTTTAAAGAAAGCTTAAAAACAGGCGATACGGCAGCAGTACAAGTGCTTGTGGACGCCAGCGACAGCATGGTGTCTTCCACAGCCATAGCTACCGCCAACTCCATCGGGCTGTTAAAATCACAGAAGATCATTGCCCAGAAGGCCCAGGTGCAAAATATTCCTTACGACATACGGGTGCGGCCCTGGTACAACCCCGACGGCATTACCGCCTACTACATGGTTCCGGCTATCCTGGGCATTATCGTGACGATGACTATGGTGATTATGACCTCAATGGCCATTGTGAGAGAACGGGAAAAGGGCACTCTGGAACAATTGCTGGTTACCCCAATCCGTTCTTACGAGCTGATGATCGGTAAAATCATTCCCTATATTGCGCTCGGGTATGTTCAGATTACAGTTGCGTTACTGGTTGGCAGCCTGGTTTTCAAGGTACCCATCCGCGGCAGCTTGCTGGAACTTTACTTGTTGACCTTATTCTTTATCACCGCTTCCCTGGG
>JALHFC010000015.1 GCA_022839445.1 Pelotomaculum sp.
CCCTCAACAGGAGGCGCCGCCAAGCGTATTTTCACGGCGTCTTTATAAAGGCCGGCCAACTGGTCCTTAGACGCCCGTGGCAACACCCTTACCTTAAAGGAAACACCCCCGCCCTCTTCCCTAATGCTAAGCAACGCGTTCAAGCCCCCACATTATTAAATCTAAAGCCGGATCTTGCAATTGTTTTTTCCATATCGCTTAACAGGTTTACCAGGTGCTCGCAACCTTGGGCGCCGCCAATAATTCTTGCAATTTCCCTCTTGTGGCAGCCTGGAAAAACAGCACCGGAAAATCGTTTCAACAAAGAAATGTTTTCAAAACATACCACGTCCGGCGCCCGCAAAAAACTTCCTGTACAACCGGTGACCTGACCTTCCCTGTCTAAATCCATAGTAACACTTATTTCATGATAAGTGTCGCTTAAAATACCGGTTGCTCTTACACCGCCGGGCTGCTTGTATATCGAACAGGTTTTAGAACGGTTGAAGTAATTGTCACCCGGACGAATTTTGGCAATGTACTCCGGCCACCTGAGGGAGATGCGGTTTAAGTTGCTGTAATAACGGCAGGAGTCCAGGTACGACCTTTCCCAATACTCACCATACGCTTCCGGTGTCGGGTAGCCCCGCTCTTTGTATAAAAAAGTTTCCGCCTGGATAATGCCCCTGACACACTCCGCCAGCAATCCTCTGACAAGCTCGCCGGGCTTACCTTCCACCGCCCGGCGCAAAAAGGATCCGGCATTAAAATAAGCCGTTACCCCAATTAGCCCGGGGACTGTACCGCTGCCGTTCAATCTGTTCCAATCAGGACAGTTTCGCCAACCAGGTCCGCCGCGTGAGTGTCCTTGACCGAGCAAAACCAATTATTTTGATGAATTAATTCCACCTATCCGACACTCCTTAAAAATAACTCTATAATAACGAGAAGGCGCCACCAGCCGCCTTCACAAAAACAACCTTTGGACTTTTTTTGGGCTACGCCGGCTCATCATCTACTTCCCCCGGCGCCTGGTCCCTGTCTTCCTCACCGTCCAAGAGTTTAAGCTGGGCTTCCAGAAAAGAGCGGAAACGTGTCCTAAAGACCTGCGCTTCCCTTTCTAGCCTATGATATCCTTCTAGAACATGGCTAACTTTGCCCTCGGCCGTAGAAATCATTTCGGCGGCACGCCGCTCTGCCTCCTGCAACAGCGCCGCTGCCTCCTGTTCCGCTTCCCGCGCCAACTGGTCGGCTTCAATCCGGGTCTTGTCGAGAAGCAAGTTGGCTTCCTTTTCCGTATTTCGCCGTAGCTCATCGGCATTTTTCTGGGCCATGACCATAGTATTTTTCAACACTTCTTCTATTTCCCGGTAGCGAGATGTACTCTTTTCCGCCAGTGCTAGTTTCTCCTTGAGTTCCTGGTTTTCCCTGAATAAATTTTCATAATCCTGGGTAACCCGGTCAAGAAAAGAGTCTACTTCTTGCTCACTATAACCGCGAAAAACATGGCGAAATTCTATTTTTTGAATGTCTAGTGGTGTTAGCACTATCTCTTCACCTCGGACCGGTATAGAAATTAAAAATGTAGACCATAAAAAATGTTTACCAGTAGCCTAACAATAACCCATTGTAAAATCTGCAACACAAAAACAGCAATAATAGGGGAGAAATCAATCTGCCCCAGGGGAGGAACAATCCGCCTGAAAAGCCGCAGAAAGGGCTCGGTAACTTCATAAATAAAACGGATCAGCGGCTGATAAGGGTTGTGCCGGATCCAGGAAAGTAGGATCCTGATAATAACAAGCCATGTATATACCTGAAAAGCTACATTAACGGCTGTGATAATAATGCTGCTCAAGTCACATTGCACCCCCGCCCTTCATTTTTTAACCGGACAACTCGCTTGATCGCCTGGCAGCAGCATCTACCGCCTTGATCAGCAACGCTTTTAAGGCGCCTTCTTCTAGAACAAACAGACCGGCTGCGGTGGTGCCTCCCGGAGTGGTTACCATGTCTTTTAACTTGCCGGGGTGCTCTCCAGTTTCTAGGAGCATTTTCGCCGCCCCCAGCATAGTCTGGGTGATTAAAACCGTTGCCTCCCCCCTGGGCAGGCCGAGACGCACCGCCCCGTCTATCAGTCCTTCCAGGACCATGTACATATAAGCCGGACCGCTGCCGCTCAAGCCCGTCACGCAATCCAACAGCGTTTCAGGCGCCTCTACCGCCTTCCCAGCCGCAGCGAAAATAGCCATTGCTTTTTGAATACTTTCCTTGCCTGCAAATTCCCCCGCGCTCACAGCGCTAGCCCCTTCCCCAACCAGGCAGGGCATATTTGGCATCACCCGCACCACCGGAACGGGGCCATCCAGGTAGGATTCAATGAGTTTAGTCGGGATACCGGCCGCTATGGAAATAAAGATCTGTTCCGGCCGGACTGCCGGGGCTATTTCCTGTAATAGGGAAGTTACCGCATGAGGTTTAACGGCTATTACAACAATACCTGCATCTTTTACAACAGCACCGTTATCAGCCGCGGTGCGGACCCCTAATTTTTGACTTAGGTATTCCAGGCGTTTTGTATTGATATCGCTTACAGATATGGCCGGGGGCGCCACAAGGCCTGCGCGGAGCAAACCGGTAATAATTGCTTCGCCCATGGCCCCTCCGCCCAGAAGACCTATTTTTTGCCCTTTCAAAGGCATTGTGTCACCCCTTTAATAACATACTACAGACGCATTTTTAAAAACATGCTTTTTTCCCTGTTTTGATCTTTACAATCGGTGGATATATCCATATTACTCGGCACAAACAGGAAAATGCCGTTTCCAACTTTTTGCTGGCGCCCATTTAAAGCATAAGTGGCGCCACTGACAAAGTCAAGTATCCGTTTGGCTAGATCCGATTCCGCCTGCTCCAGGTTGACAATTACCGGACGCCTGTTTTTGAGATTCTCCGCAATTCCCTCAGCCTCGTCATAAATCCTAGGCTCAACTACAACCACTTTCACTTGGCGCTGGGAGTGCATACTAATTACGTTGCTTTTATCTCTTTCCTTGCCCTTTTTCTTTTGCCACGGCTGTTCCTCTTGCACTCTTTCATGGCTTCGTAACTTTTCTTCCTCTTCTTCAATAGCCTCCTCCTCAAAACCCATAAAGCCGAGAACCTTTTCCACCAGTTTCAAAGCCATCACCGAACCTCTCTAAAATTAATTTTACCTTTTACAAACCCGGTCATGCGCCGGGCTTGATAAATTACGCTGCCTAAACAAAGCCGTTCCCAGCCGGATAATGTTGGCGCCTTCCTCCAAGGCAACTTCAAAATCCCCGGACATTCCCATGGAGAGGCTTTCTAACTTCAAGCGCAGGGCTAGCTTCCTTAACTGTCTGAACACCGGCCGCGTTTGCTCCGGATCTTCACACCAGGGGGCAATAGTCATCAGCCCGCAAACATGAAGACCGGTCAGCCGGCCCGCTTCCTCAACAAAATCCTTTACCTCAGCAGGGGAAAGACCGCTTTTTGCTTCTTCCCCGGCCACATTTACCTGCACCAGGACACGTGTTACAATACCGGCCTCACATGACGCCCTGTGCAGCACCCGGGCCAGCGACCAGCGGTCCAGTGAATGAATCAAGCTGACTTTGCCCACTATCTTTTTTACCTTATTGGTCTGCAGGCGCCCGATGAAATGCCACTCCAGATTAGAAGGAAGCAGGGAATATTTTCCTAGAAACTCCTGCGCCCTGTTTTCCCCCAAACAAGTGATCCCACAAGCAACAGCCTCTTTGATCGCGTCAACCGGTACGGTCTTTGTCACAGCCACCAGCTTTATATCCCCTGGATTACGACCGGCACGGTGGGCCGCAGCATAAATACGCTCCCTCACCTGACCTAGGTTTTCCAGGATGTCCAAGCTATAAACACCGCCTTTATTTACCCTTCAAGATTGCCGTCAACCTTCTCTCAGAATATACACGCAACAAACCCTACATAAACCTTTACCCGGGTTTTACTGTTAAATGTTAGCTATTCGACGGCTTTGGCATCAATTCCTGCGCAAAAAGCTCTTGTATGTATGTTTTTTTAAGAAAACATTGCTCTTTAGTCATAATTGACTTCTGAAATTGATCCGGTTTATTAATATGCCGGGCAAAAATAATTACCTGGGGTTTAACCCGGCGTCCGGCCCACCTAAAGGCAGCGAAAAGGAAAAAGTGCTGCCTTTGCCTATCTTGCTCTCCACCTGCACCTTACCCTGGTGGACATCAATGATATGTTTAACAATAGCAAGGCCCAGACCGGTACCCCCCAATTCCCGCGAGCGAGCCTTGTCAACGCGGTAAAAGCGCTCGAACAACCTGGACAAATTTTCCGGCGAAATGCCCATACCGTTGTCTTGGACATCCACTTTTAGTTCTCCATGTTCAAAAACGGCGCCGACGCGGATTTGCCCCCCGGGTTCGGTATAGTTGAAAGCATTGTCAATCAAGTTAATAAAAACCTGTCTAATCATATCGGGATCACCCTGTATGGCCGGCAGATCGTCCGCAATTTCAATTTTTAAGGCAACATTTTTCTCCTTAGCGCGATGTTTGAACATTTCCGCCGTCCGTTTGATCAAATCACCTATTTCTACATGTTGCCGGTTTAGTACAAATTTCGGGTCTTCTATCCTGGAGAGGTTTAACAATTCATCTATTAACCTTGATAGCCGTGTGGTTTCGTGGTTAATAATTTCAAGAAACTGCCTGGCCACTTTTGGATCTTCGGCAGCCCCGTCCAGAAGCGTTTCTGCAAAACCCCTAATAGATGTCAGGGGTGTGCGTAACTCATGAGATACATTGGCCACAAACTCGCTGCGCATTTCTTCGAGCATTTTCTTTTCAGTGATATTTCTAAGCAGGGCCAGCACACCGCCACGGTCCTCACCGGCATCTTGTAAAGGTATAACATGCACACGATAGATACGCGGGTCCGGCGCCATTATTTGAATTTGCTTTTTAATTGATTTGCCGGTTTCAAGGGACTGGTGCAGCAGTTTTTCCAGCTCACAATCCCGTATTACCCGCAGTATGCTTTTCCCCCTGCTGGCCTCCATAGTGATCCTGAAAATGTTTTCTACCACCGTGTTGATTAATACTACCCGGCCCCAGCTATCCATGGCGATAACACCGTCAGACATGCTGTTTAATATAGCTTGAATCCTACTTTTTTCTAAATGGTAATCGTCCATGTTGTTTTTTAACCGCCTGGCCATGTAATTAATGGAACGGGCCAGGTCACCAATTTCGTCCTGGGCCAAGACCGGTATTTCCTGGTCCAGGTTTCCGGCAGCCATGTCTTGCGCAATTGTAGCCACTTCCTTTAAGGGGCTGACTAAACGGTTATAAAGGATCAAAGCCGGCATGGCCGAAAAGGTAAAGGCCAGCGCGCCTACCTCCCAGAGGTTCAGAAAACCGTAATTGTAAAGCAGGGCCAATACCAGGAAAATAACAAAAAGAAAGAAGTAGCTGGCCACCGGTCTCCAGCCGATGTTCCTTAGTGTCCTTAAAACAATTGTCATTCCCGGTCCCCCTTAAAGCGGTAACCCACCCCGCGCACAGTTTCAATAAGCTCTGTGCTGTCCGGCCGGGAACCGAGCTTCTGCCGGATGTGCCGGATATGGACATCGATGGTGCGGGAGTCGCCGGCGTAATCATATCCCCAAACCTGTTCTAACAGCTGATCACGCGTGAGAACCTTGCCCTGACGGCAGGCTAAATAACGCAAAAGCTCAAACTCTTTCAACGTTAAATCCTGCTTTACTCCATCAAAATAAACAGCATACTTTTCTCCGTCAATGAGCAATCGCCCGAGTTCAAGTCTTTGCGGCATAGCCTCTTTTTCACGGAATTCTCCAGGCTGAAATCTACGGAAGCGGGCTTTAATCCGGGCCACCAACTCCCTTGGGCTGAAAGGCTTTGTAACATAATCGTCGGCGCCCATTTCCAGCCCCAGCACACGATCCATTTCCTCAGCCCTGGCGCTGAGCATAATAATGGGAATGTTTCTTGTCGTTGGATCTAAATGCAGTTCCCGGCATACTTCCAGGCCGTTCATGCCGGGTAGCATTACGTCAAGCACAATTAAATCCGGGGACTCCTGCCGCGCCAACTCCAGACCGTGGGCGCCGTCCGTGGCTGTCAATACCTCAAATCCCTCCCGCTCCAGGTTAAAGCGCATCAATTCCAGGATATTTTTTTCGTCATCCACTACCAGTATCCTGGGCATCCTCCGTCACCCTTTCGGCAGATTTTTACTTGAGCATAATAAATGATGCCATCCTGCCCGCCGTGCCGCCCTGAGCACGGTACGAAAAAAACAAGTCGTTGCGGCAGGAAGTACATATACGGGCCGTAATAATGTTTTTATCCTGCAAGCCGGCCTCCAGGAGCGTGTGGCGGTTGGCCTCCCATAAGTCCAACCGCCATTTCCCCGGTGAAGCGGCGCGGGTCAACTCCCTCCAACCCAAAAAACTTTTGCGCAGCGGACCGATCACATGGCCGTCGACCTCATAGCAACACGGCCCGATGGATGGCCCTATACCCGCCAGGCAATCTTTGGGGTCGGTACCATAGACCTCAGTCATTTTTTTTACAACTTTTTGGCTTATTTTAAGGACGGTACCTTTCCACCCGGCATGAGCCAGGGCGACAACCTTGCGCACGGGATCTAAAAGAAATACCGGAACACAATCGGCATAATAACTTGACAGCGGCACCCCCGTATCTCCGGTAACCAGCGCGTCCTGATCAGGCAGTGAATCTTCATCGGACAAGGCGCCCCTTCCCCTGTCGCATTCACCCACAACCCCGATCCCGCTGCCGTGGACCTGCCGGCCCGCAACCAGGCAAGCCGGGTTTATTCCCAGCGCCCCGCAGGCCAGGGCCCGGTTAACCCGCACACTTAAAGCCGTGTCCCCAACATGAAAGGCCATGTTCAAGCTGGAAAATGGTCCGGTGCTTACACCACCGGAGCGGGTAGTAAAGGCATGGACCACAGCGCCGGAAGCCTCAAAATGAGAAAATATATATACCTTAAAATCGCCTTTGCGGGCGGCTACAAGCAATTATCAATACCTCTTTTCACTGGCCGGCGGCCTTATTCAATCCCCGGTCAACAGTGCTTTCCAATTCAGCCAGGAGACGCAGGATTTCCCCGCGGCGCTCCGCACTCGTACCAGTCCTCAAAAGACCCTCGATTTTTTCCGTCAAAGAAATGTACGCTGACCTGATGGGATCTGCCGGCTCCGCGGCAGTAGTGGGCATAACCAGGTCCACTGTCTGGCGCAACTTAGGAACAGTGACGCCGGCGCCCAGTTCCGACCTTAGCAAAGCGGCCAGGGTATGGAGGGACTCCGGCTCACCATGCACTAAAAATATCTCCCTGGGCAAACTGGTAAAATTCTTAACCCACCCCACCAAGCCCGCCTGATCGGCATGAGCTGAATAACCCTCTATAAACCGGATGTCGGCTTTTACTGCAATTTCGTCACCTAAAATACGGACCGATTTCGCCCCGTCCAGGATCAACCTGCCCAACGAGCCTTGCGCCTGGTAGCCTACAAAAAGCACCGTGCTTTCCGGCCGCCACAAGTTGTATTTAAGGTGATGCCTGATCCGCCCCGCCTCGCACATACCGCTGGCTGAAATAATGACGGCCCTGTCAATGCTGTTCAAAGCCCTGGACTCTTCTACCGACCGCGTAAATTTTATCCCCGGCGCCCTAAATAGATTATCTCTTTTTTTAATCAGGTCGGTAGTCTCCCGGTCGAATACATCCCGGTGCTCCCAGAAGACAGCGGTAGCCGCCGTGGCCAGCGGGCTGTCTATATAAACTTGCATGGGAGGCATCCTACCTGCTTCCATCAACAAGTACAGGTGGTAAATCAAGTCCTGCGTGCGCTCGACTGCAAAAGCCGGTATAATTAAATTGCCGCCTTTTTGGTAAGTGTCCCGGATCGCGTCGTATAATAATTCCATTTCCCCCTTCTGCTGATCATGCAGGCGTGACCCATATGTAGATTCCATGATCACATAATCCGCTTGGTCAATACTGGAAGGATCTTTCACTATAGGCATGTCCATATTACCAATATCCCCTGAAAAAACCAGTTTTACTTCCGATTCATTTTCACGCACCCAAAGTTCAATCATCGCTGATCCAAGAATATGTCCGGCGTCAACAAAACGAGCCCGTATATCCGGCGTAATTTGCACAATTTCATCATACATTACCGGTTTAAAATGCGAAAGACTTCTATAAGCATCGTCGACCGTGTAAATCGGTTCAATCATCGATTGCCCGGCACGGCGGTTTTTGCGGTTTTTGCGCTCGACCTCCATCTCCTGAATAAAACCACTGTCCGGTAACAATACCTCGCACAACTCTACGGTAGGCGCAGTCGCGATGACCTTGCCTTTATAACCATGCTTTACTAGTTTTGGAATCAAACCGCTATGATCAATGTGGGCATGAGTAAGCAAAACATGATCCACGCTGCTTGGCGGCACTTGAAAATTACCGTAGTTGTACTCCCTTATTTCTTTTGGCCCCTGATACATTCCGCATTCAATCATAATCCGCGCATTAACAGTGTCTAGTAGAAAACATGAACCGGTCACAATCCCGGCTGCTCCCAAAAATTGCAGCTTCATTAAGTATCCCCCTTACCAAACCCATCTAATAAAAATAATTCCCTCCGGACTACTTGAAATCCTTTTTTGTCGGATAAAAATGCTGTCATCACTTGACAAGGCTGCCGGTTGGGGCTAATCTAGGAATATAGTTTCTTTCAGAAGGAGAGGGACTTTATGCCTATATATGAGTTCCGGTGTACAGAATGTGGACGCCGCTTTGAAATCTTATGCGCCATGGGAGAAAGCGGGGGGAGTTTGCATTGTCCAAAGTGTGGCGCCGGATCCCCCGAGAGGGTAATGTCTTCTTTCAATGCCACAGGTACAGGCGGCGGGAAAGGGACCGGTTCAGAATGCGCCACCTGCAGCACCCACAATTGCAGTAGTTGCGGACACTAACACAGTTATTAAAAAGTTTAAAGAGGCGGATGATTTTTTCCGCCTCTTTATAATATAAGGTAGATTTTTAAAGAAAAATAGTCTTTTATTAAAAAAGACAACTCATTTCGACACTGTCTATCTTAACTGTATTGTTATTGCCTCCTGAAGGCTCGAAGGTGAACTTTACTTCGGCTATCCTGGCCCCGGAAGGCACGCGCCCTGTGGACAGGCTATACCGCTGGTAGACATTGTCGGGTATATTTTCCTGCGAATACCTGGGTTCAGTCCTGCCGACAAAACCGCCGTCCCTGTCATAATAAAAAATCTCCACAAATAGGACAAACCTTCCTACACCGCCCGGCTGAATGTTTTCCCTAGCCCACCAGATCAGGTCATATATCCTGCCCGGCTCAATATTAACCCGCTGGGAAAGCACGGCCCTTTCATTATGAACGTCGCCTAGCTCGGCCGCATAATTGCCCCTTTGCGAAAGAGTGCTGCGGAACAAATTGCTACCTGACCAACCGGTCGGCGGTGAAGCAGGTCTAGGCCAGTTTTCAAAGCTGGGGTTAACCAGGATGTTTCCGGTCGGACAAGGCGTAGGAGTTGGTCTGGGGGTAGGCCTAGGAGTCGGTCTAGGAGTCGGTCTAGGAGTCGGCCTGGGAGTGGGAGTCGGCGCTACTCTACGGATCTCAATAGTTGTAGAGACCGATTCGTCCGAAAACCCCCTGGCAACGTTAATCCCTTCAACAGTGTACCTACCTGTTGGAACCGTTATACCACGGTTATCTCTTTGGTTCCATGTTGCAGTAAAAACCTGTCTTTCCCCCGGCCTGAGGGTGACCGTAGATGTTGCCTGGGCAAAGGAACGCCCGCGTGACCAGCGCCAAACCTCCCCTTTTTCCCCGGTGCGCCTGACCACAAAGTCAAAGCGTTGCGCGCTCCGGTAAGATAAAGTGACATCCCTTCTGGAATTATTTGTTTTAACAAGCGTAATGTTAACATTTTCCCTTTCGAAATAGGTGCGATTATTAGTGCTAATAGTGTATAACAGGCTATCTATCTGGCGGCTTCCCCGGTTATCACCGGTACCGCCCGGCTCGGCCGGTCCCCCTGCCTCAGAAATGGTCAACACCTGGCCCACAAATATAACATCCGGGTTGGTAATGTTGTTAATTCGGACCAGTCTTTCCACTGTAGTACTAAAACGCTCCGCAATCGCAAACAAGGTGTCGCCGGTCTGCACCGTATAGGTCGTAGCCACTTTTTCCCCTCCTTTCCAAATCTTCTAAAAAGCGGTGTTTATTTATTTTATGTCTTAAGGGGCATAATTGTTATTAATTTTTTGGTTGATAGATCTTGCGCTTATGCTTATACTCATACTAAGTGAGCACCTAAACAATTTCCCTAGAGCACGTTTAAAAAGATACTATATATACATTTTACAGAAAGGAGTGTGTAAGAATTAGTGGCTGAATTAACCGCTTTGTTCCGACCGCAATCCGTAGCCGTTGTCGGCGCTTCGAAGCAGCCCGGGAAAATCGGCAACGCAGTTATGAAAAATATTCTCGCCAGCGGCTACCGGGGAGCGGTTTATCCAATCAACCCAAAAGAAAGCGAGATTTTAGGTGTAACTTGCCACCCCTCTGTAAGTGCTGTTCCGGCAAATATAGACATGGCTGTTTTGTCGGTACCGGCGGCGCAAGTGCTTGCGGTGGCGCGGGAGTGCGGCGAAAAAAAAGTAAAAGCCCTTACAATCATCACGGCCGGGTTTAAGGAAATCGGCAAGGAAGGGCTGGATCTAGAAAAAAAGCTGCTGTTGTTATGTAGCCAGTACGACATGCGCATGCTGGGACCCAACTGCGTGGGGCTAATGGACACCCACACCCCGATCAACGCTTCTTTTGCCGCCACCTTCCTATCAAAGGGAGAAATTGCTTTTCTGTCGCAAAGCGGCGCTATACTGCTGGCCATACTGGATTGGAGCGAAACGGCCGAGCTTGGTTTCAGCAAAGTCGTCAGCCTCGGAAACAAAGCTGACCTCTCCGAAATAGACTTTATTGAAGATGCCGCCAATGACCCTTATACCAGGGTCATTCTGTGCTATATTGAGGATATTGTCGACGGTCCCCGCTTTATTGAAGTAGCCGGCCGGGCCGCTAAAAAGAAGCCGGTTATTGTGTTCAAGTCGGGAGTAAGCCAGGCGGGCGCCCAGGCGGCGTCGTCCCATACCGGCGCCCTGGCGGGCAGCGATCTGGCCTATGACACGGCGTTTGAACAATGCGGGGTAATCAGGGCCCACAGCATGACCGAACTGTTTGACCTGGCAGTGGCATTTTCCAAATCAGCAATCCCGGCCGGGGACAGGGTGGCCGTTGTTACCAATTCCGGGGGACCCGGCATTATTGCGACGGATAACATAGAAATGTTGGGTTTACAAATGGCCCGCTTTGAAAAGAATACAATTGAAGAGTTGCGCGCCAACCTGCCCCAGGAGGCGGGGATCTACAACCCCGTCGACGTCCTGGGGGACGCCGGGGTAGACCGTTACGAATTCGCGCTGCAAAAAGTGATGGAAGATTCGAACGTGGACAGTGTATTGGTGCTCGTGTGTCCAACTGCGGTAACTCAACCAGTGGAAGTGTCGCATACGATTCTTCGCGCCAGGGATGCCTACCCCGGCAAACCGGTTTTTGCGGCTTATACAGGCGGGCAGTCGCTGGCCAAGGGCGCCGGTCTGCTCTCAGGCGCCGGAGTTCCTTGTTTTACCTTTCCAGAGCCTGCCATTGTATGCTTAAAGGGCCTGAATAGCTACGGGCAGTATCTAAACGCGCGGGCTGTTGCGGATGAACGTGTATTGGCAGGTGTGGATCAAAAAACAGTAAAGGCTGTCTTTTATGACGCAACTAGAGACCACCGCCTCATTTTGCTTGGCAGTGAAGCGGCCGAGGCAGCAAACGCCTACGGTATCCCTACGGCGCCCATCGTCTTGGCCACCACCCCTGAGGAAGCGGTAGAAGCCGCTGATAAAATGGGGTATCCCGTTGTGCTTAAAGCGTCCTCGCCTAAGATCTTGCATAAAACCGATGTGGGGGGGGTAATAGTCGGGATTAATTCCGCCGCGGAAGTGCAAAAGGCATTTATAGAAATTATGGAGAGTGTCCACCGCTACCTGCCCAAGGTCGTTATCTACGGTATTGAGGTCCAAAAAATGAAGGAACCGGGGACGGAGCTAATTATCGGCATGACCAGGGACTTGCAATTTGGCCCGCTGATTGCTTTCGGCCTGGGCGGTATTTACGTTAACCTGCTAAAAGATGTTGCGTTTCGCCTGGCAAGCGACCTTAAAAACGCAAAAAAAATCGAGGAAATGATTTCCGAAACAAAGGCGTATACCCTCTTAAAGGGCTACCGGGGAGAGGCGCCCAAAGATATGGCTGCAGTAATAGATGTGATCCGGCGCACCGCGCTTTTCGTTACGGATTTCCCCGAAATAACAGAAATGGATATCAACCCTCTATTTGCATATAAAAAGGGTGTTTCAGCTGTCGATGTCAAGATAACAATATCGTGAGGTGACTATGTATGAAAAGCCTATATATCATGGGTGCCCCGGGCAGTGGGAAAACGGTGGTGGCCCTGGGGCTGGCCCAAAAAATGAAACAAGAAGGTTACCAGGTCGGTTATTTTAAGCCTGTGGCGGCAAATGATCGTAAACTTATCGGCAGGCAAGACCAGGATGCCATGCTGATGAAGGAAGTCCTGGATCTAAAAGCTCCCCTGGAAAAAATAGCGCCTGTTACTGCAAACCCATTTTATCTAAGCGCTCAAGCGACAATGAAAGATGCCCGCAGGATGATCAAGGAAGCGTATGACGAGGTATCAGAAGGCGTCGATATACTGCTCGTAGACGGGGCGCTGTCTATTGATATCCTGAGCAGCCTTAGTATAGACTGTATTAGCCTGGCTAAAGAAATAGGGGCTATGGCCCTTCTAGTGCTAAAAGTTGAAAATGACTATAGCCTGGACAATGCTATATTTTTAAACAAGCACCTGCTACTTGAAGGCATCCGTGTAACCGGCGCCGTCTTTAGCAACGTACCCAGACCTTTATATGCCAAAACTGACGGTGTCTACCGGCCCATTATGGAAAAGGCCGGATATAAAATCCTGGGCACCTTTCCCACCAGGCCGGAAATAGCAGCCCCGACTGTCGGCGAATATCACGACATCCTGGGTGGGGAGATCCTTTCCTCCCCCGACAGGCTAAACCTACTGGTTGAAGACGTGGTTATCGGCGCTATGACTATATCAAGCGCCCTTACTTACCTGCGGCGCGCCGCAAACAAGGCGGTCATCCTCGGCGGCGACAGGGCCGATATGGCCCTGGCGGCGCTCGAAACCAGCACCTCCGTGCTAATCCTTACCGGCGGGCTTTATCCCGACGTAAAAGTAATCGCCCGGGCAGAAGAAATGGGGGTGCCCATTATCCTGGTACACTACGACACTTATACCACCATTGAAAGGCTGTCTCAGGTAAGCCGGCACATCCATCCCAGCGACAAGGAGAGCGTACAGGTAGCCCTGGAAAACATAGAAAAATATTGCGACTGGCGATATGTATTAAATAGTTTGCAGGAAGGCTAAAAAATACTTTAGCGGTGGCAACAGCCCGGCTGCGCCACCGCCGTACTTTATAAATAGCACGCTACGATCTGGCGAATAAATTCATTGAAATCATTAAAATTATGCCGTCATCTTCGAACTCGGTAAATCTTTTGCCACAATCACTTTAGTTTTTTATAATTTGATTTATGACTGTATATGAAACAAACGAAAGCCCAGGTTTATACGGTAGATTCATAATTGATCCTGGGCCCTCCCCTGGGATCGGCAAACCCACTGACCTCTACTAAAATGACATCTATGCCGATTTTGACAATCCTTTCCCAGGGTACCACTATTTCTTCCTCTTTGCCGAGGAAACCTAAAAACCTGCCACCGCCGGCGCCGGGTAGGACGATTGCCAGGATTTTTCCCACTTCCAGATCTATGTCTATATCTTTAATCAGGCCAAGACGGCGGCCATCAACTATGTTTACAACTTCCCGCGCACGCAGATCGGAAATCCTAACCAATTCCGGACACCCCCCCCCTACATTTATATGTACCGGCGTCCGCTATATGAATAAAAACATTTTGGGCGGCCTAAATGCCGCCCAAAATTTTAAATGTGTTTTCTCATGTGGACCAGCGCCGCCTTTTCCAGCCTTGAAACCTGCGCCTGCGAAATACCTATTTCCTCAGCCACTTCCATCTGGGTCTTTCCTTCATAAAAGCGAAGTGTCAGAATCAGCTTTTCCCGCGTACCGAGCTTCTCCATTGCGTCCCTGATAGCAATACCCTGGAGCCAGTTCACATCCTGGTTCTTTTCATCGCTGATCTGATCCATCACAAAGATAGGGTCACCACCGTCGTGGTAAATCGGCTCAAAAAGAGATATTGGCTCCTGGATAGCATCCAGGGCAAAGACGACCTCTTCCCTCGGCATTTTCAATTCAGTGGCGATTTCGTTGATGGAAGGCTCACGGGAATGCTTGTTGACAAGTGTATCACGGACCTGTAGGGCTTTATAGGCCACGTCGCGCAGTGACCGGCTGACCCTGATCGGGTTGTTATCCCGCAGGTAGCGCCGGATCTCTCCAATAATCATCGGCACCGCATAAGTGGAAAATTTCACGTTCTGGGACAAGTCGAAGTTGTCAATGGCCTTCATCAGTCCAATACATCCGACCTGAAATAAGTCGTCGACGTACTCTCCCCTGTTAGTAAAGCGCTGTATTACACTCAACACCAGCCTAAGGTTGCCGTTTATCAACTTGGCCCTGGCGGAGGTGTCTCCTGACTGCATGGATTCGAACAAAGTCCGCATCTGGCTTCCTGTCAATACCGGGAGTTTTGACGTGTTGACACCACAGATCTCAACCTTGTTCACCAGCATGTATCGCCCCACCTTTCCTAATGTCATTATTGCCACGGCCAAAACGAATTATACGTGATGGGGGATAATTGGGGGCGGTCTTTAAGCCCACCTTATTCCATGCGGTAAATCTCCTTTTTTAACCTTTTAATAATCCTTTTTTCCAGCCGGGAAATATACGATTGGGATATTCCCAGCAGATCAGCAACCTCCTTCTGTGTTCTTTCAGTTCCGTTATTTAGACCGAAGCGTAATTCTACGATTTTTCGCTCCCTACCGGAAAGCTTCTGAAGCGCTAGATGAAGCAGCTTTTTATCTACCTCATCTTCTATCAGCTTATAAATGATATCGTTTTCCGTGCCCAGGACATCGGACAATAACAGCTCATTCCCGTCCCAGTCAATATTTAACGGCTCGTCAAACGATACTTCAGCCCTAGTCTTATTGTTTCTCCTTAAATACATCAATATTTCATTTTCAATACAACGGGACGCATATGTGGCCAGCTTGATTTTTTTAGCCGGGTCAAATGTATTAACTGCTTTAATAAGACCAATAGTCCCGATGGAGACCAGGTCTTCGACACCGACCCCCGTATTTTCAAACTTACGGGCAATATAAACCACCAGTCGCAGGTTCCTCTCGATCAAAACGCTCTTTACCGCGCCGTCGCCAGATTCCAGCTGTTTTATCAGAAAGTTCTCTTCATCGGTGCTTAGGGGCGGCGGCAAGGCCTCGCTACTCCCGACGTAATAAACCCGGGGCCGGTATCCAATCCGGATTAAAAAGCGAAGAACGGCCAGTCTTATAGCCCACCTAATCCTCCAAAACTTGCCTAGTGACAACATTTATCCCTCCCGTTATGCCGGCCCAGGAAAGATTCCCGTCAAGCTTACGCCACGGATTGTAACAGATCATGGCTTAACAAAGCCTGGTAGGCCGGAAACCCAACATCAGTCCTTTGGCTTCGCCCAGGGAATGAAAGGGAATGGCGCAAAAGCACGATGCATAGCGGGTTTCGCCTAATGAGCCGAGGACCTCCCACACATCGAAACCGCCGCTTTTTTCAATAGATGCCCGCACCTCCGCAGGTAATAACGGCTTAATGTAAGTGTATTCAACCACCACTACCGGATGTTTGGTCATAGGCTCTCTTAAACTGTTGCCTGTATCCAAAAGGGCCCCAACCCTGACTTGCTCACCGCCTGATTTGATTAGGAGGGCCATTTTAAAAAGGTTTTCCCAAAAACCTTTTTTATAAAGGGCGCCTATACCTTTCGCGGCTACCCCAAAAGCAACCAGGCCTAAAAATATTCCGGACCAGAAATGTTCGGCGATAACCCCGCCGACACCGTTTATGCTTGCAACCTGGCCGGAATGGATGAAAAATATCATTCCAAAAACCAAACCGCCCAACGTAAAGGATGCCAAATAAAAACAACCTAGGCAGACAAAGAACTTTCTCATGTGAAGCGGCACGAAAGCAGCAGCAGTTATAATCACTGAAGCGGCAGCTTTAAACCATATTGTCAAAAAGACATGGTTGCCCGGCAAAAACAATGCCAGTGAATACGCGGCGCCCAGTGCAGCCCCGGCTACAAGACGGATCATGGCGGCTTTCGTCCGGCTTAGCTTTGCAGCTGCCCATAGAACAGCATAGTTCATAGCTAGGTTGCCGAGAAATACCTGGTCAATGTAAACAGTGTACGTCGCCATAGGACCAGACCCCCGACCCAAAAAAGAAATGTCTTTTATAACATTATATTTCCTTAGTTAGTTCTATATAACAACTTAACAAAAAGGTTGCAATCCCGGCTTTATTATACATCACCGGGACTTAAGAATTTGTCACGTTATGGCCCGTGCAAGCTTTTTTTCCAGACAATTAACTACAGGAAACCCGTTCCTATTCAAATCGTTATGACGTTAACGTTACTTTCCTTAATGATATCGTTATTTGCAGTTCTTTGGCGGCATATCGCCGCAGGCACCAACCGCCGGTTATATTAATATAGATATACTATATGCCCGGTAAGGGATGTGATTTAATTGTCATCTTGGGAAGAAATTCAGCACGATCTTTTGTTGATCATAGCCGTCGCCCTTGTTATTCTTTTTGCCACCGGAATCGCGGGACCATCGCGGGTCCCCGGCGTACCGGTCGTGTTTCCGTAACAAAAAATAAAAATCATTTCCACCCTTAAAAAGGGGGAACCCCCGTGTTTTCATCCGGCGAGTTAAATAACTTATTGGAACAGATTGTATCCCAATTTGGTCAGGGAATGGACAATTCCACTAAAATAACCCCTGCAAAGAGCACCGGCGGATATAAATGCAAACAAACCAACAAAAGAAAGGCGCCTGTAATCACCCCGCAAAAGGCCCTTGTAATTTTGGGATTGTTAGCCGGAGTACTGGAAGTCCAATCAGTTTTAATAGATAGGGATCAAATCGTAGACATTTTATTAGAGGGCTCATTAAAACGGAAAACCAGGCTAGATAAAATGTTAGATGAAATCGGAGACATGCCCTTTGATGAAGTATTGGAGGCCATAATGGGGAGAGTTTTTGGCTAGGAATAGGGGTGGTTTATTTGCGGGACATGCCCGTTGCGCGAGGCTACTTGCTCACGTAAATTGGGGGTCCTTCGGATTGGATGATTTCTCCGATCCGCACCCCGGCCACACCGGCTGCCAGCAAAGCGTTAACAGTTGTACCGGCCTTTTCTGCGGGAACGACAATCAGGAGACCGCCAAAGGTCTGCGGATCCGCCAGGATCAACTTATCCGTTTGCCGGATGCTGCTATCCCAGCGCAACCATTCCGACTTTATCTTGTTATGCTTTCTTGTGTCGTAAAAGCCTCTTTAGTATTACCTTGCCGGCTAATGCTTCCAGGTGATCGTCCAAAGGGGTAAGTCTTGATGGTAAAGACCGGCGTTGTAAAGCCAGCCTAATCAGGTGATCTGCAAGCCGGGGATTTTTCGGCAATATGGGGCCGTGCAGGTAGGAGCAAAAAACGTTTTTGTAGCGGGCACCCTCAGTACTGTCTTGACCGTTGTTCCCATAACCGGCCAGCACCCTGCCCATGGGGTTAGTCCGGCCTAAAAAGGTCCGCCCGGCGTGGTTTTCAAAACCGGTTACCAGTACAGGCTTCCCGTATATAGTCATTTCTACGGCTATATCACCAACCAGCCTTTCCGGCCCGGCTTCTGTATAGAAGTCTAAAAGGCCCAAACCGGGGATGATCCGGCCTTCCGGGTTACGGTAATAGTGACCCAATAGCTCGTAACCGCCGCATATAGCCAGAACAACCAACCCCTCCTCCACCGTAGCCCGTAGAGGTTCCCTTTGCTCCTTTAGCTCCCCGGCTGCCAGGTCCTGCCCCCGGCTAGACCCGCCACCCAGGAAAAGGACATCCATTCCCCGAAAATCAACAGTGTCCCCCTGATTGACACGGCGGACCTCCACTCCAATATTACGCCACTGCAAGCGGCGGACAAGAGCCAGCACATTGCCCTGATCACCATAAAGATTTAGCAGGTCAGGATACAGGTGACATACCTTTAACAACATTTTCCCTTTGGGCATATTTGTTCATAATCCTTTCCAAAGGCCATAGGGCCGTATAGTTGGTCAGGAGGTACGCAGCGGCGCCGTCGCCGCATAAAATATCTTTTACGGCTTCCGGCATCTCCCGGACAGTTATTTTATCAACCGGCAACCCGGCGTACTTTAACCTGACGGCCGTTTCCACCCTCCTGAGCCCGGTACAGACCAGGAGATTTATGTGGCGCCGGTGTTTATTAAGCACTTCGAAATCTACATCCCATAACCAGGAAACATCCCGTCCATCGGCGCTGTTATCGTTAATAGCAATTAAAATATCTACCGGTCCCGGCAGGGCCGGCAGGATATTTAAACCCTCGTTAAAACTAACCGGGTTTTTAACCAGGTTCAGCAGCGCCGGTTTGTCCTGGTAGCGGAACCTTTCCGCACGTCCGGGTATAGGTGTGTGCCCTCCCAGGGCACGGATCACCAAATCAGGTTCCAGACCCAACAGCATACAAACTGTAAAGGCCGCCAAGCCGTTATACAGGTTGTATAGCCCCGGCGCCGGAATAACCAGGCGCCGGGAAACACCGGACAAGTTGAGCCGACAGGTGGCAGAGCCACCGGTAGCTGAAGCATTCAAACCTTCCACCTCAGCGAAGGGCCGGGAAAACCCGCAACCAGGGCAGCGGTAATCCCCCAAATGGCCGTGACGATAACAGGCCTGATCCAGCTCACGGTCACAGACGGGACATAGGCGCCTTTCCTGTACTGCTCTATATAGGAATTTTTGCTGGGGGGATTCCCCCAGGCCATAAAAATTTGCCTTTAAACCGGTGGAAATGGCTAGTTCAGCCGCCAGGGGATCATCGGCGTTTAAAACCAACCGGGTATCTGGAAGCTTTAAGAGGGCTTCCCGAACTAAAGATATGGTTTTATCCAATTCGCCGTGGCGATCAAGCTGGTCCCGTGAAAAATTGGTCACCACGACTATATCAGGGGATACCTGCCGGGTTACTTGGGGAAAGGACGCTTCATCCACCTCCAAGAGGACGTAATCCCGCTCTACCTTGCCCAGGAGGGAAGCATTTTTTATAAAAGCAGTAGTCAAACCGGTAACAAGATTTGCTCCCTCAGCGTTAACCAGGACCCGGTAGCCAGCCTTCCCGAGCACCCGGGCAATCATATTGTTTGTAGTAGTTTTGCCGTTGGTGCCGGTAACCATCACCACACTGCGGTAGGTATGTTTAGCTAGACGGCCCAAGATACCGGGACATATTTTCAAAGCCACCATACCGGGTAGAGACGATCCCCGCCCACCCCCCAAAAAGCGTACCAGCCATAAGGCTGCCTTTCCTGCTAAAATAGCTGCAGTCGGGCGTAAAGAGCGAAGGACGGGATCACGTACAACCTGATTTTCTCCCGTGCCCATTTTTTGCCAATCGCCGGCTGTTGCACACCGGCTTTTATTGCCATATACAACGCGCCCGGCAACTCGGCTACCGGATGCCCTAACCACCATACCTTCCACCGGTGGCCTAGCGCCCGCGTTGCCGGTAATTGCCCTGCTATGCCTAACTGAGTCTGCCGGAAAAACAGCGCTTTGAAATTTTTTTTCTGTAAAGGATACAGTAAACTTAATACTTTTTTCTTTTTTTTGCATTGTAAGTTGTTTCCTTTATAATTTATTATTACCATAATATGCGCGAAGTAGCTACCTGGGGAAATAAAAACGGCATAGTTTGATAGCTATGCCGCTAACTGCCTATAATATAATTTTTTTAAAAATTTTGTCGCCGGACTAACGACGGCGAAGAAAGGCCGGGATGTCTAGGTCCTCAAGGTTGGAGAAGGGTTTTATCTCCAACTCGGGTTTTTTCGGACGTTCTTTCTTCCGAAGTTTCTGTTCAAAACCGGTAGCAATAACAGTCACTCTCACTTCATCTTCCATCTTCTCGTCTATTACGGCGCCGAAAATGATGTTGGCTTCGGGATCGGCGGCTTGGAAGATAATATCCGCTGCTTCGTTCACTTCAAACAACCCCAGGGAGGTCCCACCGGTGATATTTAACAGTACCCCCCTGGCCCCTTCGATGGATGTCTCCAGCAACGGGCTTGAAATGGCGCCGCGAGAGGCCTCGGTGGCCCTGTTATCACCGCTCGCGCTCCCGATACCCATTAGCGCCGAACCGGTCTCCTTCATAATCGTTTTAACGTCTGCAAAGTCAAGGTTTATTAAACCCGGTACAGCAATCAGGTCTGAGATGCCCTGTACACCTTGCCTCAGCACGTCGTCCGCGATACGAAAGGCTTCAACAATAGAAGTGTGTTTATCGATGACCTGTAATAGGCGGTCGTTGGGAATGGTAATCAGCGTGTCTACCTTTGATTTGAGGATCTCAATGCCTTCCTCAGCCTGGCAAGCCCTCTTGCGCCCCTCAAAGGTAAATGGCTTAGTCACCACACCTACAGTAAGGGCGCCGAGTTCCTTAGCCACTTCGGCAACGATTGGCGCGGCTCCGGTTCCAGTTCCACCACCCATGCCGGCCGTAACGAAAACCATGTCCGAATCCCTTAAAGCATGTTGGATCTCATCGCGGTTTTCTTCGGCTGCTTTCTGACCAATTTCAGGATTGCCACCCGAACCTAAACCCCTGGTAAGTTTTGTACCAATTTGGATCTTGTTGTTGGCCTGCGCCAGATATAATGCTTGGGCATCGGTGTTAACCGCTATAAACTCAACACCCTTAAGCCCGGCGTTGATCATCCTGTTTACTGCGTTATTGCCGCCTCCCCCAACCCCTATGACCTTAATACTCGCAAACTGGTCCAGGTCGAGTTCAAAATCGAGCATAACCTAATCCTCCTCCGTCTTTCTTAACCGGTTCATTGTTTTGGATAAGTATCATAAAAGGGCGCTTAAATTATTTCATTTCTTGCTTTTCCTGGAACCACTTTATAAAACTTACCATGAAACTGTTATTCCCGCGGCGTTTGTTTAAATATCTTCCCCTCATTTTATATGTATTTTTTAACCCGTACTTCACCAGACCATAAGCGTTGGCACAATCTAAGTTTAAAGGCATCCCGGTTGTACCCGGCAAACTGGTTTTTACCGGCCTTTGCCACCTTCTTTCAGCCAAGGGAACCAGGCCGTCGAGCCGGGACACGCCCCCATATAGGACAACACCCGCCGGAAGTAAGCCCGGGTAATTAAACCCCGCCACTGTTTCAGCGACAAAATCAAGTATTTCCATAACCCTGGCCCCGACTATGGGACTGATCAAACATTTTGGATCATAATTATTTTCTTTATCCGCATGGGCGGATATCTCCAACAACCCTGTTTCTAGGGATACCTTTTTTAAGATTTCTTCCGCCTTTCCCATTGAGGTGCGCAGACCAATAGCCAGGTCACCCGCCAGGTGTTCCCCTCCTATAGAGAGGACTGCAGTTCCCCTGATTGCGCCCCTGTCAAAAACGCTTACCGTGGTTGTGCTTGCCCCTATTTCAACCAAGACAACGCCAAGTTCCATCTCGGCCGGGCTCAGCAACGCCTCCGCGCCGGCAAGAGGACTATATATCACATCCCGCGCCAATAGCCCGGCCAAACGGACGCTTTCCATTATACTTGCAATATCATCGGCTTTGGCCGTTATTGCCAGTTTGCCGGAGTAGCTATAAACGTTATACCCACCCGTGGCATGATGTGCAGGGATAAACTGCAAAACTTCTTCATCCTGTGGCAAACCTTCTATTAAACCAGCGCCGTTTGTCCGGCAAGCCTTAAGTGAGACACTTGTTCCATTAAAGCCTACATACGCCGATCTAACCCTCGCCCCGGCTAATTTTTCGACTTTTTCCAGCGTTTGCTTAATGGATTTAGCCGTGGAACCAACATCGGCAATGGTTCCTTTTTGCAACCCGACACTCGGGCATGACGCCGCCCCCAATACCTTGAGGGCGCCGCTAACAGCCGTTGCCACCACTATTGCCGTCTTTGAAGTACCTATGTCGAGGCCTGCCAGCAAAACAGGACGTCCTCCGGCCAATCCAGGCGCCCCCCCCGCAATATACTTTTCCTACTGTTTTAGGATTCCACACAAAAAGCTATTTCCCTTTTATGTCAGATTTTTTTTTTAAAAGGTGCCGCCGGATGATCGCGAGATTTTGGAATAACCTTACACCGAAAGCCACAACGGCCGCCAGGTAAAGATCAATACCCAACCTTTCCCCGATAAAAGCTAGGCCGGCTGCCAGCAAGGCATTACTAAAAAAACCGGAAATAAAAACATCATTGTCAAAATGATCCTCCATAGCCGCGCGAATACCCCCGAACACCGAGTCCAGGGCAGCCAGCGCCGCTACCGAAAGGTACTTGGCATAAGCGTGGGGCAAAACTAAGGGTAGGTTAAGCCCGATTGCAACACCAACCGCCAAGCCCAATATGCCCAACCAAAGCCCTAACCACATCAATAGTTCACCCTTTAGTAAATTATTCTACCTTATTTTTCAGTATGTTTGGCGTATTCGAAACGCAAAGGTCCGGTATACGCAGGGACCTGCAGTTTGTCCTCCTGCTTCACACCGACTGCAATACCGTTAGCGCCCAGGTACTCGACAAGGCCACCTTTTATTTCGAGGCTGCTTTTTAGCGTTCCGGGATTACCGATAGCGACGATTTTATATGGGGGAGACAGCTTTGTCAGGTTCACGTTAATATGATTACCGGCAAAGCGCACCTCACTAGTGGCCAAAATGCGTTGTCCGTTGATGCTAATGGCTTCAGCGCCGGCCCCACGCAAGTCGTTAACAACCTTCAAAAGGTCCTCATCTCTGATAACATAAGGGTTAAACCTGCCGGTTTCAAGGGGGTTTTCCAGTATTACTTCAACCCCGGGTCCTTCGACCATGATAAAACCGGCATATAGCCTGATCCTGGAAAGCTCGCTTTCCATAACGCCGAGAGCGTCGGTGCGGCCTTTTTTAATCCCTTCAATCTTTGTTTCTAATTCGGCGGCCTCTTCCTCAAGTGGCACCCCCCGGTCAATGGCGCTCGTGGTGCGAAACTGAAAAGCCATCATCAAACCCAGGACAATGGCAACTATCACAATTGAAATGTACACCTGTTTATTCATGCACGCGTCCCCTCACCAACTGCTCTCGCATAGTCGAGTTTGAACCCGCCACTATATGCCGGTATGGTAACTTGAGGCAATTTCTTTACTCCTACCTGAATCCCCCAAAACTGGAGGCTCCCTTCATCTTTAAAGAACTCTCCAGGGTATCAGGGTTACCTATAGCTGTAATTACATAGGGGGGCGCAAGGCGCTTGTTTTTGTTCAACACAATGGTGGGGCCGGTGCAACGGATCTCGGTGGTTGCTAGAAGGCGCTGGCCGTTTATAGAAATTGCTTCCGCACCGGCTGCCCTGATTTCATTTAAAACACGCAGCACATCCTCATCATGCAGCACATAAAGGTTGGGGTTTTCACCGGGCTTGAGGCTAAAATTGCTATCGTTTAATGTAACTTCTACACCGGAACCACTCAGCTCGGAAATACCGGCCTCAATCCTGGCCCGATCTAATTCTTCCTTCAACTCGGAGTCAAGCGGACCTTCCGAAAGCTTGCTTAGATCAGCACGCAGTTGATCCACACGGGCCTGAAGCTCATCCCGGTTTTTCCTCGCCTGGCTCACCTCGGCGGACAGCTGCTGGGACCTGCGCACCGGCTCAGTGCTTTGAATTTCCTTTGTCACCCGGTATTGGACTGCCAGCATTACCCCCAAGACCATACCTACCAGGATAATCGCCCACTGGAATCCCCTTAATTTCATTACCTCACCTTATTGCTTTTGATAATATACTACCGGCTGACCGGCATATGAAAGGTCAATATAATCCACCTTGGCCCCTATTTTGCGCAACTCTTGTATTAGCTGGGATATGATAACACCTTTCTCCTTAATCTCGGTGGCCTGACCAAACTTGCACTGGATCCCCTCTATAGTGTAAAGCATAATCCGATCTTCCCCGTCGACATGCACTTCAGATAAATTGGCGACAACCTCACCGGGCAATCCGCCAATCACTGCCAGTGCGTCTTTTAACCCCGCTGCATGAACTACCTGTCCTGGAGGAGGGACGTCATCCGCATTTACGCCTGTTATAACCGGGAGCCCAGGTACGCCCACGCTGGCTGTCATCAAATTGACTCCTTCCTCATCCACTTCGATAAAACCGCCTTGGACCGGTAAAATACCCAGGGGCACACGCTCTTTGATTGTTATTACCACTGTCGCAGGAAGAGATCTGGAGACCTGTGCTTCTTTGATCATCGGGATCATTTTGAGCCTCGATCTGACTGTTTCCAGGTCTAACTTAAATATATTTACACCGGCGCCAATATCGGCAACTGACCGGATTTTCCCCTCAAT
>JALHFC010000366.1:0-651 GCA_022839445.1 Pelotomaculum sp.
TCCCTTGATCACAATCTGCTGCTGGCCGATTACTTCGTCTACGAACAGGCAGCATTTGTTTACGTCGTTTTCGACTACTATGAGTATCCCGTCGGTGATGACCTGGCGGTCGGCCTGTACGTTGTAAAATTCGTGCAGGCGGATGACGGGCAACAGCTCGCCGCGGATGCCCACTACTTCCAGGTCATCGGGCGTGCGGGTGATCTGGCGTGCGCTCGGCTGCAGGGATTCTTTGATGGAGTTGATGGGAATGGTGTAGCGGTTACGGCCGACTTTTACTACCATCCCTTCGATTATGGCTAGTGTCAGCGGTATGCGCACGGCGAACATGGTCCCGGCGCCGGGCTTGCTGCGCACATCTACTTTGCCTCTTAACTTTTCTATGTTGCGTTTGACTACGTCCATGCCCCTTTCGATGCCTTTTTTTAGTATCTTTTCCCGGTTTAGTCCTCTGCCGTCGTCTTCTATGATGATCCATACTTCGCCGACGGAGTGCTTGGCCTCGATGGTGACGCGTCCTGTCTCGGGTTTGCCTGCGGCCAACCTTTCGGTGGGACTTTCGAGCCCGTGGTCGACGGCGTTTCTGATCAGGTGCACGAGGGGATCGGCGATTTGCTCGATGATGGTTTTGTCTACTTCAGTTTCTTCGCC
>JALHFC010000366.1:724-1508 GCA_022839445.1 Pelotomaculum sp.
GTCTAGCTGGAGTACGGCTTTTTCGAAACGGTCGAGGTGCAGGCCGCGCAAGTCGGGGTTGTTGGCGACCATGGCCTCGGCGATGACCATTTCACCGACTAGATCTAAGATCTTGTCCAGCTTGTCTAGATCGACGCGGATGGCCTGCTGTTGTTTGGCGCTGCTGTCGCGTTCTTCTGGCGTGCCGGGGGGTTGCTGTGTGGTTTTGGTACTTGTCTCTGGTTGTCCGGTAAAACTGTCCGGCTCTTTTTGTTTTGGGGTTTGCGGCGGTTGAGGCGCTGTGTCTTGTATGTTGTTGAATTCTATCGCGCCGTCATCTATGGCGCCTGTTGGGGCGTTGTCTGTTATACCGGCGACTATTCCGGTGTCTTCTGTGGCCCCGTTATCCTGGCTAGGCTCTTCTGCTGTGTCGCTGTTGTTGCCGGCAAGGTCATCCAGGTACCGGCATATTTCTTTCTTCTGCTGTGTCGCTGTTGTTGCCGGCAAGGTCATCCAGGTATTGGCATATTTCTTTTTTCCCGGGCAGGTTTATGTCTATACCGTCGCTGATCTGATCGACTCCGTCGCGCAGCGCGTCTATGGCGATCAGCAGAAAGGATACTGCTACGGGGTCGCAGGTCTTTTCATCTTCTTTGATTTTGTCGAGCAATGTTTCGGCGTGGTGGCTTAAGTCTTCTAGTTCGGTGTAACCGAAAAAGCCGGCATTGCCTTTGAAGCTGTGCAGGGCGCGAAAGGCCCGATCGGCGTATTCTTTGTCTTGCGGTGTTTTCTCCAGGGCTAAAAG
>JALHFC010000142.1 GCA_022839445.1 Pelotomaculum sp.
AAGGCAAGGGAAGGAGAAGTAAGGGGACCATCCCAAAGAACAACCATGACAGTGACTGACACAGGAGAATGGATGAAAATGGCCGACGACACTTTCAAATTAACCGTCCTAGCGCTTCAAGGAAAGGAAGCAAAAGAACAACCATGAAAACGCTTTACACAGTAGAACGGATGAAAGTATCCATTTGTTTCCGTACCTTCACATTAACCGTCCCCGTGCTTCCGTGCTAGGGATTAGGGGGTTTTTCCAGTAGCCTGTACAAGTTTTTTTTAAAGTTCAGGTCGTCCGCGGCGGTTCTTTTTTTCGGGCCTTTTGTCCTGCCCCCGCCTCTCCGGAACTTTGCCTTTAATTCTCTCTCCTCCAGGAGAAAACAAATGGTATCTTTCCGGTAGACCCGCCCGGTTAGGGCGGAAGCGCCTTTACCCAGGACCATGGCCGCCAGACCCCAATCCTGGGTAACTACAATATCACCCCTGGCGGTAAGGTTTATTACCTGGGTATCGGCTTCCTGAGGCGCGTTTCCTACTACCACGTGCCGGTCGGACTCGATCCGGTGGTTGAAGCTGGCTACTGTAATAAGCGGTATGGAATAATCCGCCGCAGCCCGGCGGCAAATTTCCAATGCAGTTTTAGGTGTCGCGTCGGCATCGACGATAATTTTCATAATTGCGCCTTCCGGTAATAAGTCTTGCCCTCAATCAATGGGTGCATTGTTATAATTATATCATAAATTCAATAAGACCCATCGAGCCTAAACATATCATTTCAACAAGGTGTTCAAAACACTGTAAAAGAAGAAATAAAGGGGGGTGGAGAACCTATGCCGGCTAACCTTACACCCCAGTATTACGAGGCGGAGAGCGCCTATAAACAGGCTGTAACCGTCGAGGAAAAGATCGCGGCGTTAGAGGAGATGCTGGCGGTCATCCCAAAGCACAAGGGTACGGAAAAAATACAGGCGGACTTAAGAAAACGCTTGTCCCGGCTCAGGCGGGAGGGACAGAAGAAGGCTAAAACTACACGCTCCGACCCGTTTCATGTTGAAAAACAGGGCGCCGGCCAGGTGGCGCTGCTTGGTTTTCCAAACTCAGGCAAATCTGCATTGCTGGCGGCCATGACCAGGGCTAAACCGAAAGTGGCTGATTACCCTTTTACTACAACCGTGCCGCTTGCCGGGATGATGCCCTACCAGGATATCCTGATCCAGCTCGTGGATACTCCCCCGGTGACGGAAGAAGTTATCCCGGCTGGGTTGTCCGGCACGCTAAGAAATGCCGACGCCCTGCTCGTCCTGATTGATGCCGCTGCCGATGACTGCCTGGAGTGTCTTGTGTTTTGCTTAGATAGTTTGAAGGAAAAAAAGATTGTGCGTGAGGATACCGCCCCTGGAATGCGTGGTATATCTTCCGCCAAGGTCCTTTTGCTGGCAGCTAAAGCGGATCTGGAGAGTAGCGGTGAAAATATTCAGATTATGAAAGAGCTGGGACCCCGGGGCAGCGAATTGCTTCCTGTATCCACCGTCACGGGTCGCGGCCTGGAGGAGCTCAGGGAAAAGATCTTTCAGACATTACAGGTAATCCGCATTTACACCAAGGTCCCCGGTAAGGAGCCCGATCTGGAAAAGCCGTTTATCTTAAAACGCGGCAGCACAATACAAGACCTCGCCGGGACCATCCACCGGGATTTGCCGCGTTTGATGAAGATCGCCAGGATCTGGGGTTCTGCCCGCTATGACGGGCAATCCGTGATGCGCGATTATATTTTGCAGGACAGGGATGTTGTAGAAATTATCTGACAGTAATATCGAAAATGATTGTGTAATAATATAGTTGGCATGGAGCATATTGTCTTGAAGGGATTTTAATGCGCATAGGATTTAACCGGTTTTAAAAGTATAAAAGCGCCGGGTGGTGGTTAGCATAGACAACAATAGGGGTGGATAATGCCACCCCTTATAATCTGTTTAATTATTTTAAAAATATTTTTTGATAAAATGGGCTACTGTTTTTTATAATACAAAGAAGGATTTTTTGGTCTTTAGCAGAAGTTTCATATGATGTATTTATTTAACCGACTTTAGTTGTAAAAGGGGATAGCCATGGAGTTTGTTTTTTATGGGACCCAGGTATTTTTAACTATTTATACCTTCTATTTTTTTGTGGTTTCGTTGTTTGGATTCTTTCGCCGGCACGAAGATAACTCTGCACTCCCCAGTTCCCGCTTTGCTATCGTTGTGGCGGCATATAATGAGGAAAGGGTTATCGGCGAGTTAGTCAGAAACCTCAAAGAACTCGATTACCCCGACGAATTGTATGATATTTATGTAATAGCTGACAACTGTACGGACAACACGGCCAAAATAGCGGCGGGAAAAGGCGCCAATGTGATTGAGCGCTTTAACGACGTAGATAAAGGTAAGGGTTATGCCCTGGAGTACGCATTCGACATCATCTTTAATAACGGCATTTACTATGACGCGGTTGCGGTTTTCGACGCTGATAACCTGGTAGCCAAGGATTTCCTGTCGATTATGAACGCTCACCTTTTGAGGGGAGAAAAAATCATCCAGGGTTACCTGGACACAAAAAACGCGCATGACACATGGATAACCAAGTCTATTTACATCAGCTACATACTTACCAACCGGTTCTGGCAGCTTTCCAAGTATAATTTGGGCCTTACCTGCGCCTTGGGTGGCACCGGGATGTGTCTTTCGGTGGATATGCTCAAAAGATATGGCTGGGGTATGACGTCCCTGACCGAGGACCTGGAATTCCAGATGAAGGCGCTGATGAACAACATCAAGGTTACCTGGGCTCACGACGCCAAGATTTATGACGAAAAGCCGCTCAGCCTGATGCAGTCATGGCGCCAGCGCAAGCGCTGGATGCAAGGCCATACTAATGTTGCGGGGCGGTATGTGGGCAAACTGGTACGTGAGGGCTTGCGCACGAAAAATTTTGCCATGATCGACGGCGCTTTGTACCTGATCCAGCCCTTTTTCCTGATGTTCGCCGGTTTAGGTATGATTACGGGTATCTTTTTCGGTCCGAACCAAATGCTTGACCGGCCGATATGGGGGGCCATCGGATTTTTCTCTCAATTCTTTTATTTTGGGCTGGGTCTTTATTTAGAAAGGGTAAAACTGAAAGTTTATTGGTGGTTGTTCTTCTACCCCATTTTTGCGCTGACCTGGATTCCGGTAGCCTACGTCGGGTTTGTTTTGCGCAAGCATAAAGTCTGGACGCACACGCTGCACATCCG
>JALHFC010000143.1 GCA_022839445.1 Pelotomaculum sp.
AGCTCCCTACCTGGCTTACAAATTGCCTCCGGCGCCGGGTCAGAAGACACCCAGCATGAAGGTTGATCCGGCCAGCGGTCTGGCATTTGCCTACCCCTTGCGGAGCGACGAAGCCGTTGTCCAGATCGGTTTTACACCGCCGGAATCAGCTTTCTTCAGCTATCAGAGTTATTTAACGATGAGATATGATCCCGTCCTTAACCAGTATAAGGGGTTCTTCAACAGCATTGGCGATACGATAAACAACCTGACTATCAACACCCATAACACCGAAGGCAATCCGTTCAACCAGCCTGTGATTATCATATCAACCGCTGATAAGAGGACAGATAAGCTGGTGCGAGCGGCGGTACAGTCCGTCGGCTATCCTTCAGATATGATCAATACGGACGTGATTCCCTCAGCAACCGTGAATATGGGACTCGAAGGTAATGTAGACCTGTTTGGTTTTGTCAGCCGTATAGCGGTTCCCGGGGACAGGACCAAACTGGATGAATATATAGCAAACCCCGGCTCGGTAGTCCTCCGTCTGACACCTGAAAAGGTTGTAGCACCCGATCCATTCCCTGTCCCGGTACTGCGGGTGCGTGGAACGGGGGAAACGGAGCTAGACCTGCTACCTGCTGTCGAGGAACTGCGCCAGGCCATTCTTGCCCGGTACAAAAACCTCAAGGTAACCGAATTACCTGCTTATGTTGCCTTGCCTGAAGGGTTTAATGCTACCCAGAGCGGGATAAATACTATCGGTGATAACCGTGATGCTGCCTACTTCTCCACCATAGAGGTTGATGCCTGGACAAGGCCGGATGACAGCCGCAGGAATGCTGGATTCACCCTCCCTGACAGTCCCGAAGACTTTGTCATCATCTATGGCGTTAACCATGAAGCTGCCGGCAAGGCAACATATGCCAACAGTGTTGTCTACGGTCTGCCATACTTGAATGGGGTCGCCAGCGTTGATAGCAGGACCTATCAGGACAGCGCCGATGATTATATCCCCGGTCACCCTCAAGCACACTACCTGTATGCCTGGAAGATAGCCAGAAATAGCTACGCTGATCCCCATTGCCTGGAAGTGCCGGTTGGCCCGCAGCGCTACGGCATCGGCCTGGATGAAAAGATAATGCTGTTCTTCCGCGCATACCTTGAAAAAGCCACCCAGGTTGGTCCGGCCCACAACGAACTCATTATTGATCGCGTGATTATATTCAGCCCCGGAAAATAGCCTGTTTGCCAAACACCTGCCTGGAATTGCCGAATTTGCTATGGGCGCCACGCGCCCACGCAACTGTTATATAGCTATTATAACGGCAACTATCAAAAATATGTTGTATAATGGTGATAGAATGCTGTAATAGCAATAACAGGGAGAGGATTGCCATTACTCACAGCGAAATTGTCAGTTTTATCTGGGGTATTGCTGACTTGATCCGGGACACCTTCAAGCGGGGCAAGTACCAGGATGTCATTTTACCGCTGACGGTGCTGCGCCGCCTGGATTGCGTCCTGGAGGCGACTAAGCAGGAGGTGCTAAAGACCAACGCCAAGTACAAGGATAAGCTGGAGAATCCGGATCAACTGCTGCGCAGGGCCTCCGGCTATGCCTTCTACAACACCTCCCTCTATGACTTTGAAAAACTGCTGGCCGACGCGCCAAGCCTGGCCACCAACCTGCGCAATTACATCAGCGGCTTCTCGCCGAATATGCGGGAAGTGCTGGAGAAGTTTGATTTTGACAACACCATCACCAAGCTGGACGAGTCTGGCTTGCTCTTCAAGGTATTGGAGCGGTTCAAAAATGTCGACCTGCATCCCGATGTGGTCGACAATCCCGCTATGGGCACCATTTTCGAAGAACTCATCCGCAAGTTCAACGAGGCTCTCAATGAGAACCCCGGGGAGCACTTTACCCCCCGCGACGTGGTCCACCTGATGGTTTCACTGCTGTTGGCCGGGGACGAAGAGCGCTTCACCCGCAAAGGGTGCACCCTCACGGTTTACGATCCTTGCTGCGGCTCCGGTGGCATGCTCACCATTGCTAAGGATCAGATCCTGGGCAAGCGCCCCGGGGCCGAACCGGTCGCTCAAGTCTTTCTCTTCGGGCAGGAGGTCAACCCCGAAACATACGCCGTCTGCAAGTCCGACTTGTTTATGAAGGATCCTTCCGGGCATGACGCCGACAATATTGCTTTCGGTAGCACTCTCTCTAACGACTGCCACGCCCCGCGCCGCTTCGACTACCTGATCGCCAATCCGCCCTACGGCAAAGACTGGAAGCGCGACGAGGAGTATGTCCGGGCCGAGCACGAGCGGGGTGATGCCGGGCGCTTTGGCGCCGGGTTGCCCCGCATCTCCGACGGACAGCTTCTCTTCCTGCAGCACATGCTCTCCCGGATGCGCAGTCCCGGCGAAGGGGGCTCCCGCGTCGCCATTATCATGAACGGCTCGCCTCTCTTTACCGGTGACGCCGGCAGCGGCGAGAGCGAGATCCGCCGCTGGATCCTGGAAAACGATTGGCTGGAGGCCCTCATTGCCCTGCCCGAACAACTTTTCTATAACACCGGCATCGCCACCTACGTCTGGGTGCTGACCAACCGCAAAGCGGCGGAGCGCAAAGGCAAGGCGCTGCTGATCGATGCCACCTCTTTCTGGTCGCCCATGCGCAAGAGCCTGGGGGACAAGCGTCGTGAAATTCCCCACGGCAAAGCCGCCGAGATCGTCGAGCTGTTTAAGAGCTACCGCGCAGGCGAATATTGTAAAATTTACCCTAGCAGCTATTTCGGTTACCGTAAGATTACCGTGGAGCGGCCCCTGCGCCTCAATTTCCAGGCCTCGCCTGAGCGCATCGCCAGGTTGGAGGAGCAGCGGGCATTTATCAACCTGGCCGTGAGCAGAAAGAAAAAGGCAGCGGAAAAAGAGAAAGATGAAGCTGCGGGCCGGCAACTGCAGGAGCG